>NZ_CAMPPP010000016.1:0-172902 GCF_946901175.1 Pseudomonas sp. Marseille-Q5117 | reverse complement strand
CCTTACGGCACGATCCCGGCGATCGAACGCCTGCTCGGCTACTTCAGCAACGCGGCAAAAACCCACTGGCGTATCGCACCGCAGGAAATCAGCGAACAACAAGTCGGACATTTCGGCTTTTTTCGCAGCGCATACCAAGCCACACTATGGCCCATCGCTCTGACCTGGCTGCAAACCGGCGTACTGGCCCCCAATACACCCGGGCGGCAAGTCCCGCGCAGCTGAGCCCTCTCAACGCACGACGGAACACATCATGGCCTCCGCCAACAAGCAGCAAAAACGCGCCACCCGGGCCAAAGCCAAGGCCAAGCAGAACCGCACCAAGCGCGCCGAAGCGCCGGTCGAGCTCGACCCGAACGACGACCGCATCGATTTCGAATCGGTGGACCTGACCGAACTGTTCAAGAAAATGATCGACGCCGAGAAGATCAGCCAACAGGCCATGTGCACCGCGTTCCTTGAAGATCCGCTGCTGGAACTGGTCTATGAGCAGGAAGGCGAAGAAGGCGCGATGGATTTCATCCTCGCCGCGCTGATCGAGTATCGCCAGTGGTCGCAGGAAACCGACGAGGCTGGCGCACTGGCGTGGATCGAATCCCCGGCATTCCAAGCTGACTATGTAGCGGCATCCGACGCGATCGCCGCACAAACCCAACAGAAGAACTGAGCTCCCATGGCATCCCTGAACAAGCAACAGAAACGCGCCAAACGCGCCAAGGCCAAAGCCAAGCAAATCCGCATGGTCGGGCGCAAACCGCTGGATCAGGACGAAGACCTCGGCCACCTCGCCGAGCCGATCCCGGAATACACCCTGGCGATGTTCAGTAAAATGCGCGACGCCGAAGCCGTCAGCCGCAACGAAATGCTGCTGACCCTGCTGCGCGAACTGGCCTTCATCATCGTCGACCATCCTGAACTGCTCGACATGGAAAACGCCGACAACGAAGGCATGGCCGCCACCCACCTGGCTGCCGACATGCTGATCGACTACCGCATGTGGGCCGACGGCATGACCATCGAACAAGCCCAGGCTTGGCTGAGCGAGCCGCAGTTCATCACTGATTTCGGCGTGGCGCTGGATGCTTATGGCAAGTCGGTAGAGCCCCAGGAAGACAAGAGCGAATAAGCCCTTCTCAGAAACAAAAAAACGGCCGCTAGTCATCCCTGACAGCGGCCGTTTTTGTTTGGATGGCCTAGCTACTCTTTGTCCGGTGACGATGTATATCCCATTGACATATCCCCAGCACGATCTATCCTGAGCTAATCACAGGAACAGACCCGGGAGCTCGAATATGGAGCAGACCACAATTTTCATGAGCAACAGAAGTCAGGCAGTCCGACTGCCAAAGGCAGTTGCGATGCCCGGCGACGTTAAACGAGTGGAAGTCATCGCGATTGGCAGAACACGCGTCATTACGCCTGCTGGAGAAAGCTGGGATAGCTGGTTTGATGGCGACAGCGTCAGCCCTGATTTCATGGCTAACCGTGAGCAAGCCACTGAACAGGAGCGCGAGTCGTTCTGATGATCAAGTACATGCTGGATACAAATATCTGCATCTTCACCATCAAGAACAAACCACAAATTGTCCGGGAAGCCTTCAATCGACATTCCGGGCAGTTGTGCATCAGCGCTATCACGCTTATGGAGCTTATTTACGGTGCTGAAAAGTCGGCGGCCCCGGAGAAAAATCTGGCAATTGTTGAAGGATTTGTCGCGCGACTGGATGTCTTGCCTTTCGATAACGACGCAGCCGCACAGGCCGGGATGGTTCGATCTGAACTCGCGAAGGCTGGAACGCCGATCGGGCCATACGACCAAATGATCGCTGGCCACGCACGCTCACTTGGACTCATTGTAGTGACGAACAACGTACGGGAGTTTCAACGCGTTTCCGGTTTGCGAATCGAGGACTGGATTTAACCTGACTGGAAAGCTCAGAAACAAAAACGGCCGCTAGTCATCCCTGACAGCGGCCGTTTTTACATCACGCGTTACGACTCAGTTCAACACCACCGCACCACGCTTTTCCAGCTTGCGACGACGCGACACCAGCAGACCAGCCGCTACCACCATAAGGCTCAGCAGACCGGTGGCGAGGATTTCCACGCGGTGGGCTTCCTGGAACAGCATGATGGTCAGCGCGGCGACAATGAAGATGATCACCGCCCAGGTCAGACCCGGGAACAGCCACATGCTGAAGACGATCTTCTCGCCGCGCGCCATGCGCTGCTTGCGCATGCGCAGTTGCGAGAAGGCGATCACCAGGTACACCAGCAGGGCGATGGCGCCGGAGCTGGCCAGGAGGAACTCAAACACCGCGGCCGGAGCCACATAGTTGGCGAAGGTGCAGAGGAACGCAGCGCCGGTGGACAGCATCACCGCCCAGTAAGGCGTGCCGCTCTTGTTGGTGCGGGTCGACATGGCCGGGGCGTCACCGCGCTTGCCGAGGGAGAACAGCATGCGCGAGGAGGTGTACAGCGCCGAGTTCAGGCAACTGGTCACCGCCACCAGCACAACGATGTCGACGATCATCTTGGCATTGGGAATGCCCATGCGCTCAAGTACGGTCTGGTAGGAACCGAGGTTGGCCAGGGTAGGATCGTTCCACGGCACCAGCGCCACCACGATGAAAATCGACACCAGATAGAACAGGCCGATCCGCCAGATCACCGAGTTGGTCGCCTTGGAGATCTGCTTGCCTGGGTCCTTCGATTCCGCCGCCGCGATGGTCACGATCTCGGTGCCCATGAACGAGAACATGGTGGTCAGGATCGCGCCCAGCACAGCGCCCATGCCGTTGGGCAGGAAGCCGCCGCTGTCGAACAGATGCGACACACCGCTGACCTGACTGGTCGGCAGGAAGCCAAAAATCGCCGCCAGACCGAGGCCGATGAAGCCGATGATCGCCAGCACCTTGATCAGGGCGAACCAGAACTCGAACTCGCCGTAATTCTTCACGCTGAACAGGTTGGTCACGGTCAGCAGCATGGTGATGACCAGCGCGAAAGCCCAGATATCCACCCCCGGGAACCACGCGTGCAGGATGGTTGCCGCGGCGTTGGCTTCCAGCGGAATCACCAGCACCCAGAACCACCAGTACAACCAGCCGATGGTGAAACCGGCCCAGTGACCGATCGCGCGATCAGCGTAAGTCGAGAACGAACCGGTGTCCGGCGAAGCCACGGCCATTTCGCCGAGCATGCGCATCACCAATACCACCAACGTACCGGCGGCGGCGTAAGCCAGCAGCACGGCCGGGCCGGCGGCAGCAATGGCGTGGCCGGAGCCGACGAACAGACCAGCGCCGATCACACCGGCGATCGACAACATGGTCACATGACGCGGTTTGAGCCCCTGTTCGAGGCCTGTGGAGCTTGGGGTACTGCTCATAGAGACTACCTTTGCAAGGAAAGCGAGTGCGTCCGGCGCGTCTGAAAATTCTTTCTCGTAAAAAGAATCCAACGGCCTGTTCCTTATTCTGCACGCAATATTTGCGCCAAAATGTTTCGAGTCCTTGAGTGCCGGGGCTCCGGCATCCGATGCAAGTCATTGAGTTTAATGGCTATTCGCCAGAACGTTACCCGGCGACTCACTTTCAAGACGAATCCGCGCACCAGAAACACACAGAAAAAGTGTGCGGCGCACAGAAAAAGGGCGAATAAGGAACGTTCGGCCGGATAGCGCTTCCAACACCCCGCCAAAGCTGGCAACATCGCGCCTTTTTTTACGCGGCACCCACGGGTTTGCACGATCAAACACCCGTTCGGTTGTTGATGGGGCGACAGTCTGCTGCGCCGATGCGACAACCCGCCACATGCCACCCGTTTACCGCTCGTAGCGCTGTTGGCTGCCATTGAAACGCTATGCTAGCTTGGCCGCCTCGCCAGGAAGGCCCGCCAACAGCAGGAGCGCAACATATATGAGGAACGCACATGGCTGAGGCCACGCCCGCGCTTGAAATCCGCAACTTGCACAAACGCTACGGACAGCTGGAGGTGCTCAAAGGCATCTCGCTGACCGCCCGCGACGGCGACGTGATCTCGATCCTCGGCTCTTCCGGTTCCGGCAAGTCCACGTTCCTGCGTTGCATCAACCTGTTGGAAAACCCGCACCAGGGCCAGATCCTGGTGGCCGGTGAAGAACTCAAGCTCAAGGCCGCGAAGAACGGCGAACTGGTCGCCGCCGACGGCAAACAGATCAATCGCCTGCGCTCGGAGATTGGTTTTGTATTTCAAAACTTTAATCTGTGGCCGCACATGAGCGTGCTCGACAACGTCATCGAAGCCCCGCGCCGCGTGCTCGGCCAGAGCAAGGCCGAGGCCATCGAAGTCGCCGAAGCGTTGCTGGCCAAGGTCGGCATCGCTGACAAGCGCCACGCCTACCCGGCGCAATTGTCCGGCGGCCAGCAACAACGCGCAGCGATCGCCCGCACGCTGGCGATGCAGCCGAAGGTGATCCTGTTCGACGAACCCACCTCCGCCCTTGACCCGGAAATGGTTCAGGAAGTACTTAGTGTCATCCGCGCATTGGCCGAAGAAGGCCGCACCATGCTGCTCGTGACCCACGAAATGGGCTTCGCCCGCCAGGTCTCCAGCGAAGTGGTGTTCCTTCATCAGGGCCTTATAGAAGAGCAAGGATCGCCACAGCAGGTGTTCGACAACCCGCTTTCGGCGCGCTGCAAACAATTCATGTCCAGCAACCGCTAACGGAGCAACATGCATGCAGAATTTCAAAAAGGTCTTCCTGGCCGCCGCCGTCACCCTCGCGTTCAGCGCCGGCGCCATGGCTGAAACCCTGAAGATGGGCATCGAAGCGGCCTACCCGCCGTTCAACAATAAAGACGCGAGCGGCCAGGTGGTCGGCTTCGACAAGGAAATCGGCGACGCCCTGTGCGCGAAGATGAAAGCCGAATGCTCCGTCGTCACCTCTGACTGGGACGGCATCATTCCGGCGCTGAACGCGAAGAAGTTCGACTTCCTGATCTCCTCGCTGTCGATCACCGAAGAGCGCAAAGCCGCGGTGGACTTTACCGACCCGTACTACTCGAACAAATTGCAGTTCATCGCGCCGAAAAACGTCGACTTCAAGACCGACAAGGACTCGCTCAAAGGCAAGACCATTGGCACCCAGCGCGCAACGCTGGCCGGCACCTGGCTGGAGGACACTTATGGTACTGACATCAAGGTCAACCTCTACGACACCCAGGAAAACGCCTACCTCGACCTGACCTCCGGTCGCGTCGACGCGATCCTCGCCGACAAGTACGCCAACTATGACTGGCTGAAAACCGACGCCGGCAAGAACTACGAGTTCAAGGGCGACCCGGTGGTGGAAAGCGACAAGATCGGCATCGCCGTGCGCAAGGGTGACAACGAACTGCGCAACAACCTGAACGCCGCGCTGAAGGAAATCGTCGCTGACGGTACCTACAAGAAAATCAACGACAAGTACTTCCCGTTCAGCATCTATTGATCTGACCTGTGGGACCGGCGCCGTGATCAAGCGGCACCGGCTCCCGACTTTGCCTGCCGCAATTTGAACAGAAACCCATGATTATCGACCTCTACGGATTCGGCCCGGCGCTCGCCGCTGGCGCGCTGATGACCGTCCAACTGGCCCTCACCGCCCTGTGCCTGGGTCTGGTGCTCGGTCTGCTCGGCGCCTTGGCCAAGACTTCCCCGTACAAGCCGCTGCAATGGCTTGGCGGCACCTATTCGACGCTGGTGCGCGGCGTCCCGGAATTGCTCTGGGTGCTGTTGATCTACTTCGGTACGGTCAACCTGATGCGCGCCCTCGGTGAGTATTTCGGCAACCCCGACCTGCAACTCAATGCATTTGCCGCCGGTGTGATCGCATTGGGCCTGTGCTTCGGCGCCTACGCCACGGAAGTGTTCCGTGGCGCCCTGCTTGCCATTCCCAAGGGTCACCGTGAGGCGGGCCAGGCCCTGGGCCTGTCGAAGTGGCGGATCTTCACCCGGTTGATCATGCCGCAGATGTGGCGCATCGCCCTGCCGGGCCTGGGCAATCTGTTCATGATCCTGATGAAAGACACCGCGCTGGTTTCAGTGATCGGTCTTGAGGAAATCATGCGTCACGCGCAGATTGGTGTGACCGTGTCGAAACAACCGTTCACCTTCTATATGGTCGCCGCCATCATGTACCTCGGCCTGACGGTGCTGGCGATGACCGGCATGCACTTGCTGGAAAAACGCGCCGCTCGCGGCTTTGCGAGGAGCGCGCAATGAACTGGGAAGTCATTATCAAGTGGCTGCCGAAACTGGCGCAGGGCGCGACCCTGACGCTGGAACTGGTCGCCATCGCCGTGATTGCCGGTCTGCTGCTGGCGATTCCGCTGGGCATCGCCCGATCTTCGAAGCTGTGGTACGTGCGCTCGCTGCCTTATGCGTACATCTTCTTTTTCCGTGGCACACCGCTGCTGGTGCAGCTGTTCCTGGTCTATTACGGTCTGGCGCAGTTCGACGCGGTGCGTGAAAGCGCTTTGTGGCCGTACCTGCGCGATCCGTTCTGGTGTGCAACGGTGACCATGACCCTGCACACAGCCGCGTATATCGCCGAGATTCTGCGTGGCGCCATTCAGGCGATTCCACCGGGTGAAATCGAAGCCGCAAGAGCCCTGGGCATGTCCCGTCCGAAAGCGATGTTCTACATCATCCTGCCGCGTGCCGCGCGCATCGGCCTGCCGGCCTACAGCAACGAGGTGATCCTGATGCTCAAGGCCAGTGCTCTGGCCAGCACTGTGACCCTGCTGGAACTGACTGGCATGGCCCGCACGATCATCGCCCGCACTTATCTGCCGGTGGAGATCTTCTTCGCCGCCGGCGTGTTCTATCTGGTCATGGCTTACGTGCTGGTACGCGGCTTCAAGCTGCTGGAGCGCTGGCTGCGCGTCGATGCCTGCCAAGGCCGCTGATACTTCCCACGTGCTGACGGGCGAGGCTCTACTCGCCCGCTTCACCGCGCTGGATGCTTTTTTGATTGAGCATCAGGCGCTGTGGAAACCTCGACCGTTCACTCACCTAGAACTTCCATGGGAAGCGTCCTACCCGGAGCTGTCTGCGTGGCTACGCGGGCGGTCGCTGGAAGATGCAGAACGCGCGCATAACCATCCTGCTGATCTTGTCGATGCGCCAGAGCCGTTCGCTTCATTGGCGAAGTTGTCGGCAGAGTTGAGTGCGGTCGGTGAGTTTCCGGGGCATGCGTTTAAGGCTGCCGGGCATCGCTTGAATGTCGATGTGCCCGGGCGCAAGTGGCAGCAGATCGAGGCGTTTGCCGGTCGCTTGTCCTTTGCCTCGCAGCCGACGCATTGGCTGGACTGGTGCTCCGGCAAAGGGCATCTGGGACGGCGCCTGTTGGGTGACGGGCAACAATTGACTTGCGTTGAATACGATCCTTTCTTGGTCGCCAGCGGCCAGTCACTGAGTCAGCGTCATCACTTGCACGCCCTGCATGTCGAACAGGATGTACTCGCGGCAGACGCCCCGGCCGTATTGAACGCCGCCCACACCCCCGTCGCCCTCCACGCCTGCGGTGATCTGCATGTGCGCTTGATGCAACTGGCCAGTGCCGCAGGTTGCCAGCAAATGGCGATTGCGCCCTGCTGCTTCAACCGCATCAGTCGTAACGAATATCAGGCCTTGTCCTGCGCAGGATCGGTATCACTCCTACACCTGTCGCTGGAAGATCTGGCGTTGCCGATGAGCGAAACCGTCACCGCCGGTGCGCGCGTCCGACGTCAGCGCGACACCTCGATGGCTCGTCGCCTGGCTTTCGACCTGCTGCAACGGCAAGTGCGCGGCGTCGATGAATACCTGCCAACGCCCTCCCTGCCCAGCGCCTGGCTGGACAAACCGTTCGCTGATTACTGTCGCGATCTGGCTGTGCTCAAAGAGTTATCCACAATCGGTGAGCCAGATTGGCCCGCACTCGAAGCAACCGGTTGGCAGCGGTTGGCCGAAGTTCGCAACCTGGAATTACTCCGCGGATTGTTCCGGCGACCGCTGGAGCTTTGGTTGAATCTGGATCGGGCACTTTTCCTCGCAGAACAGGGATACGTCGTACGCCTCGGCACCTTTTGCGACGCCTGCCTCACGCCGCGTAACTTACTGCTGCTCGCCGAACGCGCTTAAAACGCTACAGCCTGTGGATAACTCTGTTGATGGATTTTCCGTGGATCCAATATCTGCGCATGTTTCGTCGCCTTAACAGCACTGGTCATTTTTTGTTCATATAAATAAAAACCGGTAAAACAGGGATTTGCGAACAAGATGAGAATGGCTTCACAAAACTTCGCCCAAGCAGTGCTCGCGCCTTTCAGTTGTGCATAAGCTGCCAATCAAAACGACATAACCGACGAATATTGGGCTAGCCGAGTGAATGACTGCAGGGTCCCGAAAGCCCAGACTCAACCGTACGCCCTGCATAAATGCCTTACTGCGCTTGAGGTACAAAAGCTGCGCATTAATTTGCGCAGGGCCTGATTTTTCCGGAATGCAAAAATAGTCTGAATTCAGGGGTTTACAGGATCTACCCAATCGCTATAATCGTCGCCCACACGCCGGTATAGCTCAGTTGGTAGAGCAACTGACTTGTAATCAGTAGGTCCCGGGTTCGACTCCTGGTGCCGGCACCATACAAAATAAAGCCCCTGCAGAAATGCAGGGGCTTTGTTGTTTCTGAGTCAGCCAAGAAGTCAACTATGGGGATCAGGCAGGATACAAATCCCGCAACGCCTCAGGATGCTGGCTTGCGACCCGCAAGAGAGTCTGCGCTGCACCCGTCGGCTGCCTGCGCCCCTGTTCCCAATCCTGCAAAGTTCGCAGACTTACACCGATCAGTTTGGCGAACGCACTTTGTGAAACCCCCACCTTGGCGCGCGCTTCAGAACCATTGATGTAAACCTTCATATGAAGCCCTCGTTGATGCGAGGGCTTTTTGCGTTTCAGGCCTGCCGAAAACATGCCCGACTTCCCTCCTGCATCTATCCAGATAACCCGCCAGCCACTGGAGCGTTCTTGGCCAACGCATCGGCTGCCCAGCAGCCAACTGGGAACTAACGCCGAGCGCAACACTCACTTACAAAGCGCGGCGCTGTGGAAGAGTCATCTCGCTTCATCACGTCAGCACAACGGACTGAATGCATGACATGGACCAAGAGACCATCGATGAACTCAACATCAGAAACGCCAAACGGCTCCGCACGTTCGCAAATCAGGGACTTTTCTGACTGTCGAAACATTGCTCAAGGCGCTGTATTCATTATCGCGTCGGGCAACTCCGCGAAGGACTTTCCCATTGAACAGTTCGCCGACATCCCGATGATTACGGTGAACGGCGCGATATCCATGTTCACGGGAACAGGCATAAAGCCGTTCTTCTATGCATGCACCGACACCAGTTTTTCGCTACAACAGCCTGAACTGTTTGCCTATGCAATGCGCACCAGTCAGCGAGTAGCTCTCTGGGCTCGCCAGGCCCAGGAACTCGCCGTTGAACCGACAGGTGATCTCTATCTTCTGAAGAAAGCACCCAAGCCGACCCTTACTGAATGGCTACTGCGCAACGACAAGGATCTCGTGCGGAATCGCGCTGTTCTGGGAAGCCGAAACCGCAGTATCGGATTCAGCAAAAACCTCGCCCATGGTTTTTTTGATGCCCGCACAGTCTTGTATCTCGCACTCCAACTTGCCTATCACGCGGGTTTTTCCAAGGTGATTTTGGTGGGAGCGGATATGAACCAGTCGGCCGGGCGCTTTTACGAGACTGATGGAAGCTCTATCTCGCCGTGCGGTCTGGACCAGCATTTTCATTCCAGAATTCTTCCATCTCTGAAACTCATGTCCGACAAAGTCATCGACAGTAAATTTGCCGTTTACAACTTGTCGCCCTCTTCGCGAATTCCATCCAGCGTCATTCCCGTCACAACGCTCGACGAAGTCAAAGCGATAATTCAGACCTGACTGATCTCGAATACAAACGAAATTCTGCCCTCACTTGCACTCCAGACATAGCGCAAATGCTTGCCCTGCTTCGGAATCGATACCGCCGGCGGCCGAAACGCCGCAACGCATTCATGCCCGGGCAACCGCACGCTGTTATAGAGCAAGCCCCACGATTCACTATCGCGCAACTGTCGCGCAAATACCTGCGATGGCCCATAGGCTTGCGGATCGGGCTGATGCAAATGTTCGAAGCCTTGGCGAACATCATGCAACGGCTTGATCACCCGATTGACGTAAGTGCGCATGGTCAACTCAAGATCAGCTTCCTGAGTCGCAGCAAGAAAACGTTCCTGGTGAAAACAGGTTTCGGCGATCGCCGCCGCCTGGCTGCTGGCGGCGTAATAGACGCCGAAGGTGCCGTCACTGAAACGGCTGCGTTTGCCGACATGAGTGAACGCGGCCATCACCGGGCTGGAACCGGGGCCGGACAGGCGATCTTCGGGACGTACGCGGGCCAGTACGCCGGCCTGTTCGATCAGGCGATCGTTGGTCAGCGCTTCGATGGCGTAGGCAACTTCAAGATTTTCCGGATCGAGGACATCTTCGAACAGTGCAATCGGCGGGAAGCTGCTGTTGACGATGCGATACGCCCGCGGCCATGGCACATCCACCGGCGCCGGCGCTTTCAACCGCGCACTCCGTCGAGGTAGCGGCGTACATCGGCGATATCGACCACCCGGCCCGCCAGCATGTAGTCCAGCGCGGTTTTGCCATTGAACGGTGCCGCCGTATTGGGGCTGCTGACCCACTTGTAAGCGCGCTCGCGGCTATTGCTGAAGATGATGCTCAGCGCCTTGTGAATGCCCATCAGATAAGAGATGCGCTCGAGGGTGTCATGGGGCAAGCGTGTGTTTGGCAGGTGTTTGTATTTATAGAATGTGGTGTTGCCGACTCCACCGAGCAGGGTGCGTTGTTGCTCGGCATTGCAGCCCCAGTGCTCCATGAGGTTGAAGAAGAACTTCAGCGCAACCCGGCCGGCTTCGGGGGCGTCGAGTTGTTCGCGTGGGGTGAGAGCTGGGGATGAGGTAGGCATAGACGCCTCCTGATTTTTTGTCTTAGCTGAAGACTAGTACATAACTGTAATTTTTTAGTATTTTGATACATAAACGAACTAATCGTAACAATCAAACGCACAGAAGCCGGAGTTAAGCCGGCTTACGTATTTCTGCGCTATTGAAACAGTTCTGAATGACTCCCTACATCCACGAACGTGATCAGGTCTGGACGTGTGTTCTCGTAAACCATCAGAAAATCGCCACCGATATGACACTCGCGGAATCCAGACCAATCTCCAGTCAGCGCATGATCCAGATATTCTGCCGGTAACTGCTGCCCCAGGAACAACATTGCTATCACCTTCCGAACGTCGTTCATATCTCGCCTTCCGGCACGGTTATAACGATCCCAAGACTTCTTGAATTCAGAAGTCTGTGCACACTGTTTAGGTCGATCAGCGCGTTTTTGTGTTTTCTCCTGTTTCGCCATCAGCATTCCTCAGCATGTCGTCTATCGAGTCGAAACGCTGACGGATTTCTCGTGCTTCCATCATTGCGCGGGCCGTCTTCTCCGATGGGACTCGCACTTCGAAGGGAAGCCCCTGAGTAGCAACAACCTGTCGCAGAAAAAGTCGCATGGCGTCACTAATGCTCAGCCCGCAAGCGTTCAAGACTTCAGTGGCACGCGCTTTCAAATCCTCATCAATGCGGCAGCGCACATCGGTAGTTTTCAGGAGTGCAGCCATTTCAATTACCTCATCGTGGTTTTGTAGCTACATCAGCGCTACCTCTGCATTGTGTTCGGAGTGATCTTCGTCGGTCAACGCGAAGTTGATAGGTGGTTATGTACCACCATGGCTCGCATGCCAGACATCCATTTCATCTCCTTTGACTGTTGGGCGCTATCAGCTAAATCGTTACTTTACCCGAGAGCTATCTGCGTATGACGCAGGCAAAAAGCTAGGAAGATGTAAGCTGTTTCTCTTCGAAAAGAATCTCCCCGCGCACCAAAACCACGCACTTTTTTGACCTTCATCACCCCCACTTCACCAAAAACCCCGATCCTCTGTCAGCCTCCAGCCATCGGCGGGGAAATCAATTCGCTACTAAATCCGCGACAACTATGCTCAGGTGCAGGAATATAGCCGGCATATGGCGCCGTTTCGGTCGTTTCGTACACAACAATACCCAGCCCACTTCAGAGGGCATTACCCATGGATAGCAGAACCTTACGCAACCTCATGCGCATCGTGCAGACCGGCTCGTTGTCGGCCGCAGCCGAGCATTCGTGCCTGACCGTGCAGGCGTTGGCCGCACAGTTGAACAAGGTCGAAGAGCAGTTCGGTTTCCGCTTGTTTCGCCGTTCCAACAAGGGCCTGACGCTGACGCCGCAAGGCACGGAGCTCACGCCTTACATCGACAAAGTGTTGATCGCCACGCGACAGATGGAAGAAAAGGTCGAGGCGCTGAAGGTGCCCGGGCAGCGAACATTGAAGGTGGCGTTGAACAACACCCTGTCGCCTGATTTCAACCGGCGCATGATCGGACGCCTGATCGAGGTGTTTCCCGATTATCAGATGGAGTTCAGCTACGCCGAGTCGATGGAAAACCTCAGCAAGCTGAAGAACGAAGATTTCGACCTTGCCGTGCTGATCGGCCCGCAGCGGCCGGGGCTGCCGAGCATCGTCCTGCCGGATGTGCAGGTGCAGGTGGTCGGTGCGCATTGCGGTCAGGAAAACGATCCGCTGACCTTGCTGGGCAACAAGTTTCAGGTGCGTCCTGCGGAAGATTGTCCGTATTCCCACAGTTTTCTGCGCTTTCTCGACGCCGGACTGGGCAATCACGAGAACGGCCAGCGCATGGTCTATTCCTGCAGCGAAACCCTGACGCTGTCGTTGATCACGCAGATGGATGCGGTCGGCATGGTCTCGCGTGAAGCGGCGCAGAAGAACGGACTGACGATTTTTCCCGGTTTCGAGGATTTCCTCGAAGTCCGGCTGGCGGTAAACAACCCGGAGTTGTCCCACCAGGCGCTGAACGACGTCGTTGATCTGCCGCTACATGAACGAGCCGAGCGCAATGTACGCAGCCGTCCCCACCGCCACACTGAGAAAGAGGTTTTTGCTGAAATACGCACATAGCAACGTCGGAATCGCGGCATAGAATTCCGGGCGATCGAGCTGAATTTGCCGGTCCTTGATCAACAGGGGCGTGAGGCTGATCGCAGCGACGATCGCCACCGGCAGATATTCCAGTGCGCGCGCCACGAACGGCGGCCAGTGTTCGGTGTTGATCTGCAGCGGCAAGGCGCGTGGCAGGAAGGTCACCGCCATCATCAGCACCACCACCAGAATCAGGAACGTTTGGTCAGGCATACACCCACTCCGCAGCCCACAAACGTGGCGATAAATACGTTGAAGGGCGAACTGCCGATCAGGCTCAGCGCGCCCATGCAGACCACGGCAGCAGCGGCCGCAATCAATTTGTTACGCGTGTTGCACAGCGAGACCAGCACGTAGAGCATCATCGCCGTCAGCGCGTAATCGAGCTGATATTTGATCAAGTGCGCCGCGTACTGCGCGCAGACCGCACCGAGCAAACCGCCGAGCACCCACGAGGTGTGGCAGAACAGATTGAAACCAATCAGGTAACGCACGTTGACCGGTGCGCCCGTGCCGAGCTTGACGCTATGAAAGGCGAAGGATTCATCGGTCAGGCCACCGGCGTAAGCCCAACGCTCCATGCGGCTCAAGCCCAATGCACGCAGGGCTTTGGCCATGTACACCGACATCAGCATGTGCCGCGCATTGATCAGAAACGTGGTCAGCACAATGGTGGTCAGCGACGCACCGCTGGAGATCAGCGCCAGCGCGGCGAATTGCGAAGCGCCGGCATAGACAAACAAGCACATCGCCACCGGCAGCCACATCGGCAGGCCGGCGTTGACCGCCATCAGCCCGAAGACAAACGACACGGTGAAATACCCGGCGACCACCGGGCTGGCTTCGGCAAACGTGCGCGACGGCTGATGAGTCGCCATCAGCGGCGCGCTGCCGGACCTTTCATTCATAGATCCCTCTCAAATGTTCGTTCGCCGTGAGGCTCGCAAAAACCCTGGGCAGCCCAGAATCGCTTGCCCGCGAGGTTAGCATCGTCGACGAACAGAAACATCCGCAGCACCCCGACCCGTTTCATGTCGGACGACGCTGCTTCGACCAGACGCTGGCCCACGCCCTGGCTGCGGTAACGCGGGCTCACGGCCAGATGGTTGATCGTGCCGCGACTGCCGAGCATGCCGCCGAGCACCGCGCCGACGATCTCGCCCTCGACATCGAAAGCCAGGTACGCCGTGGTGGTTTTCTGGATCAACACGCCGCGCAGGCATTTGGCGTCCTGCCATTCGCAGAACGACACTTCGTCGAACTGGCGGAAGAAGCGCTCCATGCGTTGCGCATCCTTGGCGGTGGCGCGGCGCAGTACCACCGGCGTCGAGCATTCGACGCCGTCGATTGGGGTGATCTGATTAGCGAACAATGTCGAAAGCGGTCCCGGGCCGCGAGAAGGAAATCGCCAGAATCTGCCGGTACGCCATGGCATGGGTGTGAGTATTGCGCGCCGGGGTCACGTAGTGGCGCATGTCGCGATCGAGGAAGTAGGTGGTGTCGAGAATTTCCTCGTAGGTGGTCGCCGCCAGTTGTTGCTTGTGGGTATCGTACAAACGGCTCTCCGCACCCTCGACGTTATTACGCCCCCAGAAGTGCACGCCGCTGAACGGATAGCCGTCGCAGTGAATACCTTCAGGGGTGATTTCCAGCTGTTTGCCGGGTTTGATCTCAATGCGGATCTGATGGATCTGGCACTGCCAGATTTCATCGTGCAACTCTTCCGGAAGCACACTTTTGTATACTTCGAAATCAGTGTCGATCAGGCTGCGCATCACCGGTGAAGAGATCACTTCCTCGGAAAAGTCCTGAAAATGCCGCACCACGCCACCGACGTAAGCGTTGTTCTCTTTCGATTGCACGTAAGCGCGGTGCTCAAGTTGCTTGAGTTCACGGGTTTTCGGGTTGTATTCAAAGTCGCTGTAACGACGGTAGCGCATGCCGGCTTCGGCCTGACCGTAGTAGCTGTCAGGCTCCATGTTTTCCCAACTTTTGGTCAGTCTGACGAAGTCGGCAAAATGACCGTAGAGATTGAAGTCACCACCCTGGACGTTGACAAACTTGTCGCGCCGTAGCGATTCGCCCACTTCTCTGTTCAAAACGATCATTACCAAATTCTCCGCTGCGTTGAACGCCCTAATCTATTGGGTGGAGAATTTGCGTCCATGAGAAAGAATTTCAGGCATTTGAAGCACTGCTTGAAACGGAATCTGCAGCGCTTGAAAAACGACTTTTACATGACAAGAACACCGGTTATTTGCGGTTCGCGCTGAAAAAACGCCGAAAAAAAACCCCGAACGAATCGGGGTTTTCTCATTTTTCTTACAGCGGATCGATCATCAGAAGATGTTGATCGGATAGTCCACGAATACACGCAGCTCGTTACCGCTGACGTTGTACTCGCTGGATTTCTGCGACACGCGCAGGATCGAACTGCGCAACTTCACGCTCAGGTCTTTGGCCGGGCCACTTTGCACGACGTACTTGAACTGGTTGAAGATCTCGCGCTCGGTGCCGCCTTCGCTGGTGGACGTGGTGATGTTGTCGCCGCGCACGTAAGCGAAGTTGTAGCTCAGACCCGGAACGCCGAACGAACCAAAGTCCAGGCCATAACCCAGCTGCCAGCTGCGTTCGTCTTCGGCGTTGAAGTCAGACCAGTAGGAGTTGGCCAGGTAGATGGAGTTACCACCGTCGCCGACACGACCCTGGTCTTTCTGATAGCCGCCATAGGCGTAGCCCAAGTTGCTGTCGCCAGTGGAACGCTGATGCGCCACGGTGAACGAGTGCGGGCCGGTGGCGAAGGTGGCTGCAAGGCTCCAGATCTTGTTGTCGCGACCGGTGACGATGCTTTCGCCCGGTACGGTGTTTTCGCGTACGTACGAGCTGTCCAGCTTGGTGCGATAGCCGTTGAAATCCAGGGTCAGGGACTGATCCTTGTTGAACGGAATCACATAGTTGGCATTCACGTACTGTTTCTTCAAGACGTCTTCAACGTCGGACGCATACAGCGCGCCTTTGAAGTGTTCGGTGAACTGATAGCTGCCGCCCAACACGTTGATCGACTTCAGACCGCCGCTGTCACGGCCTTCATCGCTCTTGCGCGACTCAGCGGTGAATCGGCCGGCGTTCAATTCCAGGCCTTGGATCTCACGGGAGGTGATCAAAGTACCGGTATAGCTTTCCGGCAGCAGACGCACGTTGTCGTAGCTCAGCACCGGCAGGGCCGGCATCTGGTCGCCGTAGGTCAGTACGGTGTTGGATACGCGAAACTTGACCGCAGCACCGCCCTTGGCGATGTCGTGGTTCGCACGACCGTCATTTTCCTGTTTGAAGAAGTCGATGCCGCCGGCGCCGCTACGGCCCTTGCCGCCGTCCAGGCGCAATGCGTACAGACCGAAAGCGTCCACGCCGACACCGACGGTGCCTTGAGTGAAGCCCGACGAGAACGTACCGATGGCCGCTTGGCCCCATTCGGCCTTGTCCTTGTTACCGTCTTTGTAATCACGATTGATGTAGGCGTTGCGCAACAGTACTTTCAGGCTGCTGTCTTCAACGAAACCCTTGGATTCGGCCTGGTCGTTAGCCATGGCCTGTGTAGCACTCAATATCCCCAGTGCGATCAGACTGATTCGCTTGTTCAACATTTTGTTTTCCTTATTACGGGTTGAAACGCGCTGTGTCGAACGGCTGAAACGGCGCTTTCTGCACTCTTGTATTCACCCCGAAACAAAAAAGCCCGCCGACGTTAACGTCATGGCGGGCCTGCTCCTTATTTTGAGTCATGGCGGTTAGCCACAGGCGTTGGGCCGAATCGTAGCCGCGCCCTGAACAGTGTGTCAATTTCAAGAATCGTCTTTAAATAGGCGAAAAACGTCTAAGAAACGTAATTTTTTTGCTGGGCTGTTGCAGAAAAAACCAATTAAACAGGGAGTTTGAATTGTGGGAGCGAGCCTGCTCGCGAAGCGCTGGATCAGTCAACAAAGTCATTGGCAGTGCTGACGCCTTCGCGAGCAGGCTCGCTCCCACCTTTGAATACCTGTGGATAAAAATCAGGCAAAAAAAGCGCTGCCATCCCGGCAGCGCTTTTACCAAGCCCTATTGTTCTTACCCTTCCATCACATCCCACAAGGCTTCCAGCTCGGCCTCGCTGAACAGGCCAGCGGGGTAACGCTCGATCATCATCCGGCGCGGATCAGGTTGTCTGATCTGACGCGTTCCATTGGACTTCAACCAGTGCGCGACAAGCTGGAGCGATTCGCCGTTGACGGCCATGGGATGCACAGTCCGCTCGCTGATTACGTTCACTTCGGCGTTCATTTCAGCGCTCTCTCCCCGTTCGTGAGCGGCTACGTTATCCAAGGTTTGTGACAGAACTGTTGAAGTTCCCCGCCCTCCCTAGTGCATCAGGAGCAATACAAGAGCTATGCCAAGGCGACCCGAATATCGACCGGCGGATACAAACAAGCCCGCGGTCCTGACGGGCCGCGGGCTTGCTTTGATGCTGAGCGAGCTAATCATTGCCTGGCTGATTTGTGAATCAACTCAAGCTGTTACGACTCAACTCACTCTTTGTGCGGCGCTGGCTGCTGTTGGGTAAGGCAGTGAATATTGCCGCCACCCAGTAACAGTTCGCGGCCCGGCACCATCACTACTTCGTGTTGCGGGAACAGCTTCTGCAGGATTTCCCTGGCCGGGGCATCCATCGGGTCGTCGAAGCTCGGCGCGATGATGCCACCGTTGACGATCAGAAAGTTCACGTAGGAACCGGCCAGACGCACGGAAGGATTGCGCTCCTGCGAACCGTCCACCGCATCGACGCCGGCGCACTCTTCTTCGGTCGCATAGAGCGGCCCCGGAATCGGCATTTTGTGCACCGTGAACGGGCGGCCCTTGGCGTCGGTGCTGCTTTGCAGCACTTTCATTGCGGCCTGGCAGCGTGGGTAGTTCGGATCCTGCGGATCGTCGGTCCATGCAAGCAGCACTTCGCCCGGACGCACGTAGCAGCAGAAGTTATCCACATGGCCGTCGGTTTCATCGTTGAACAAGCCATCCGGCAACCAGATGATCTTGTCCACAGACAGGTTGTCGCTGAGTACGGCTTCGATTTCTTCGCGGCTCAGGTGCGGGTTGCGATTGCGGTTGAGCAGGCATTCTTCGGTGGTGATCAGCGTTCCTTCGCCGTCGACATGAATCGAACCGCCTTCGAGAACAAAACCTTCGGTGCGGTAACGCGGGCTGCGCTCGATCTCGAGGATCTTGCCGCCGACCTGCGAATCACGGTTCCACGGTGCATACAGGCCGCCATCGAAACCACCCCAGGCGTTGAAATCCCAGTTCACACCGCGCACTTCGCCACGGTTGTTGATGACGAAGGTCGGGCCGCTGTCGCGAACCCAGGCATCGTCGCTGGACATTTCCACCACGCGGATATTCGGCACATCGAGGCGCGCGCGGGCGTTTTCGTATTGGCCGGCGGAGACGGCAACGGTGACCGGCTCGAAACGGGCGATGGCTTTGGCCACGGCGGCGTGCGCGGCCTGCGCCGGTTTGCCGCCCAGACGCCAATTGTCCGGGCGCTCGGGCCAGATCATCCAGGTCTGGGTTTGTGGCGCCCACTCGGCCGGCATGTAGAAGCCATCGGCGCGCGGGGTACTTTTCAATGTGGTCATCAGGACTCCAGGGAACCGTCGAGGGTTTTCAACGCGCCGTACAGATTCGGCCGGCGGTCGCGGAATGAACCCCACGCGCTGCGAACATGTTCCAGCTCGTCGAGGTTGAACGTGTGCACAAGAATACCTTCTTCGGTTTTATTCAGCTCCTGCACTTTTTCGCCGAACTGGTTGGCGATGAACGACGAGCCGTAGAAGGTGATGTCGTAGCCGTCCTGCTCTTCATTGCCGATGCGGTTGCTGGCAATCAGCGGCATCAGGTTGGCGCCGGCATGGCCCTGCTGCACTCGCTGCCAGTGATCGCGTGAAGAGATGGTCTTGTCGTGCGGCTCGCTGCCGATCGCGGTCGGATAAAAGAGAATTTCCGCCCCTTGCAGGGCCATGCTGCGCGCCGCTTCCGGAAACCACTGGTCCCAGCAAATGCCAACGCCAATTTTCGCGTAACGGGTGTTCCATACCTTGAAGCCGGTGTCGCCCGGGTTGAAGTAATACTTTTCGTGATAGCCCGGGCCGTCGGGGATATGGCTTTTACGATAAATCCCGAGGTTGCTGCCGTCGGCGTCGATGATCGCGATGCTGTTGAAGCGTGCACGCCCGGCCAGTTCGTAGAAGCTGATCGGCAGTACTACTTGCAGCTCTTTGGCAATTTTCTGGAAATGCTTGATGGCCACGTTTTCTTCAACCGTCGTTGCCAGTTGCAGGTAATCCGGATTCGGCTTCTGGCAAAAGTACGGCGCCTCGAACAGTTCCTGGATGAGGATGATCTGTGCGCCTTTGGCGGCGGCTTCGCGGACCAGTCTTTCAGCGGTTTCGAGGTTGGCTTCCAGGTCCCATGAACAGGCCATCTGCGTGGCGGCGACGGTAACGATACGGCTCATGAATCATCTCCGGGCTAGTGCTTTGACGGTCGAAGAATTCGACCGAAAAGAAAACGCGCGCACCGGACAAGAGATCACCATGCCGGAGCAATGGCGACTTTATAACCGATAAATATCGGCTTTAAAAGCTGTAAAGAAGGAATCTATCTGTATGAACACCAATTAAACCGATACAAATCGGACTTCAGACCGAAAACAAATGTGGGATCGAGCCTGCTCGCGAATGCACTGTGTCAGTCACCGCATGTGGCGACTGATACACAGCTTTCGCGAGCAGGCTCGCTCCCACAGGGGATGCGCCTTGCTTACAGGCCTTCGCTCAACACCCGATCCAGCATTTCGACGAAGAAATCCACGCTCTGGCGCGACGTCACCATCGGTGGCTTGATTTTGAGGATGTTCAAGTCATCGCCCGTCGGCTGCATGAAGATCCCCAACTCGCGCAAGCGATCACACAGCAACGCAGTCTCGGCAGTTGCCGGTTCCAGCGTCTGCCGATTGCGGATCAGCTCCAGCCCCAGATAAAAACCGGAGCCGTGTACCGCGCCGACCAGCGGATGTTTATCGATCAACGCTTCCAGGCGCGCCTTGAAGTGGCCGCCGACGACCTGGGCGTTTTCCCAGAGCTTTTCTTCCTCCATCACATCGAGCACCGCCATACCAATCTGGCAACTGACCGGACTGCCGCCCGCCGACGAGAAGAAATAGCCCTCTGCCTCCAGCGCCTCGGCGATTTCCCGGCGAGTGATCACCGCGCCAAGTGGCTGACCGTTACCCATGCCTTTGGCCATGGTGATGATGTCCGGCACCACGCCCTGCTCTTCGAAGCCCCAGAAAAAATGGCCCATGCGCCCATAACCGACCTGCACTTCGTCAGCGATGCACACCCCGCCCTGCGCGCGGACCTTTTCATACACCTGCGGCAAATAGCCCGGCGGTAAAGAAATACCCCCGGCATTGCCGTAGACCGGCTCGCAGATGAAACCGGCCAGTTGGCGCTTCTGCTCGGCCAGTTTTTGCAGGTGATGCTCGACGCTGCGCACGTAATCCGGCGCCGAATCGGCGCCACGGAATTCGCCGCGATAAGTGTTCGGCGCCGGCACTGGGTGCACCCAGTCCGGGCGACTTTCCAGGGCCTTCGGGTTGTCGGCAATCGACGTCGATACCGCATCGGCGCCGATCGTCCAGCCGTGATACGCCTCAAGCACACTGATCATGTCGCGCCCGCCGCTGTATGCCCAGGCTAGACGAATCGCCAGGTCATTGGCCTCGCTGCCGCTGTTGACCAGGAACACGCGATCCATGCCCTCCGGCGCCAGCTTCAGCAAGCGTTCGGAAAACTCGGCGACCGCCGCGTAGTTGAAGCGTGAATTGGTATTGAGCAACGACCACTGCCGCGCCGCGACCGCCGCCATTCGAGGGTGACCATGACCGAGCACGGCGACGTTATTGAGCATGTCCAGATAGGATCGGCCGTGCATGTCGATCAGGTGATTGCGCCAGCCGCGTTCAATGCGCGGCGGGTCAACGTAATAGTGTTTTTGCGTGCGGGCAAAACTGGCATCGCGGCGTTCGAGCAGGGTTTTGGCGTCCAGCTCAGGCTCGGCGTCGCAGGCCAGCCCGAGCAGCATCGCCGGTGACGGGCACAACGCCTGCCACGCCGATGCACGGGACGGCGTGCAGAACAGCGGCGCGTCGAATTCTGCTCCCCGGCACATCTGCACTAGCAGCGGGCCGGTGACCGTACCGAGCTTCTGGCCTTGATCCACTGCCACACCCTGCTCCAGAACGGGAGTCACGCCCCACAGGCGAACACTGAACTGAGGGCCATCGAGTTGCAGCGCACCGTTTGCCGCTTGCTTCAAAACGCCGGCGAACGGTGCTTGCACTTCGGCTCCAGCCGGCACACGCAATTCGACATGCAACGGGAACGTGTCCGGCTCAGTCGCGCAGTCTGGCCGAGTACGTGACAAGCGGTACTGGCCATAACGCGTCGCCGCCAGCCCGTGCACCGCTGCGGCCTCTGTCAGCAAGCGCTGATCAATGCCCGGCTGCTCCCAATTGCCCGCCTCGAAGTGCGGGCTCAACACGCCAAGATCAATCAGCGCAAATTCACGCCCGACCAATCCGGGCAGCAATGGCGCAAATTCCAGTTTTTCGACCTTCGGCACGGTCTGGTCCACGGCGCTGAGAATCGCCGCTTCCATCAGCGCCTGTGGCACCGATGTCGCGACGCGAAAGATTTCCCACTCGTGACCGAGATTGTCGCGGCTATACGTATTGGTGGGGTCGATGCTCACCTGTTGCTCGCCACTGAGCACCAGCACCGCCGCCCGCGCCACGATCAATGGCCACAGCGCTTGCAGCTCAGCGTACTGCAACGGATTGACCGCGTGATAAGCCTGGACCGCCGGCAGGATGACAAACGGATCGCCATCGGCGTGATGCAGCAAAGCCGCACAGGTCACCGACAGATCGGTGATACGCCAGGTGCGCACCAGATCACCGAAGTCGATCACACCCTGCAACTGCCAATGCCGCTGGGCATCACGCGCCCAGACGACGTTGTCATCGGTGATATCCATGTGAATCGCCTGCACCGGCAGCTTGTCCAGCAGCGGCTGCAAACGGCGCTCGGCCTGCTCGGCGGCAGCGCTGATCACCGCACGCTGCTGCGCGTCGGTGATCACCGGCAACAGATGACTGATCAAAGCGTTGGCGTGACGCGCGTCCCACTGCAAGGTGCGTTCAAGGCCCGGGTGATCGAAGCCTGCCAGCGCCAGATCCATCTCGCCACAGAGTCGGCCAAACCCGGCAACCACGTCCTGGCCAAGATGATCGAAATCGGTCAACGGCTGGCCGTCGATGTACTCCAGCAACCGCACATGCACCGTTTCGCCATTGGCTTGCAGCGACAACAGATCTGCACCGTTATTGGCTGCGATGACGCGCGGCACCTTGATCGCCGAATGCTCGGCCAAGTATTTGAGCCCGGCGTGCTGGGCTTGCAGCTCAACAAGAGCGTAATCGCCACGACAGACTTTCAGCACGAAGCGTCCACGCTCGCTGTCGACGCGATAATTCAGATCCTGCTGGCTGCCCAGCGCCTGCAACGTGCCGCTGAGCCCGTAATGCTCGGCCAGCCATTGCAGCGCCTGCGCCTCTGAAACCTGCGGACCGGGCAAACTGGCGCGATGAATCAACGTGGCGAGCGGCATGAAACGACCCCTGAAATTTTATTAGGCGCTTATATCGCCATTGCCTTGGCGGTTACGCAACCCCCGACTTCAATGAACGCTCCAATTCAAACCCAACACTCGCGCCCCGCAGCACTTTGCGCAAGAATGTCGCCCATTCACACCTGTCTATGGAAATCCTCATGAATGTCATCACCACCGATCTGCCCGGTGTTCTGATCATCGAACCCAAGGTGTTCGGCGACGAGCGCGGTTTTTTCTACGAGAGTTTCAATGCCAAGGCGTTTCAGGACGCTACCGGTCTGGAAACGCAATTCGTGCAAGACAACCATTCGCGCTCGCAAAAAGGCGTGCTGCGTGGCCTGCATTACCAGTTGCAGAACACCCAGGGCAAACTGGTTCGCGTGACCGTGGGTGAAGTGCTCGATGTGGCGGTAGACATCCGTCGCAGCTCGCCGCATTTCGGCAAATCGGTGGCGGTGCGCCTGTCGGCGGAAAACCACCGTCAATTGTGGGTGCCGGAAGGTTTCGCCCACGGCTTCGTGGTGTTGAGCGAGTTCGCCGAGTTCCTCTACAAGACCACCAACTATTACGACCCGTCCTCCGAGCGCAGCATTCGCTGGGACGACCCGGCGCTGGGCATCGACTGGCAACTGGACGAAGCGCCGAAGCTGTCGGCCAAGGACCAGGCGGCTGCGCTGCTCAAGGACGCTGACGTCTTCGCCTGAGGCCGGGCATAATGCGCCTGTCCCTACAGGCGTATCCGGCACATGAAACCACCGCTCCCCCGCAGACCTCGCTGGCGCAGCCTCGCACTGTTGGCCCTGTGCCTGGCGCCGCTGCTGTGGCCGCTGGAACATCTTGCCGAGCGCTATTACCGCAGCGAACTCGCCGGGCAGAATCGCCAGACCCTCGATCTGTACGTCGCCAACCTGCTCGGCACCCTGCATCGCTATGAAGTGTTGCCGCAGATTCTCGGCGATCTGCCGGCCCTTCGCGCGGTGCTTGGTGCGCCGGACGACGGCGTGACCCAAGGCAACGCCAATCGCCTGCTGAAAAACATCGCCGCGCAGACCGGCGCTGAAGTCATGTACCTGATGGACACGTCCGGCCAGACGCTGGCGGCGTCGAATTGGGACAAACGCGACAGCTTCGTCGGCCGCAACTTCGCCTTCCGCCCGTATTTCAGCGAAGCCATGGCCGGCCGCCTGGGACGCTTCTTCGGGCTGGGCACCACTTCGGCCAAACGCGGCTACTTCTTCGCCGCTGCTGTGCGCAACGGCGAAAAGATCATCGGCGTGCTGGTGATCAAGGTCGACCTCGACCACACCGAAAGCCTGTGGGGCAAAACCCCGGAACAGCTGCTGGTGACCGACCACAACGGCGTGGTCATCCTGACGTCGCGCCCGGAATGGCGTTTCCGTTCCACTCGCGAGTTGAGCGATGCCGAGCGCGCCGCGATCACCGCGATCCAGCCCTACCCGACCCGTGAACCGCGGCCGCTGAACCTGAGCGCCGACGCCTGGCTGACGCAGACCCACGACATCGCCGAAACCGGCTGGAGCGTGAGCATTCTCGCCCCGCGCACGCTGATTGATCGTCCGGTGCGCACGGTGGTCGCGATCGGCGGCGCCACGCTGTTGGTGGTGATGCTGCTGGTGGGTTTGATGATGCAACGTCGCCGGCATTATCTGGAGCGCATCGCCTTCGAGGCCAAGGCGCGCCGCGAACTGGAAGGCCGGGTGGCTGAACGTACCAGCGATCTGGAGGGCCTCAACCGGCGTTTGAAGCAGGAAGTGCTCGAGCGTGAGCAGGCGCAGCAGGAGCTGGTGCGCGCCCAGGACGATCTGGTCCAGGCGGGCAAATTGTCGGCGCTGGGGACCATGTCGGCGAGTATCAGCCACGAACTCAATCAGCCGCTGGCGGCGATTCGCAGCTATGCGGAAAACGCCGAAGTGCTGCTCGATCATCAGCGCACCGAGGACGCGCGCGGCAACCTCAAGCTGATCAGCGAACTGACCGGGCGCATGGCCTCGATCATCGCCCACCTGCGCGCCTTCGCCCGCCGCGATCGCCACGCACCGGAAAGCGTCGCCCTGCAACCGGCGCTGGATGATGCGCTGGCATTGCTGGCCAAACGTCGGCGCAGTATGGAGGTCGAATTGATCCGCGACTTGCCCGCAGCCACGCTGTGGGTCGAGGCCGGCGAAACCCGCCTGCGCCAAGTGCTGGGCAATCTGCTGGCCAATGCTCTCGATGCCCTGACCGAAAAAGGCCCGCCGCGCAAATTGTGGCTGAGTGCCGAAGCCACCGCCGACGGCGTCAATCTGTACATTCGCGACAACGGCCCCGGGTTCTGCATGGAAGCCCTTGGCCGCGCCAGCGAGCCCTTCTACACCACCAAGACCCGCACCCAGGGTCTGGGTCTGGGGCTGGCCATTTGTGAAACGCTGATGCGCGCCTTTGGTGGCGAGCTGTCGTTCGCCAACCACAAGCAAGGCGGCGCCCTGATCACCCTGCGCCTGCGCGCCGGTGCGCCGGGAGTCAGCCTGCAACCGTCCGAGGATCGAAGTGCATGACCATCGACAATCGCATCCAGGTAGTGTTGATCGACGACGATCCGCACTTGCGCCAGGCCCTTGGCCAGACCCTGGACCTGGCCGGCCTGAAAATCCTGCCGCTGTCCGAAGCCAAGGGCCTGGCCGCGCAACTGGAGCGTGACTGGCCGGGGGTGGTGGTCAGCGACATCCGCATGCCGGGCATGGACGGCCTCGAACTGTTGAGCGAGTTGCATGCACAGGATCCCGAGTTGCCGGTGCTGCTGATCACCGGCCATGGCGACGTACCGCTGGCGGTGCAGGCGATGCGCGCCGGCGCTTACGATTTTCTGGAAAAACCCTTTGCCAGCGATGCACTGCTCGACAGCGTCCGTCGCGCCCTCGCGTTACGGCGGCTGGTGCTGGACAACCGCAGCCTGCGTCTGGCCTTGAGCGACCGCAACGAATTGAGCGCGCGACTGGTCGGCCATTCGACGCCAATGCTGCGCCTGCGTGAGCAGATCGGTGCGCTGGCGGCGACCAAGGCTGATGTGCTGATCCTCGGCGAGACCGGTGCCGGCAAAGAGGTGGTGGCCCGCGCGCTGCACGATTTGTCGAGCCGCCGCAACGGTCCGTTCGTAGCGATCAACGCCGGCGCCTTGGCCGAATCGGTGGTGGAAAGCGAACTGTTCGGTCACGAGCCCGGCGCTTTCACCGGCGCGCAGAAACGCCGCATCGGCAAATTCGAATTCGCCAACGGCGGCACGCTGTTTCTCGACGAAATCGAAAGCATGAGCATGGACGTGCAAGTGAAGCTGCTGCGCATGCTGCAGGAGCGCGTCGTCGAACGCCTGGGCGGCAATCAGTTGATCCCGCTGGACATCCGCGTCATCGCCGCGACCAAGGAAGATCTGCGCCAGGCGGCGGATCAGGGTCGCTTCCGCGCCGACTTGTATTACCGCCTCAATGTCGCGCCGCTGCGCATCCCGCCGCTGCGCGAAAGGGGCGAAGACGCACTGGTGTTGTTCCAGCATTACGCCGATGAAGCCAGCGCCCGTCACGGCTTGCCCCCCCACGAACTGCAACCGGCACACCGCGCCCTGCTGCTGCGCCACACCTGGCCGGGCAATGTACGTGAACTGCAAAATGCCGCCGAACGCTTCGCCCTTGGGCTTGAGCTGGCACTGGACAACAGCGCTGATGGCAGCGGCGGCGCGCCGGTCGAAGTGGTCAGCGGCGGCCTCAGCGAGCAAGTGGAAAACTTCGAGAAATCGCTGATCGCCGCCGAGCTGGCGCGCTCGCACAGCTCGGTGCGCAGCCTCGCCGAAGCCTTGGGTATTCCGCGCAAGACCCTGCATGACAAGCTGCGCAAACACGGTCTGAATTTCGGCGAAAGCAGCCACGGGGAAGACAACGAATGAGCAGCGCAAGCGAATACCTGCAAACGGTGCTGCATCACGACATTCCGCTGACTGCCGAGATGGGACTTGAAGTTCTCGAATGGCGGGATCAGCAACTGCGCCTGCACCTGCCGCTTGCGCCCAACGTCAATCACAAGAGCACCATGTTTGGCGGCAGCCTCTACTGCGGCGCCGTGCTGGCCGGCTGGGGCTGGTTGCATCTACGTTTGCAGGAAGAAGGGATTACCGACGGACACATCGTCATTCAGGAAGGGCAGATCAGTTATCCGCTGCCGGTGACCGGGGACGCCGTGGCGATCTGCCCGGCGCCGGATGCCGCGGTGTGGAAGCGCTTTGTGGCGATGTATCGGCGATATGGGCGGGCGCGGCTGACGCTGGATACGCGGATACTGAATGCGGGAAGTGAGGACGAGGCGGTTAGATTTACCGGGCAGTACGTTTTGCACCGTTGAAGATCAACAGCCCCTCACCCTAGCCCTCTCCCGAGGGAGAGGGAACCGATACGGGGATGCTACAGATTTACGTCGACCTGAAACTGCTTCGCCGAATCCACAATCGACTCGATTCTCCAGGTCGATGCATAGCGCCAGACAACTCGGTCGGCTTTCTCTCCCGGGGGGAGAGGGCTGGGGTGAGGGGAATTGCGGATCAGGCAGTTAGCCTCGGGCCAACTCCAACAACCGTCCGCGCCACGCAGCCTTCGCCGGCAGCGCCAGAAAAAACTCGTTCAACAGTGATTCTCGCGGCGGATAACTGAACGCCTCGCCGCTCAGATCCAGCACCTCGCCACCCGCGCCTTCCAGCACGCCCTGCGCTGCCGCCGTGTCCCACTGCGAAGTCGGCGCCAGTCGTGGATAGCAATCAGCAGCACCTTCGGCCAACAGACAGAACTTCAAGGAACTGCCGATATTGGCCAGTTGCAACTCACCAAGACTCGCGCTCAACCCGGCCAGCAAACGCTCTTGCTCGGGACTTGAATGTCGACGGCTGGCCACCACGGTAAACGCCTCGCCCGGCGCAGGCACATCGCGCACCTGAATCGCCGTCGGCGTACCGCCCTCGTCGCCACGCCAGGCTCCAAATCCGCCACCGCCGACATAAAAACGACCGTTGGTCGGCATCGTCACCACGCCAAACACCACCCGGCCATTTTCGATCAGCGCGATGTTCACAGTGAATTCTTCGCTACCGCTGATGAACTCCTTGGTACCGTCCAGCGGATCCACCAGCCACCAGCGTTGCCAACCGGCGCGCACGCTCTGCGGGATATCGGCGTCCTCTTCAGACAGCACCGGAATGCTCGGATCGAGTGCCGTCAGCCCGGCAACGATAAGGTGATGGGCGGCCAGATCGGCGGCTGTGACCGGCGAATCATCAGACTTGGCGGTGACTTCAACACCGGCACGCCAGAACGGCAGGATCGCCTCGCCAGCCTGTAAAGCCAGCTCAACCACAGGCGCCATCAATGGATGGGGAAAATTCATAGACGTCTCACTCATAGCTGAACACACCGCGCTGGCTCAGCAGGTCACGGGTCAAATACAGCGCCGCCAACGCGCGGCCCTCGGAAAATTGCGGATTCTGCGCCAGCGCCGACAGTTCGCGCAGGTTGACCTTGTCGACCCGCATCGGCTCCGGCTCATCGCCTTCCAGCCGCTCTTCATAGAGGTCGGTGGCCAGCACCACTTGGATTTTCTGGCTCATGTAACCGGGCGACAGCGACAGCTCGGTCAGATGTTCCAACTGGCGCGCGCCATAACCGGCCTCTTCCTTGAGTTCCCGCTCGGCCGCCGCCAGCACGTCCTCGCCCGGCTCGATCAGGCCTTTGGGCAAGGACAGTTCGTATTCGTCGGTGCCGCCGCAATATTCTTCGATCAGCACCGCGTGTTCGGCGTCGAGCATCGCGACGATCATCACCGCGCCATAACCCGCGCCCTTGCCGACCAGACGCTCGTAAGTGCGCTCCACGCCATTGGAAAATCGCAGCTTGAGTTCTTCGACGCGAAACAGGCGACTGGTGGCGACGATCTCGCGGGCGAGTACGGTGGGTTTCTGGCGCATGCAAAGCTCCTTGGCGTGAACGCGCTACTATAACGCGGCTTTCCCGATTGTTTGCGTCGGATATCTTTTCACCGTTCGAGACGTTGCCATGCCTTCTTTACCGTGGTCCGACATCGATACCGTTCTGCTCGACATGGACGGCACGCTGCTGGATCTGCACTTCGACAATCATTTTTGGCTTGAGCACTTGCCCCAGCGCTACGCCGAACTGCACGGCATCAGCCGGGCCATGGCCGAGCTGGAATTGCAGCCATTGTTCGAGCGCCACGCCGGCCAGTTGCAGTGGTACTGCCTGGATTTCTGGAGCGCGGAACTGAAATTGTCGGTGCGTGAACTCAAACAGGAAACCGCCCACTTGATCGCCCTGCGCGCGGATGCCGATACCTTTCTCGACGCAATCAAACGCGCCGGCAAACGGGTGATCATGATCACCAATGCGCACCGCGATTCGCTGTCGTTGAAACTGGAACGGATCGAACTGGCACCATACTTCGAGCGGCTGATCAGCTCGCACGACTATGGTTATCCCAAGGAGAACCCGCAGTTCTGGGATGCCTTGCAGGCGGACATCGGTTTTGATCCGGCGCGCAGCCTGTTTATCGACGACACCTTACCGATCCTGCGCAGTGCGCGGGATTTTGGCGTGGCGCACTTGCTGGCGGTGAAAGAACCGGACAGCCGCAAAGGGCCGAAGGACACAGCAGAGTTTGCCGCTGTCGAGGATTACCGCGATTTGATTGCAGGGCTTTGACGTCGCGTTGCTGCCTTCGCGAGCAGGCTCGCTCCCACACTGAAGTGCGTTTCAAATGTGGGAGCGAGCCTGCTCGCGAAAGCGCTTTCGAATGTTATTCAGGAATGCGCAGTACTTGTCCCGGGTAGATCTTGTCTGGATGTTTGAGCTGAGGTTTGTTGGCCTCGAAAATCTTGTTGTACTGGTTGGCGTCACCATACACGCGCTTGGAAATCGCACTCAGCGTGTCGCCCTTCTCGACCGTGACAAATTTTGCAGCGGCGGCAACGCCACCCGTCACGGTGATCTGATCGTCCACACCACTCACGCCGGCGACGTTACCCAGGGCCAAGAGAATCTTTTCTTTCTCTTCCTGACTCGCCGCTTCACCCGTGGCGATGACTTTCTCGCCCTCAACCTTGACCTGGATCTTCGACGTATCGATACCGGTCAGCGCTTCCTGCACGTGCTTGGTCAGCGCTGCGCTGTTGGCCTCGGCCTTGTCCGGCGTCAGTGCATCGAGAATCTTTTCACCGGCTTCTTTCAAAAAACTGAACAGGCTCATCGCATTCACTCCATGTAATAAAGGGTCAGTCGTCCAAGCCTAGACCACCCCAGCCAAACCCGGTTCCAGTCCGACCAATGACGCTGCCGCGCCGCAGGCGGTAGAATCGCCACACCCCGCCAACCGCCTGGAGCGAAGATGGACATCAAGCAACTGAAATTCCTCATCGCCCTCGACGAAACCCGCCATTTCGGCCAGGCCGCCGCGCGCTGCCACATCACCCAGCCGACCTTGTCGATGCGCTTGCGCAGCCTCGAGGAAGAACTCGACCTGCCATTGGTCAATCGCGGCCAGCGCTTCGAAGGCTTCACCGCACCGGGCGAACGCGTGCTGGCGTGGGCGCGTACGGTGCTGGCAGCCTATGACGGCTTGCAGGCGGAAGCGGCGGCCTGTCGCGGCAACCTGATCGGTACGCTGCGCCTGGGCGTGGTGCCGCTGTCGAGTTTCGATCCCTTGCCGCTGATGCAACGACTGCACGCGGCGCACCCGGACCTGCGCTTCGAGCTGTCGTCGCTGAGCTCCGAGCAGGTGCTCGAACACTTGGCGAACAACCGCATCGACATTGGCGTGTCCTATCTGGAGCGTCTGGACAGCGAGCGCTTCGATTCGCTGGCCTTTAACGAGACGCGCATGGGCCTGCTCTATGACGAGCGCTCGTTCAACTTCGGCGAAGCACCCCTGAGTTGGGAGTCGCTGATAGAACTGCCGCTGTGCATGCTCACCAGCGGCATGCATTTTCGCCAGTCCATCGACCACAACTTCCACAGCCGTGGCCTTACCCCGCAACCGCTCTTGCAAACCGACGCCGTGCATCAACTGCTGCAAGCGGTCCACGGCGGTTTTTGCTGCGCGATCATGCCCCTCGACGGCGGCGCGGAAACCCTTGCTGATCACCTGCGTCTGCAACCGATCGAAAATGCCCACACCCTCGCCCCGCTAGGCCTGATCATGCGCCGTGGCGCGCCGCGTTCAGCGCTGGCAGAAGCCTGTTTCGCGCTTTATCAGAAATCGTCAAAAGACGCTTGATCGACGGCATCTATCGGTAGATCGGTAATAGCGATTAGACGCGACAACTTGCCGCGCCTAGTCTTGACCTAGATCAAACCGTCGGTGATGCCATGAACGCCAAGCGCCCAGCCTGCGCGGCGCCAGCAATTGAAACGCCCGCGCCTGCCGCCAGCCAGACCTACAGCTACAGCGATCTACCCCTTGAGGAATCGGCCAGCACTGCGCTGGCCGAGGAAGTCGCGTTGGCGATCGCCTACAACGGCATCAGTCAGGCAGTGATGCTCGTGACGCCGACCGACCTCGAAGATTTCATCGTCGGTTTCAGCCTCGGCAGCGGCATCATCGAAGACGCCAGCGATATCTACGATCTGCAACTGACAGGCGCAGGCTCGGCGCAATACGCGCAGGTGACCATCGCCAACCGTGCGTTCTGGAACCTCAAACAGCAGCGTCGGCAGTTGGCCGGCACCAGCGGCTGCGGACTGTGCGGCGTCGAAGCCGTCGAACAGGCGTTGCCCGATCTCAAGGTATTGCCGGGCGCAGCCCTGCCACCAATCGAATGGCTCGACGGTTTGCGCCAGCGCATCGGCGCGTTCCAGCCGCTCGGTCAGCACTGCGGCGCGGTGCATGCAGCGGTGTTCATGAATGCCCGTGGCGAATTGCTGCTCGGCCGCGAAGACATCGGCCGACACAACGCCCTCGACAAGCTGATCGGCGGGTTGATCCGCCAGAAGATTTCCACCGAAGGCGGCCTGGCGATTGTCACCAGCCGTTGCAGCCTCGAATTGATCCAGAAAGTCTTGCGTGCCGGGATCCAGACCCTGGTCAGCCTGTCGGCGCCTACCGGCCTTGCCGTGCAATGGGCCCGGCGCCATAACCTCAATCTCATCCACCTGCCGCAGAAAAGTGCGCCGCGGGTGTACAGCCCCGCGATGGAGAATCAAGCGTGAGCCAACATCATCAAGCCGACCAGAAACCTGTCCCGCGCTACAAGCCTTACAAAGGTGCCGCTGGCGGCTGGGGCGCCCTGATCAGTGTGGCCCAGGCGTGGCTGACCAGCGACAACGCCCTGAAAAACCTGCGCATGATGCTCAAGACCAACCAGAATGGCGGCTTCGACTGCCCGGGTTGCGCTTGGGGTGATTCGCCGGAGAGCGGCATGGTCAAGTTCTGCGAGAACGGCGCCAAAGCGGTGAATTGGGAAGCGACCAAGCGTCGCGTCGATGCCAAATTCTTCGCCAAGCACAGCGTCACTTCCCTGCTGGAGCAGAGCGATTATTGGCTGGAATATCAGGGCCGCCTGACCGAGCCGATGGTCTACGACGCCGAGTCCGATCGCTACAAGCCAATCTCTTGGGAAGATGCCTTCGCCCTGATCGGCAAGCACCTGCGCAATCTGCCAAGCCCGGATCAGGCCGAGTTCTACACCTCGGGCCGCGCCAGCAACGAAGCGGCGTATCTGTATCAGCTGTTCGTGCGGGGTTACGGCACCAACAATTTCCCTGACTGCTCGAACATGTGCCACGAGGCCAGCGGCGTGGCGTTGGCGCAGAGTGTCGGGGTCGGCAAAGGCACGGTGACTTTCGACGATTTCGAACACGCCGACGCGATTTTCGTCTGGGGCCAGAACCCCGGTACCAACCATCCGCGCATGCTCGAACCGTTGCGTGAAGCGGTGAAACGCGGCGCCCAGGTGGTGTGCATCAATCCGCTGAAAGAGCGCGGTCTGGAGCGCTTCCAGCATCCCCAGCACCCGATTGAAATGCTCACCAACGGCGACAAGCCGACCAATACTGCGTACTTCCGCCCGGCCCTCGGCGGCGACATGGCAGTGCTGCGCGGCATGGCCAAGTTCCTTCTGCAATGGGAACGTGATGCGCAGAAGGCAGGCGAGCCGGCGGTGTTCGACCATGATTTCCTCAATGCCCACAGCGCCAACGTGCTGGAGTACCTCGCCACTGTCGACGACACCTCGTGGGAGCAGATCGTCGAGCAATCGGGGCTGACCCTGGTCGAGATCGAGCAAGCCGCGCGCATGTACGCCAAAGGCAAGAACGTGATCATGTGCTGGGCCATGGGCATCACCCAGCACCGTCATTCGGTGCCGACCATTCAGGAAATCGCCAACCTGATGCTGCTGCGCGGCAATATCGGCAAACCTGGCGCCGGTCTGTGCCCGGTGCGTGGTCACAGCAACGTGCAGGGCGACCGCACCATGGGCATCAACGAGCGTCCACCGGTGGCGTTCCTCGACTCGCTGGAGCGTCGCTTCCAGTTCAAGGTGCCGCGCCACAATGGCCACAACGTGGTCGAGGCGATTCATGCGATGGCCGAAGGTCGCGCCAAGGTGTTCATCGGCTTGGGCGGCAACTTTGCCCAGGCCACGCCGGACAGCTCGCGCACCTTCGAAGCGCTGAGAAACTGTGACCTGACTGTGCAGATCAGCACCAAACTCAACCGCAGCCACCTCGCTCACGGTAAAGACGCGCTGATCCTGCCGTGCCTGGGCCGTACCGACATCGACATCCAGACCGAAGGCCCGCAAGCGGTCACCGTGGAAGACTCGTTCAGCATGGTCCACGCTTCCAACGGCCAGTTGCAGCCGCTGTCGAACCAGATGCGCTCGGAACCGTCGATCATCGCCGGCATCGCTGCCGCGACGCTGGGCAGCCAACCGGTCGACTGGAACTGGCTGGTGGCCGATTACGGGCGCATTCGCGAACTGATCGCCGACACCATCCCGAGTTTCAAAGACTTCAACGACAAGATCAAAAACCCGGGCGGCTTCTACCTGGGCAACTCGGCTGGCGCCCGCAAGTGGAACACGCCCTCGGGCCGTGCCAACTTCCGCGCTAACCAGTTGCCAAAAGATCTGGTTCACGAACGCACCCGCGCCACCGGGCAGGTGCCGGATCTGATCCTGCAATCGATGCGCTCCCACGATCAGTACAACACGACGATCTATGGTCTCGACGACCGCTACCGTGGCGTGAAGGGCCAGCGTGACGTGCTGTTCGCCAACGAGGCCGACATCATTCGCCTGGGCTTCCGTCCAGGGCAGAAGGCCGACATCGTGTCGATCTGGGACGACGGTCGCGAGCGTCGGGTGAAAGGTTTTACATTGTTGGCGTTCGATATTCCTGCCGGGCAGGCAGCGGCATACTATCCGGAAGTCAATCCGCTGGTGCCGCTGGAGAGCACTGGCGATGGCAGCCACACGCCGACGTCGAAGTTCATTGCGATCCGGCTGGAAGCGGCGAGTGAGACAGGGTTGATCATGGCCAAGTCGGCTTGACCCGGCGCTTGGAATGACCTCTTCGCGAGCAGGCTCGCTCCCACACTTGGAATGCATTTCAAAGGTGGGAGCGAGCCTGCTCGCAAATGCGATCGACCTGTCAACAGATATGCCGTGGCGAAGATTTTCGACCGCCCACAAAAAAGGCCGTTTTTGCATGAAAACGGCCTGTCCGAAGTAGCTAAAGACCGGCGAAAATCGGTTAAGTTCCGGTGAAAAAACAGTAACTTGCAATATTGTATACAAGTCGTGTTATTCGTCGGATTTTGATTGTCACGCCCATTGCAGAGCCTCAGGATCGGCGCCGTCATCCCTTTGAGGCTCATCCTCTATGAAGTTCTCCTCGATTCTCTTGTTGTCCCTTGGCCTGGTCAGTGGCTTCGCTTCTGCCGGAGGCACCACCGAAGCAGGTGTGGGCGGCGCATTGGGCGGGGTTCTTGGCTCGGTCGTCGGTCAATCGTTAGGCGGCAATACAGGTTCCACCATCGGCGCTGCCTTGGGCGGCGCGGGTGGTAGTGCGGTCGGCGCAGACAAGCGCAGCCGTGGCGAAGCAGCCATTGGTGGTGCACTGGGTGCAGCCGGCGGTAACGTGGTTGGCCGCAGTCTCGGCGGCACCACCGGCAGCCTGATCGGCTCCGCCGCTGGTGGCGGTGCAGGCGGCGCGCTGGGTAACTACATGGGCAACAAGAGCGACGATGATGATCGTCGCTACGACCGTCGCCATGATGACCGTCGCTACTACCGCGACCGTGGTCATCCAGGTCGCGGCCATGCCTACGGCCACCGCAAGCATCACAAGTACTATCGCCACCACTAAGGCGAAGGCTTGAACAAAAAATCGCAGCTTTTTAGCTGCGATTTTTTTTGCGCGTCTAGACCACCAGCCGTTCCAGCGCCCCGCGCAAACCGGCAGGAATCGGCACCGGCTGATTGCTCGCGCGATCGACAAACACATGCACGAACCGCCCCGCCGCACACGCCTCGCTTTCGCCAACCTTGAACACAGCCAGTTCGTATTGCACCGAACTGTGGCCCAGCTTGCCAACCCGCAGCCCGATCTCGATCAGATCGGGGAAAGCGATCGAGGCAAAGTAATCGCAGGCCGAACTCACCACGAATCCCACCACTTCGCCTTCATGGATATCCAGGCCACCGATCTGAATCAGATAAGTGTTCACCGCCGTGTCGAAGAAGCTGTAGTAGGTAACGTTGTTGACGTGACCGTAGGCATCGTTGTCGTGCCAGCGTGTGGTGATGGGCTGGAAGTGGGGGTAGTCGGAGCGTTGATTCATTCAGGGTTCTCGCATTTTCTTACTTGAATTTGATCGTGAGGACGAACACTTTACCTGTGGGAGCGGGCTTGCCCGCGAACGCGTCAGCACACCCGACCGGTGTCAACGATCAGCAAACCCCTTCCCCTGCGCCCCCAGCTCGCCAATCAGCCGCGCCGGCTTCCACTGATCGCCCTGGCGTGTCTCCAGCGCCAGCAAGCGCTGATGGATATCCGCTAGCCCCTGCTGATCCGCCCACGCCATCGGCCCACCCTTTTCTGCTGGAAAACCATAGCCGTTCAAGTACACCAGATCGATGTCATGGGCCGAGCCGGCAATGCCTTCCTGCAGAATCTTCGCGCCTTCGTTGACCAGCGCCAGCAAACAGCGCTCAAGGATTTCTTCAGGACCGATGTCGCGACGCTGGAAACCCAGTTCTTCGCTGACTCGCAGCACCAGCGCGTCCACTTCGGGATCATGCTCGGCCTGGCGACTGCCCGGCTCATAGTGGTAGTAGCCGTTGCCGGACTTCTGCCCGAACCGACCCATCTCACACAGGCGGTTATCCACCTGAACCTCGGGCGCATCCTGCCCCTTGCCAGCTAGCTGCCGAGCACGCCATTCCAGATCGATGCCGACCACGTCGTACATGCGAAACGGCCCCATGGCGAAGCCGAAGCCTTGCAGCGCGGCATCCACCTGCTGTGGATAAGCGCCTTCGAGAAGCATCTTGCGCGCTTCCAGTACATACGGATGCAGCATGCGGTTGCCGATAAAACCGTGGCAGTTGCCAGACACCACGCTGACCTTGCCCATGCGCTTGCCGAGTGCCAGCGCTGCCTCCAGCGCCGCTGGCGAGGTCTGCGCACCGCGCACGATTTCCAGCAGTTTCATGATGTGCGCCGGGCTGAAGAAGTGCAGACCCAGCACCTGTGCCGGGCGCCGGGTCGCAGCCGCGATGGCGTCGATGTCCAGTGCCGAGGTGTTGCTCGCCAGCAGCGCCTCAGGCTTGAGCAGGCCATCCAGCTCGCGAAAAATCTTCTGCTTCAGTTCGAGGTTCTCGTACACCGCTTCGATCACCAGATCGACGTTGCGAATCGCCGCGTAATCCGCCGCTGCAGATACGCGAGCCATTCGCGCATCCGCCTCGGCCTGATCAATGCGGCCCTGACGCACGTTGTGTGCATAAGTTTGCGCGACCGTCGTCAGCGCCTGCTCAAGCATCTGTGGATTGTTATCCACCCATTGCACGTTCACCCCGGCATTGGCCAGGCACATGACGATGCCACGGCCCATGGTGCCCGCGCCGATCACGGCAGCCTGCTGAATCTCGAAGCTTGTCTGGCTCATGTTGTTCTCTTGTGGGTGGCCCAAAGACAGATTCCAACCTTAGTCAGGCAACGGCGGTTTTTGAAGTTTATTAGCGTGATGATCGACATTCAGCGGATGGATAGACCCCCCGCCTTGATGACACTTGACATAGGAGCTGACGAAGGCTGCGATCTTTTGATCCTGAAAAATCAACATCAAAAGATCGCAGCCTTCGGCAGCTCCTACAGGGATCAGAGGTGCTCTTGCGCCCAATCGCGTACCTGGGCGTAGGGATACTCTTCCAACGCAGCAAAACCCGGTATCGCCCGCGCCTTGAGTTTGGTGAACAACGGCACGCTGATTCCGCACAGGAACCGTGTCAGGCGTTCGGCCGTCGGAAGGCTGCCTGTGTGCTGCTCATGCCTGTGGATAAATTCACCACACAATTGCGCGAAGTTTTTATCCACAAGTGCTGGCAACGGCGGCGGCTCGGGCAATCGCGCGATCTGGCCGTGACATACCGAACAATGCCCGCAATGTTCAGGGGCATTGTGATCACCGAAATACTCGGCCAGGCGATAACCCAGGCAGCGTTCGGTGGCGAACACCTCAAGCATGGCGTGAATCCGCGCCACCTCAGTCCGTTCATGGCGAGTGAAATACTCGTGGAGCTCAGCGCTCAGGGCGTCGCTGTCAAAATCACTGTGCAGCAGGCTGTAAACTTCGGTCATCTGCTTGCTTTCAAGCTCGACCCAGCCTTTTTCCTGGAAGTAATCAAGCGCTGTCACCACGCGATTGCGCTCGGCGGAATACTGCGAATACATCGCCTCGAAATCTACTGTGGCCCAGGTGCGTGCTCGCGTGGACGTTCTGATGATCGCCGCAACGAAATCCCTGCGCTCGCCTTCGAAGCGCTGGAGCAATGCTTCAGGCTCAAGCAGATATTTGAAGCGGTATTCAGCGTAATAAGCGTAGCGCGGCGCGATCAGGCCTCGCAGTTCCAGCTGCACCAGCAAAGTCTTCAACGGCAAAGAGCGAATATTGCTCTGATCCGCCAATGGCCCAAGCAGAAACTCCCACTGTCCTTCCGGCACCGAGGCTTTCAGTTCATCGAGCACATAACGAATGCCATCACGCTCGGGCGTATCACCGTAGACGAAGTTTTCCAGCACATTGAGGCTGTCGCGATTGGCCAATACCAGGCAGTCCGAGGGCTGTCCGTCACGCCCGGCGCGGCCGATTTCCTGGCTGTAGTTTTCGATGGATTTGGGCAGATCGAAATGCACCACGTTGCGGATGTCGCTCTTGTCGATGCCCATGCCGAAGGCAATGGTGGCGACAATGCAATTGGACTGCCCGGCCATGAAGCGGCGTTGAATGTCTTCACGCTGATCGTGGGGCAAACCTGCGTGGTATGCCTCGGCCTGAACTCCGTTGCGTTGAAGATGCTCGGCGATGTGCTCGGCGGTCTTCTGCAACGTCACGTAGACAATGCTCGGTTGCCCGGGACGCTCGGTCATCCATTCGACCAGACGCCGGCGTTTGTCCTGACCGCGTACAGGCTCGACCAGCAGGTTGAGGTTGGGCCGGTAAAATCCGGTGGTCACCACATCTGCCGGGGCGATGGCGAATTTAGCCTGCATGTCGGTTATGACTTTTGGTGTCGCCGTGGCGGTGAGCAGCAAGGCCTGCGGGATGTTGAACTGACGTTGGTAGTCCGGCAATTTCAGGTAGTCCGGCCGAAAGTTGTGGCCCCATTCGGAAATGCAGTGCGCCTCGTCGACTACCAGCAACGAGATCGGCACCTGCTGCAGAAAATTGCGGAAGCGCTCATTTTTCAGGCGTTCGACGGAGATCATCAGAATTTTCAATTCCCCCGAACGCGCACGGGCCATGACGTCGTTGGCATCCTCGCGGCTCTGCGCCGAATCGATACTGCCTGCGGAGATACCGTGGCGCTTGAGAAACGCCAGTTGATCCTGCATCAACGCCAGCAACGGCGAAACCACCAATGTCAGGTGTGGCAGTAAAAGCGCCGGCAGCTGATAGCAAAGCGATTTGCCGGAGCCTGTGGGAAAGATTGCCGACGCGGAGCGCCCCGCCAGCACCGCGCTGACAGCGGCCTCCTGACCAGGGCGAAACTGTGGATAACCAAAAACCTGTTCCAGGGTGTGGTGCATTTACTGTCACTCCTTTGACTGCTGCCATGCCCAAAGCCTAGCGGGCGATTGCAGCGAGTCGAGAAAAGGTCGGGGTTGAATCGATACTGAATGATACATGGGAAGCGAAAACCAAGCGTGTAACAATCGAAGCGCCTCGACAAACTTTCGAAAAACCAAGCTACATATATATAACAAACTTAAAAATTACAAACGCAGACACAACAGCACCCTTTATTTACAACAACACTTCAAACTAACTTGATCGCTCTTATTTATAAGCAAGAGCAACAAAATGACAACTTTAACAATCTTTTTCTGCGGCACCGGCTCCAACAAGTTTGATGACAAACATAAAAGCTTCTGGGATGGCGAAATCGTTTCTACGCTTGCTGCGCACCACAGCGGACGGGAATTTGCCGAGTGGATCGTCGTCGACGGCCCGGGCAGCGGCAATCTGCAAGCCGATGACCTGTTCACCAAGACCTCTGAATACGGCTTGTCCGGTACTCTGTTCGGTAAAGGCTGGGACGAAAACGTGCAACACGCCGTGAACATTATCAAAGGCAAATGCGACTGGCAGCGCGAACAACTGACTGAGACAGAATATAACCGCCTGAAAGCCGCAGGCATTCCCATTGACGATGTGAAAGTTGAAGGCTCCTGGTTCTGGCGCAAGTACAACTATGGCGATCGTAGTATTACCCAACAGAAATTACAGGAACAAATCATCAAGACTTTCCGCAAGGACGGCGTTATTCCGACACGAGTCAATCTGGTCGGCTGGAGCCGTGGCGGTATCAGTTGCCATATGCTCGCCAACGCAATGTTCAAGGACGCTGCACTCAAACATATTCCCGTGAATATCTTTGCGGTTGACCCGGTTCCGGGAATCGGCAACTTCCAGGAAAACCGCGTGAAACTCGAATCCAACGTCAAGGAATACATCGCCTTCTATGCCCGCGATGAGCGTTCGAAGGGCTTCAGCTGCGTGATTCCGCAAACCGCAACCGGCACAAAAACCTCGATCTATCCAATGGCCGGTCGCCACGCCACCCTCGCCGGCAACGCCACGGCACTCGGCGGCGAGCCGAGCAGCAGCAGCGACCTCAACGCGCTGATCGAACCCGGCCGCATCGTTCGCCATCTGGCGGAAACCTGCCTCAAGCGCTGGGGCGTGCCACTGAGCAAAACTCTCAACCTGACCGATACCGACCTGCGCCGCCTCACCGGCGCCATCGTTAGCGACGAAGCCCGCTACAAGAAGATGCACAGCCAGTCCTACACCTATTTCACCGAACTGGACAAAGGCGAGCGCTATGTCTCGCTGGGCAGCAAAGGCGTGCCGTTTTCCGCGGTCAAAGGCACGATCTACCGCCCGGCAACCGGACTGACCACGAGCCTGCTGGATATTTCCGGCTACCAGCATCTGCGTTGAAAGGCGTTGAAGCGACAGTAGTGACTGTCTGACACATTGTTCGTCCCGTTCCTACTTCACCCGATGCCTTGTCGGCTATCGCGAGCGGGTGGTGCGAACCTATAGTCATGGTGTCGCTGCTTTGGTCAGCGACACCCACATCACCCACGCCCTGTACCTGCTGACACAGGACGGCTGCGACCTGCTGCAAGTCAGATGCCCCGGCCCAGTAACAAACGAAACATCATCGCTGCACACGCCGTGTCCAGCACCAGGAGTCAAAATTTGCAAACTACTATTGATTGCGTACGATGGGAGCCATCACTCAACGAAGGGCTCGCATTTATGGCCAGCACCGAAATCATCGATCACAGCACCCTCCTTCGCTTGGTCGAAAACGGTTCTGTGAGCGGCACAATCATCGTCGCGAAACCAGGAGGCTGGTCGGTCGAGATTCGGCAAGGCAGCCGCAAATGCGCACTGACAGCACAACGCAGTGGTCAGGCGCGCCTGTTCAAGAGGCTGGAAACGCTGGTGACCTATCTGCAGGGCTTGGGCATCAGCCAGTTCAACGTGGATGCCTCCGGTTATGACCCGTTGCAACTGAAAACCTACGCCCGGCCCGATCGCTCTGAAGCGTTGAAACAAGCCCATGAAGCGGCCGCTTATGAGGAATGGTTCAAGCGACAGGTGCAGATCAGCATCGATGATCCAAGGCCAAGTATCAGCGATGAAGATGCTCGCCGAATATTCGCCGCCAAGCGTGATGCCCTGCGTCAACGAGGGCGCTGATGAAGTTGGTCTGGCGCCCGGAAGCGCTTGCTGACCGTGACCGGATAATTGATCGAATCGGTCAGGACAACCCAGACGCTGCTGCGGATCTCGATGAAATGTTCGAATCAAAAGGGGAAATAGCAAGACAGCGCCCAACCTTGTACCGAAAGGGCAGGGTCCTTGGAACACGTGAAATCGTTGCGGCCGCCAACTACGTCATCGTCTACGCAATCAAAAAAGACCGGATGGAAGTGCTGCGTGTCATGCATGCACGGCGGCAGTGGCCTTAATTAGAGGATCATATTGCAGTACTGTTGAGTGGCATTACTCTGGCCGTATCACGCCAAAAATGAATGCATACTGCTACACGGCAAGTGACGAACCGCCGTTGAGATGAGCTTACCCAAATATTCGCCCATGAAAAAACCGCCCCAAAGGGCGGTTTTTTATTCACTGCAAACCGCTACTTACAACTTCGGCCCAGCCGCCTTGATCGCGTCGCTCACTTCGAACTTCTTGAAATTCTCGATGAACAGACCGGCCAATGCTTTGGCTGCCTCGTCGTACGCCGCCTTGTCAGCCCAGGTGTTGCGTGGGTTGAGCAGGTTGGTGTCGACGCCCGGAACGGCCAGTGGCACGTCGAGGTTGATGGTGTCGAGGTGCTCGGTGGCGGCACCGATCAGTGCGCAGCTCTGGATCGCTGCGATCACCGCGCGGGTGGTCGGGATGTTGAAGCGTTGGCCGACGCCGTAGCCGCCGCCGGTCCAGCCGGTGTTGACCAGGTAGACCTTGGAGCCGAAGCCGCGGATGCGCTTGATCAGCAGTTCGGCGTATTCGCCAGCCGGACGCGGGAAGAACGGTGCGCCGAAGCAGGTGGAGAAGGTCGACTTGATGCCGCTGCCCGAACCCATTTCAGTCGAGCCTACCAGTGCGGTGTAGCCGGACAGGAAGTGGTAGGCCGCTTGCTCTTCGTTGAGGATCGACACTGGCGGCAGCACGCCGGTCAGGTCGCAGGTCAGGAAGATCACCGCGTTTGGCTCGCCACCCAGGTTCTTCTCGGAACGCTTGGCAACGTGCTCCAGCGGGTAGGCGGCGCGGCTGTTCTGGGTAAGGCTGACATCGGCATAGTCGGCGTGCTTGGCGTCGTCGATAACGACGTTTTCCAGCACCGCGCCGTGCTTGATGGCTTTCCAGATAACCGGCTCGTTCTTCTCGGAGAGGTCGATGCACTTGGCATAGCAACCGCCTTCGATGTTGAACACCACGCCTTCGCCCCAGCCGTGTTCGTCGTCACCGATCAGGTAACGGCTTTCGTCAGCCGACAGGGTGGTTTTACCGGTGCCCGACAGACCGAAGAACAGGGTCACGTCGCCGTCTTCGCCGATGTTGGCAGCGCAGTGCATTGGCAGCACGTCAGCGGCCGGCAGCAGGAAGTTCTGCACCGAGAACATGGCTTTCTTCATCTCGCCGGCGTAACGCATGCCGGCGATCAGCACTTTCTTCTGCGCGAAGTTGATGATCACGCAACCGTCGGAGTTGGTGCCGTCACGCTCAGGCACGCACTCGAAGTTGGCGACGTTGAGCACTTGCCATTCTTCACGGCCAGCCGGGTTGTACTGGGCCGGGTTGATGAACAGGCAACGACCGAACAGGTTCTGCCAGGCAGTCTGCGTGGTCATTTTCACGGCCAGGTAGTGATCTTCCGCCGCGCCTACATGCACGTGGGAAACGAAGTGCTCTTGCGCGTTGTTGAAGGCCTCGACGCGAGCCCACAGGGCATCGAACTTGTCGGCCGGGAACTTGCGGTTGATCGGGCCCCAGGCAATAGCGGCCTGAGTGGAAGGCTCTTCAACGATGAAACGGTCGACTGGCGAGCGGCCGGTGCGGTGACCGGTGCGAACAACCAGAGCGCCGGTATCGGCAAGCTCGCCTTCACCGCGATTCAGGGCTTCTTTTACCAGATCATCAACACTCAGATCGGTGTACACGGCGTTATTGGCTTGCGTCATGAGGTTCCCCGTCGGCCAGTGGCCGAGTGTGCTCCAAACGTTTTGTAGTAGAAAGTCGTGCACTACTACCGCGAAAAAAGTGGGCCGGATTATGCCAGAAAAGCCCAAAAAGAGTAGGGTCCTCCCGTCGTAACGGCGATATTCCGTCATTCCGCAGTGAATTTACCTGCGCTGAACCGTTTTAGTGACGGGTATCTGACGGCGTATCGACGCCCGCGCCAGCGAACAATTGAGCAATATCGGCCGCGTCGAACAGGTACTGCTGATTGCAGAACTGGCAATCGATCTCGACTTTGCCGCCCTGCTCGGCTGCCAGCGCCAGCGCATCTTCCAGCCCAAGACTGACCAGCGCATTGCCGGAGCGTTCCCGCGAGCAGCTGCAACTGAAGCGCAAATGCTGCACATCGAACAGGCGCACTTGTTCTTCGTGGTACAGGCGATGCAGGACGGTTTCGTTGTCCAGGCTCAGCAGCTCATCGGCACTCAGAGTGCTGGCCAACGCGGTGAGGTGCTGCCAGCTGGCGGCGCGATCCTCTTCGTCTTTCAAGCGATCGGCGGGGAGTTGTTGCAGCAGCATGCCGCGGGCACGACGACCGTCGGCGAACAGCTTGAAGCGCGTGCCGACCTGCTGCGACATGACGAAATAGTTGGTGAAGCAATCGGACAGGGTTTCGCCGTCGAGATCGACAATGCCCTGATAGCGCTGGCCGACAGTCGGGTCGACGGTCAGGGCGAGAACGCCGTTCGGCATCAGATCGCTGAGCGTAGCGTCGGCCGCGATCTGCTCGGCGTCATAGCGCGCCAGGCCACGGATCTCTCGCTCGCTGGAGCACTCGATCATCAGCAGCGGAATCGGCCCTTCCGAGCGTGCCTGCAAAATCAGCAAGCCATCGAACTTGAGCGTGCCGACCAGCAACGACGCGGCCGCCATCAGTTCGCCGAGCAACTGCGCGACAGGTTCCGGGTACGGGTGTTTGGCGAGGACTTCGGCGTAGCTGCGCTCCAGCGCTACCAGTTCGCCGCGAGTGTCGCTGTCATCGAAGATGAAGCGTTGAGTGAAATCGGTATCCGCTAGGTCGGTCATAGGTCTAGGTATCTGAATGTGATGACAAAATGATTACAAAACGTGAAAATTTGCGCTTGCTGGCACTTTTTTTGGTGCCGGCGCTTTTTCGCCATGGGAGGCATTTTATGAACAATCCGGGTTTGTTCCAATCAAGGTGGAACCTCGGCCGGCTGGTTCTGTGTAACGTAGTGCCGTTGGCGCTGCTGGCTTTCTGGTTATGGCCTACCGGCCAGATGCTGTGTGTGATTTTCGACGAGTGGCTGTTCCGCTCGCTGAATGCACCGCTGGCCAGCAACCCGATATGGCTCCACATTTGGGCAATTGCAAGTCTGCGCCCGTTCGATATCGTCGTCGGACTGATTCTGCTGACGCTGCTGATCAAGGGCGACTGGGTCTTCAGGGCGATCGACGTGCGTCGCGCGTTCTTCGGTTTTTTCTCGATCCTGCTGCTGATGGTGGTGATCCGCGCGCTGTTTTCCAAATTCGCCGATCACATGGGCTGGCAGCACAGCAGCCCGTCAATGGTGCTTGAGGGCGCCGTGCACATCAGCGATTACTTTCCGCACCTGGAAAAAACCTGGGAGCTGAAGGACCGTTCCGGCCAGAGTTTCCCTGGTGATCATGCCTCAGTGTTGTTGATCTGGGCGTTGTTCATGGGCGTGTTCAGCCGCACCGTCGGACAATTTCTAACAGTATGGGGTCTGGCCGTGTTGTTCATGCTGCCGCGTCTGGTGGCCGGTGCGCATTGGGGACAGGACGATTACATCGGCGGCGTGCTGCTGGCGGTGTGGGCGTTGGGCTGGGGTTACTACACGCCGTTCGCCTGGCACGCGGCGAACTTCTGGTTGAAGCTGACCGCGCCGCTTTTCGCGTTGCTGGGCAAGCTGCCGATGGTGTCGCGGATGAGTGTGGTGCGTAGCGTCTGATACCGCGTCGTTCTCGATTCCCGAGCAGGCTCGCTGCCACAGACGACTCGATCGAATGTGGCAGCGAGCCTGCTCGCGAAGAGGCCGGCACAACGTTTCAATCTTCGTTGCTGCTACCGCGAAACTTGAACAGATCACGCCGCTGTTTCTTGCTCGGCTTGCCATCGGTGCTCACGCCCAACGACCCCGCCTTGCGCATTGCCGCAGCCGCTTCACGCTTGGCGACACTCGCCTCGGTCTCGGCATACAAGGTCTGCGCCTCGGGTGCGCCACGACGCACGATCGACAATGCCTCGACCCTCACCGTGCGCACTTCGAAGCCGGTACGAATCTCGAACTCATCACCGATGCGCGGCTCCTTGCCCGGTTTGCAGCGCTCGCCACGGCAATGCACCTTGCCACTTTCAATGGCGGCTTTGGCCAATGCACGGGTCTTGTAGAAACGCGCTGCCCATAGCCATTTATCGAGACGGACCTTGTCGTCCTCCTCCTGCTTCTGTCCCATATGAATTCCTCGCTCAGCCAGTAGTCGGAACTGTACTACCGTTTCTGTCGGGCGCAAGAACTCGGCCCTCCAGATAGACTGTGATCTTCGCCGCCTGACCGGCCTGGAGTGACCGTGACTAAATTTCCATCTTCGTTGACCTCACCCAAGGGCGGTTGCCAGGGCTGCCAGCAAAGCGAGCCGCTGGACTTCGATTTTGCCTTCGCCTACCAGCCAATCGTCGACCTGCGCGACCAATCGGTATTCGCCCACGAGGCGCTGGTGCGAGGCGTGGCCGGGGAAGGTGCACTGTCGGTGTTAAATCAGGTTACAGAAGACAACCGCTACCGTTTCGACCAGCTCTGCCGGACCCGCGCTATCGAAGGCGCGGCGAGCCTTAATATGCAGACACACTTGTCGATCAACTTTTTGCCCAACGCCGTCTACCGTCCAGAGCTATGCATTCGCAGCACGCTGGAGGCCGCACGCAAACACAACTTTCCGATCGACCGGCTGATTTTCGAAACCCTGGAAATCGAGCACGTAGATAATTATCGCCATTTGACCAATATTCTGCGTGAATACCGCGAATTCGGCTTCAAGACCGCCATCGACGATTTCGGTGCCGGTTATTCGGGGCTCAATCTGCTGGCTGATTTCCAACCGGACCTGATCAAACTCGACATGGCGCTGATCCGCGATGTTGACCAGGACCGTGTCCGTCAGGTGATCGTGCGGGGGATTGTCACAATGTGTGCGGAGTTGGACGTTACAGTCATTGCCGAAGGCATAGAAAGCGCCGGGGAACGGGATTTCCTCGCGGACTGTGGAATATTTCTGATGCAGGGCTACTGGTTCGCCAGACCCGCATTCAAAGCGCTGGCCCAGGTGCCGGATGAGGCCTGGAAGCGTTAACCCTTGGTTTTTTTCTTTGAAGACATTTGATCATTTGACCGTTGTCGGTCTGCGCGAGTGGGTGGCGCTCCCGGGCTTGGGAGTCGCCGGCCTGCGCGCAAAAATCGACACTGGCGCCAGCACCTCCAGCCTGCACGCCACCGATATCGAACCGTTCGAACGCGACGGCGAGAAATGGGTGCGCTTCACTGCGCATCTCGGCACGGTGGTGCAGTTGCGTCACCGGCGCTGCGAAGCGCCGCTGGTCACGCGCAAAACCATCAAGAGCTCCAATGGCCACGCACAGGTGCGCTACGTGATCAGCACCACGCTGGCCCTGGGTGATCGGGTCTGGCCGGTGGAGTTCACCCTGGCCTGCCGCAAGTCCATGCGCTATCGCCTGTTGCTCGGTTCCAAAGCCCTGATCGATGGCCAGTTGGTGGTCAATCCGGGCATCAAGTATGTACAAGACAAGCCGGTGTTCCCGGTATCTACCTCCTCCACAGGTGTTGCATGAAGATCGCTGTGCTGTCGCGTAATCCGCGTCTGTATTCCACCCGCCGTCTGGTCGAAGCCGGAATCGAGCGCGGGCATGAAATGGTGGTGATCGACACCTTGCGCGCCTACATGAACATTGCCAGCCACAAGCCGCAGATCCATTACCGCGGCAAACCGCTGGAAGGTTTCGACGCGGTGATCCCACGGATCGGCGCGTCGGTGACGTTCTACGGCTGCGCGGTGTTGCGTCAGTTCGAAATGATGGGCGTGTTCCCGCTCAACGAGTCGGTGGCCATTGCCCGCTCAAGGGACAAATTGCGTTCGCTGCAGCTGCTGTCGCGGCGCGGCATCGGTTTGCCGGTCACCGGCTTTGCCCACTCGCCGGACGACATCCCCGATCTGATCGCCATGGTCAACGGCGCACCGCTGGTGATCAAGGTGCTCGAAGGCACTCAGGGCATCGGCGTGGTGCTGTGCGAAACCGCGACGGCGGCAGAGTCGGTGATCGAAGCGTTCATGGGCCTGAAGCAGAACATCATGGTTCAGGAATACATCAAGGAAGCCGGCGGCGCGGATATCCGCTGCTTCGTGGTCGGCGACAAGGTGATCGCCGCAATGAAGCGCCAGGCCAAACCGGGCGAATTTCGTTCCAACCTGCATCGCGGCGGCAGCGCCAGCCTGATCAAGATCACCCCGGAAGAACGCATGACCGCATTGCGCGCGGCCAAGGTCATGGGCCTGGCAGTGGCGGGTGTGGATATCCTGCGTTCCAATCACGGGCCGCTGGTGATGGAAGTGAATTCGTCACCGGGACTGGAAGGCATCGAAACCACCACTGGCAAGAATGTCGCCGGAATCATCATCGAGCATCTGGAAAAGAATGGCGGGCCGAATATGACCCGCACCAAGGGCAAGGGCTAGAGAAGCAGCTGCTAGCGGCAAGCCTCAAGCGGCAAGTGAAAAGCGCTCTTGCTTGCAGCTTGCAGCTTGTAGCTTGTAGCTTGCAGCTTGCAGCTTGCAGCTGCTTCTAAACCGCATCTCGGGGCAACATCAACCCCAGCGGCAATCTCACCCGCGCCTCCAGTCCACCCCCGGACCGGTTGCGCAATTCGACGTTGCCGCCATGCATCGCCGCAATCCTTTTCACGATCGCCAGCCCCAGCCCGGTGCCTTTGCCACCGCGAGCCCGATCACCTCGGGTAAACGGGTTGAAGATCGCTTCAAGCTCGGACGGATCAATCCCCGCGCCACGGTCCATCACGCTCAGAACCACATACGGCGCGCTGGTATCTCCGGACACATAAGCCGCGACCTCAACACCGGTGCCGGCATGGTTCAAGGCGTTGCCGATCAGGTTGTTGAGCAGGCGTTTCATCGACACTCGACGCAGCGGAAACGGCTGGATCGGTTCCAGGCGCAGGCGCACTTTCTCTTCGTTCTGGTTGTACGGCGCGGCGACTTCACGCACCAGATCGCTGAGGTCCACCTCCTCCACTGACTCATCACGACCATCGCGGATGAACGCGAGGAACTGGTCGAGAATCGCATCCATATCTTCGATGTCGCGAACCATGTCGTCGGTGAGGTCGGTGTGATCGCCCATCAGTTCCAGCGACAGGCGCAAGCGCGTCAGCGGTGTGCGCAAGTCGTGGGACACCCCGGCGAGCATCAGCTCACGCTCGCGCCCGGCCTGTTCGACGTCCTCAGCCATCTGGTTGAAGGCGCGGTAAACCTCGGTCATTTCGCTGGGCGTGTCGCTGATCGGCAGGCGCACGCTGCGGCCCTGGCCGAGTTGCCGCGCGGCATACACCAGGCGCTTCAACGGCTGGTTGAGCTGGCTGACGAAAATCCATGCCGACGCCGTCGATAGCAGGCCGATGGCGAGGAACCAGCCGAGCACGTTCCAGATTTTCTGACCGCGCAGCGGATGCGGATACAACGGCACTTTCAGCCAGCCATCGCCCAGGCTCGGTGCCCTCACCCACAGCGCCGGTGGCGAGTGCATGCGCAAACGCACCTCGGTGTCGGCACCCAGTTCCGCCTGCATCTGACGCTGATAGATTTCGCTGTACGGCCAGTGCTGCTCGCCTTCCGGCACACCGGCGCCGACCACGCGGATCAGGGTTGCGGCATCGGCAATTTTTGCGCGGTTTTCTTCATCGGCGGCCCAATAGGCGCGCAACGTCAGAGCGACACCATGGCTGTATTGGCGATCCACCAGCACGTCCTCGTTCATCAACAGATAAACCAGGGTCAGTGCCTTGGAAAACAGCACGACGATCAGCACCAGCCAGAGGGTGCGGGAGAAAAAACTTTGGGGGAACCAGACGGGGGTTTTCATCTTTAACCGCTACACACTTGCAGGAGCGAGCAATGCTCGCATATTGCGGATTGCGAGTCTGTGGCAATGGCCGTGCGACCAGAGCCTTGCAGACCCGCTCCTACAAATCACCGATCACTTGGTGGCGGTGCCATCCGGTACGAACACGTAACCCACGCCCCAGACAGTCTGGATGTAACGCGGTTTCGACGGATCGGGTTCGATCATCCGGCGCAGACGCGAGATCTGCACGTCGATGGAACGCTCCAGCGCATCCCATTCACGGCCACGGGCGAGGTTCATCAGCTTGTCGCGGGTCAGCGGCTGACGCGCGTTCATTACCAGCGCCTTGAGTACAGCGAACTCACCGGTGGTGAGCATGTGCACTTCATCGCCACGCTTGAGCTCGCGGGTGGCCAGCGACAATACGTAATCACCGAAGGTGACGTTTTCGTCTTCGCTGCCCGGCGCGCCCGGTACCGGTGCGGCCTGACGGCGCAAGACCGCTTTGACCCGAGCCATCAGCTCGTCGGGGTTGAACGGCTTGGCCAGGTAATCGTCGGCGCCCAGTTCAAGGCCCTTGATACGGCTCAGCTCATCGCCCTTGGCGGTGAGCATGATGATCGGAATCTGGTTGTTCGCGCTGCGCAGGCGGCGGCACGCAGTCAGGCCGTCTTCGCCCGGCAGCATCAGGTCGAGGACGACCAGATTGAACACTTCACGCGCCAGCAGACGGTCCATCTGCTCGGTGTTCGGAACGGTACGGGCACGGTAGCCCTTGCTGACGAAGAAACGCTCCAGCAGGCTGCTCAGCCCCGGATCGTCATCAACGATAAGAATTTTTTCGCCTTCAGCCGTTTGTGCAGTGCTGCTCATTGGATGCTCCTTTTAGCTCGGCGCGCATTATGGCGTAGCTGTCGTTATACGCACCGTGTGCATTGTTAGCAGATTTTTCCTTCACTGCCAGAAAACCGGGGTTTATGCCTACAGCCTGCAACGCCCCCGAATGACAGAACGCTGGTTATAATGCGCGGCGTTTTGCGCCAGGCAACGTCTGAATCGTTACCGTAAGTGGCCGGTATTTTTTCCGGCCCTGTGCAGTAACTGTTCGATTTCACGGGTCAATGGGCAGCTTCTTGATCCAGGCAGCGGCAATTTTCCAGCCGCTCAATCAGCCTCCAGGCCATTATCTGCGTGCCTGCGAGCCTGCTTTCATACTATGTCAGGTGGTTTTATGGACAGCATCAACAGCCGCATCGCCGAGGAACTCGGCGTACGCCCACAACAGGTCGAAGCGGCCGTCGCGCTACTCGATGAAGGTTCTACCGTTCCCTTCATTGCCCGTTACCGGAAAGAAGTCACCGGCAGCCTCGATGACACCCAGTTGCGTCATCTGGAAGAGCGCCTGCGCTACCTGCGAGAACTCGACGAACGGCGCATCAGCATCCTCGCCAGCATCGAGGAGCAAGGCAAACTCACCCCTGCCCTTGAGCGCGACATCAAGCTCGCCGACACCAAAACCCGTCTCGAAGACTTGTACCTGCCGTACAAGCAGAAGCGCCGCACCAAGGGCCAGATCGCCCTCGAAGCCGGCCTCGGCGAACTGGCCGACGGCTTGTTCAACGACCCGAACCTGTCGCCGGAAACCGAAGCCGCGCGCTTCGTCGACGCCGAAAAAGGCGTGGCCGACGTCAAGGCTGCGCTGGAAGGCGCCAAATACATTCTCATGGAGCGCTTCGCCGAAGACGCCAGCCTGCTGGAAAAGCTGCGCAATTTCCTCAAACAGGAAGCGATCCTCAGTGCCCGCGTCATCGCCGGCAAGGAAGAGGAAGGCGCCAAGTTCCGTGATTACTTTGAACACGACGAGCCGCTGAAAAGCATGCCGTCGCACCGCGCCCTGGCGATTTTCCGTGGGCGCAACGAAGGCATTCTCAGCTCCGCGCTGAAAGTCGGCGATGAGCTGCCCGGCACGATGCACCCGTGCGAAGGCATGATCGCTCAGCAGTTCGGCATCCAGAACCAGAACCGCCCGGCGGACAAATGGCTCGGTGAAGTGGTGCGCTGGACCTGGAAGGTCAAGCTCTACACCCACTTGGAAACCGACCTGCTCGGCGAGTTGCGCGACGGTGCTGAAACCGAAGCGATCAACGTGTTCGCGCACAACCTGCACGACCTGCTGTTGGCCGCTCCGGCCGGCCCGCGCGCGACCCTGGGCCTCGACCCGGGCCTGCGTACCGGCTGCAAGGTTGCCGTGGTCGACTCCACCGGCAAGCTGCTCGACCACGCCACGGTTTACCCGCACGTGCCGCACAACAAATGGGATCAGACCATCGCCATCTTGGCCGCCCTGTGCGCCAAGCACTCGGTGGACCTGATCGCCATCGGCAACGGTACTGCCAGCCGTGAGACCGACAAGCTGGCGATCGAACTGATCAAAAAATATCCAGCGATGAAAATGACCAAGGTCATGGTGTCCGAAGCCGGCGCCTCGGTGTACTCGGCCTCGGAACTGGCGGCCAAGGAATTCCCGGATCTCGACGTGTCGATCCGTGGCGCCGTGTCGATCGCTCGTCGTCTGCAGGATCCGCTGGCCGAACTGGTGAAGATCGATCCGAAATCCATCGGTGTCGGCCAGTACCAGCACGACGTCTCGCAGCTGAAACTGGCGCGCGGTCTGGACGCCGTTGTCGAGGACTGCGTGAACGCCGTGGGCGTGGATGTGAACACTGCCTCCGTGGCCTTGCTGGCGCGAATCTCCGGCCTCAACGCAACGCTGGCGCAGAACATCGTTGCTCACCGTGACGAACACGGTGCGTTCAAGACTCGTGCGGCGTTGAAGAAAGTTGCGCGTCTGGGCGAGAAAACCTTCGAACAGGCCGCCGGTTTCTTGCGCGTGATGAACGGCGACAATCCGCTGGATTCGTCGGCGGTTCACCCGGAAGCCTATCCGCTGGTGCAGCGCATTGCCGCTGAAACCGACCGCGACATCCGTTCGCTGATCGGCGATGCCGCGTTCCTCAAGCGTCTGGATCCGAAGAAATTCACCGACGAAACCTTCGGTCTGCCGACCGTCACCGACATCCTGCAAGAACTGGAAAAACCCGGTCGCGACCCACGTCCGGAGTTCAAGACCGCCGAGTTCCAGGAAGGCGTCGAAGACCTCAAGGATCTGCAACTGGGGATGATCCTCGAAGGCGTGGTGACCAACGTGACGGCGTTTGGTGCATTCGTCGACATCGGCGTGCATCAGGATGGTCTGGTGCACATCTCGGCGCTGTCGGAGAAGTTCATCAAGGACCCGCGCGAAGCGGTCAAGGCCGGTGACGTGGTGAAAGTGAAGGTCATGGAAGTCGATATCCCGCGCAAACGCGTCGGCCTGTCGATGCGCATGAGCGACACCCCGGGCGAGAAAATCGATGGCGCCCGTGGCTCGCGCCCGGGCTCGGCACCGCGCCAGTCTTCGGGCAACGCGCCGCGCAAGGAAACCGCCACCGCCGCGCCGGTGAACAATGCGATGGCCTCGCTGTTCGCCAACGCCAAGCAGTTGAAGAAACGCTGATGGACATGCCGGCCGGGCTCGTCGAGAGCGCGTTTTTCAAGCTGTTGGGCTGTCGCCTGCACAGTCTCGAAACCGGGGTGGCGCAAGTCGCCCTGGCGCTTGAGCCCGAACTGCGCAACCGTGGCGGCAAACTGCACGGCGGCGCGCTGTTCAGTCTGGTCGACATTGCCATGGGCCTGGCCTGCTCCAGCAGCCATGGCTTCGATCAGCAGAGCGCGACCATCGAATGCAAGATCAACTACATCCGCGCCGTTTCCGAGGGCGAGGTGCTGTGCAAGGCGCGGGTGATCCACCCGGGCCGGCGCACGCTGGTGGTCGAAGCCGAAGTGATGCAGGGCGACAAACTGGTCGCAAAAGCGCAGGGCACCTTCGCTGTCCTGTAGATGTTGCTCATCATTTTGAGTTAATTTCGGCGCAATGAATCCTGTGGGAGCGAGCCTGCTCGCGAAGACGGTGTGTCAGTCGACGATGACATTGACTGCAAAACCCTCTTCGCGAGCAGGCTCGCTCCCACAGGGATTGTGCAGTTCTTGACTGACCGGCAAATGGCCTGCCGCTACAAACCAGGCGATAACGCCAGTTTCAACTTCACCCTTGTAGACCGTCCTGCCCACCCCCATATTGGGGCGACTGACGCGTGAAGGAATCCAAATTGAGCGAACTTCTCAACCGCCGCCTGGCTCTGCTCGGCGAGCGCGCTAACCTCTCTCTGCTCAAGCAGTGCCTGCACGGTATCGAACGTGAATGCCTGCGCGTGACCAGTGAAGGTCGCCTGGCGCAAACGCCGCACCCCGAAGCCCTGGGTTCCGCGCTGACCAACGAACAGATCACCACCGACTACTCCGAGTCGCTGCTGGAATTCATCACGCCTGCCCTGCCGGATCCTGCCGACACGCTGGCGAGCCTGGACAAGATTCATCGTTTTGCCTACAGCAAACTCGGCAACGAGTACCTGTGGAGTCCATCGATGCCGTGCCCGTTGCCGGCCGAGGAAGACATCCCGATTGCCTATTACGGCACCTCCAACATCGGTCAGCTCAAGTACGTCTATCGCAAGGGCCTGGCCCTGCGTTACGGCAAGACCATGCAGTGCATCGCCGGGATTCACTACAACTTTTCCCTGCCGGAACAACTCTGGCCATTGCTGCGCGAGGCCGAAGGTTTCGTCGGCACCGATCGCGATTTCCAGTCGGTGTCCTACATTGCGCTGATTCGCAACTTCCGTCGCTACAGCTGGCTGCTGATGTACCTGTTCGGTGCCTCGCCGGCGCTGGACGCCGGCTTCCTGCGCGGGCGTTCGCATCAGCTCGAACAGCTTGATCCGGACACGCTGTATCTGCCGTACGCCACCAGCCTGCGCATGAGCGATCTCAGTTATCAGAGCAACGCCCAGGCCGGCCTGACACCGTGCTACAACGATCTGGCAAGCTACACCGACAGCCTGCGCGAAGCGGTGGCCACGCCCTACGCGCCGTACGTGGAAGTCGGCACGCACAAGGATGGCGAGTGGGTGCAGCTCAATACCAACATCCTGCAGATCGAAAACGAGTACTACTCCAACATCCGCCCGAAACGCGTGACCTACACCGGCGAGCGGCCGATCCAGGCGCTGATGGCGCGCGGCATCCAGTACGTCGAAGTGCGCTGCCTGGACATCAACCCGTTCCTGCCGATGGGCATCGACCTCACCGAATCGCGCTTCATCGACGCGTTCCTGCTGTACTGCGCGCTGAACGACAGCCCGCTGCTGACCAACACTTCGTGCGGCAACGCCACCTCGAACTTCCTCAGCGTGGTCAAGGAAGGTCGCCGTCCGGGCCTGCAATTGCAGCGTGACGGTCAGCCGGTCGAGATGAAACAGTGGGCGGCGGAGCTGCTGGAACAGATTGCCCCGCTGGCGGCGATGCTCGACCAGAGCGTCGGCGGCGATGCCCACAGCAAGGCACTGGATGCGCAACTGGCCAAGGTCAACGACCCGTCCCTGACCCCATCGGCGCAGGTGCTGGCGGCCATGGCCGAGCACAAGGAAAGCTTTGCGCAGTTCTCCCTGCGCCAGAGCCAGACTCACGCCGAGTTCTTCCGCAGCGAGCCGTTGGCGGCCGACGAGCAAGCGAAGTTTGAACAACTGGCGCGCGCATCGCTGGCGCAGCAGACCGAGCTTGAGCAGAACGAAGTCGGCGATTTCGATGTGTTTGTTGGCGCGTATCAGGCGAGTATTCTCGCCATCAGCAATTAAAGCCGCCCCGGCCTTGATCGTTCCCACGCTCTGCGTGGGAATGCAGCCTGTGATGCTCCGCGTCACTTCGGACGCAGAGCGTCCCTTGAGGCGTTACCACGCAGAGCGTGGGAACGATCAGTCAAAGGCTCACATCCTCTCCTGCCTTAGATTTTTCCGCTCATAAGCTCATTCGAAAAAGTTATTTATTTCGCGATTCTTAGATCATTTAGTCTCCACTCACGCCGACATTCGGTCGCCTGATTTGGAGCTCTCAATTGAAACTGAATTTCCCGCTTCGCCTGCTCGCCGCCGCCTCACTGGCCGCTGCAAGCTTCTTGGCCCAGGCGGCCGACCTCACTGTCGCCTACCAGACTACCGTCGACCCGGCCAAGGTCGCTCAGGCCGACGGCGCCTACGAGAAAGCTACCAAGGCCGATATCAGCTGGCGCAAGTTCGATAACGGCGCCGATATCATCGCCGCCATCGCGTCCGGCGATGTGCAGATCGGCTACCTCGGTTCGAGTCCGCTGGCCGCCGCGATCACCCGCAAGGTACCGGTAGAAACCTTCCTGATTGCCACGCAGATCGGCGCCGCTGAAGCACTGGTCGCGCGCGACGGCTCCGGCATCAAGACTCCGCAGGATCTGATCGGCAAGAAAATCGCCGTGCCGTTCGTGTCCACCGGGCACTACAGCCTGCTCGCCGCGCTCAAGCACTGGAACATCGATCCGTCGAAAGTCACCGTGCTCAACCTCGCGCCGCCAGCGATCATCGCGGCGTGGAAACGCGGCGATATCGACGCCACTTACGTGTGGGATCCGGCACTGGGCGTGGCCAAGGAAAACGGCACAGTGCTGATCACCTCCGGCGAGCTGGCCAAGTTCGGCGCGCCGACCTTCGATGCGTGGATCGTGCGCAAGGACTTCGCCGAAAAGCACCCGGAAATCGTCACCGCGTTCGCCAAGGTCACCCTCGACGCCTACGCCGATTACCGCAAGGATCCGCAGGCCTGGCTGGCCAACCAGAGCAACGTCGACAAACTGGTGAAACTCTCCGGCGCCAAGGCCAGCGACATTCCATTGCTGTTGCAGGGCAACGTCTACCCGCTGGCGGCGGATCAGGTCAGTGATCTCGGCGCGCCGACCACCAAAGCCATCACTGACACTGCCGCGTTCCTCAAGGAGCAAGGCAAGGTCGAAGCCGTGCTGCCGGACTACGCGCCTTACGTCAGCGCCAAATACATCACCAACTGATCGGGAGATACAGCGATGGCCTTGCTACAGCTGGAGCGCATCAGCGCACAGTACCCGGGCAGCACGGAGCCGGTGCTGGCGGATATTTCTCTGACCCTGGGGCCGCAGCAATTGCTGGTCGCCCTCGGCCCGTCCGGCAGTGGCAAGACTTCGCTGTTGAACCTGATTGCCGGTTTCGTCGAACCGAGTTCAGGACGCATCACCCTTGACGGCGTGCCAGTCAAAGGCCCGAGCGCCGAACGTGGCGTGGTGTTTCAGGATGACGCGTTACTGCCTTGGCAGGATGTGTTGGCCAACGTCGCCTTCGGCCTCGAACTGGCCGGTGTCGGCAAGGACAAACGCGAACAGCGCGCCCGGGAAATGCTCGCGCTGGTCGATCTCGCCGGTTTCGAAGACCGACGCATCTGGCAATTGTCCGGTGGCCAGAAACAACGCATCGGCCTCGCTCGCGCCCTCGCCGCCGACCCGCGCGTGTTGCTGATGGACGAGCCGTTCGGTGCGCTTGATGCATTCACTCGCGAGCAGATGCAGGAGCTGTTGCTGCAAGTCTGGCAACGCACGGCCAAGCCGGTTTTCCTGATTACCCACGACATTGAAGAAGCGGTGTTCCTCGCCACGGACCTGATTCTGCTGGCGCCGAATCCAGGGCAGATCGTCGAGCGCCTGCAATTGGATTTCGGTCAGCGTTATGCCGCTGGCGAGTCGGCCCGCGCGATCAAATCCGATCCGCGTTTCATCGAAACCCGCGAGCACGTGCTGAGCAAAGTCTTCTCGCAACGCAGCGCCGGACAACGGCAGGAGCGCGCATGAGCAGTAACGACGTTTCCGCTGCGGCGGTGAAAACAACTTCGGTGAGCATCCCAGTGCGCCGCAGCCTCAGCACTCGCTGGATCAGCCTGCTGACACTGCTCGGCCTGCTGGCGATCTGGTGGGCGGTGACCGCGACCGGCCTGATCGAACCGCTGTTCCTGCCGCCACCCTCTGCCGTGCTGCAAAAGGGCTGGTTGCTGGCGACATCCGGATACATGGATTCGACTTTGTGGCAGCACCTCGGCGCCAGCCTGAGCCGCATCGGCCTGGGTCTCGCTTTTGCGATTCTCACCGCCGTGCCGGTGGGCATCGCCATCGGCGCCAACCGCATCGCTCGCGGTGTGCTCGATCCGCTGATCGAGTTCTACCGCCCGATCCCGCCGCTGGCCTATCTGCCGCTGATCGTGATCTGGTGCGGCATCGGCGAGTTGTCGAAAGTGCTGCTGATCTACCTGGCGATTTTTGCGCCAATTGCAATTGCCACCGCGACGGGTGTGCGCACGGTTGATCCAGCAAAACTGCGCGCCGCTCAGTCATTGGGCGCGACGCGCGCGCAGTTGATTCGCCATGTGATTTTGCCGAGCGCTCTGCCGGACATTCTCACCGGCGTGCGCATTGGTCTGGGCGTCGGCTGGTCGACCCTGGTCGCCGCTGAACTGATCGCGGCCACCAGTGGCCTGGGCTTCATCGTGCAGTCGGCCGCGCAGTTTCTGGTCACCGATGTCGTGGTGCTGGGAATTCTGGTCATCGCCCTGATCGCCTTCGCCATGGAAATGGGCCTGCGCGCATTGCAGCGCAGACTGGTGCCGTGGCACGGCCAGGCGCACTAAATCGCCTTGTGAAAATTCCCCTGTGGGAGCGAGCCTGCTCGCGAAAGCGTCAGATCAGTCACTGCACTGTCGCCTGACACTCTGCATTCGCGAGCAGGCTCGCTCCCACAAAAGCATGACACTCCGAATTCAAAGAGAACGACCATGAGCACCCTCAGCATCACCCCATTAAGCTCGGCCCTCGGTGCGCAGATCAACGGCGTCGACATCAGCCAGCCGCTGAGCCTGGAACAGCGCGACGCCATCGAGCAGGCGCTGCTCAAGTATCAGGTGCTGTTCTTCCGCAACCAGCCGATCGAGCCGGCACAGCAGGCACGTTTCGCACATTATTTCGGCGACCTGCACATTCACCCGATCTACCCGAACGTACCGGAACAACCGGAAGTACTGATCCTCGACACCGCAGTCACCGACGTGCGCGATAACGCGATCTGGCATACCGACGTGACCTTCCTGCCGACGCCGGCGATGGGCGCAGTGCTCAGCGCCAAGTTGCTGCCGGAGTTCGGTGGCGACACGTTGTGGGCCAGCGGCATCGCGGCATATGAAGCGTTGTCGGCGCCGATGAAAACCCTGCTCGAAGGTCTGAGCGCCACCCACGATTTCACCCGATCGTTTCCACTCGAGCGCTACGGCAACACGCCTGAAGCGCTGGCGCAGTGGGAAGAAGCGCGGCGCAAGAATCCACCGCTGTCGCACCCGGTGATCCGTACGCACCCGGTGAGCGGACGGCGCTCGCTGTTCGTCAATGAAGGCTTCACTTCGAAGATCAATGAACTGTCGGAAACCGAGAGCGAAGCGATTCTGAAGTATCTGTTCGCCCACGCGACACGGCCGGAATTCACCATTCGCTGGCGCTGGCAGAAAGACGATATTGCCTTCTGGGACAACCGCGTGACGCAGCATTACGCGGTGGATGATTACCGACCGGCGCGGCGGGTGATGCAGCGGGCGACGGTTTTGGGGGATGTGCCGTTTTTTCGCTGAGCCCTTCAAAGGCAAAAGCCCCTCACCCTAACCCTCTCCCGGAGGGAGAGGGGACTGATTGGGGGATACTGTAGAAGTACGCCGACCTGAACGTACTTTGCTGAATCCATAATCGACTCGGTATTTCAGGTCGATGTAAGACGCAAGACACCTCGGTCGGCTCCCTCTCCCTCTGGGAGAGGGCTGGGGTGAGGGTGGCTCACTCCGCCGTCGAAGGCTTCTCCCAAAGATTGATCCCGCCCTCCTGGGCAAACCGGTCAATCTCCGCCAGCTCTTCAGCACTGAAATTCAGATTCTTCAGCGCCCCGACGTTCTCGATGATCTGCTCCGGCCGGCTCGCGCCGATCAGTGCCGAGGTCACTCGTGGATCACGCAGGGTCCACGCCAATGCCAGTTGCGCCAGACTCTGGCCGCGACGCTGGGCGATCTCGTTCAACGCTCGCACGTGGGCGATGTTGGCCTCGGACAAGTGCGAAGCCTGCAGCGAACCACCGCCCGGACGATTGACCCGCGCATCCGCCGGCACGCCGTTGAGGTATTTGTCGGTGAGCAAGCCCTGCGCCAGCGGCGTAAACGCGATGACGCCCGTGCCGAGTTCATCGGTGGTATCGAGCAGGTCCTTTTCCACCCAGCGATTGAGCAGGTTGTACGCCGGCTGATGAATCAGCAGCGGCACTTTCCACTCTTTCAGCAGCGCGGCCATTTCTCGGGTTTTCACCCCAGAATAGGACGAGATGCCGATGTACAAAGCCTTGCCCTGCTGCACGGCGGTGGCGAGGGCGCTGGCGGTTTCTTCCAGCGGAGTGTCCGGGTCGAAGCGGTGCGAATAGAAGATGTCCACATAATCCAGACCCAAGCGTTGCAGGCTCTGGTCGAGGCTGGCCAGCACGTATTTGCGCGAACCGCCGCCCTGACCATACGGGCCGGGCCACATGTCCCAACCGGCCTTGCTGGAGATGATCAGCTCGTCGCGATACTGCTTGAAGTCTTCGCGCAGCAGGCGACCGAAATTGATCTCGGCGCTGCCGTATGGCGGGCCGTAGTTGTTGGCCAGATCGAAATGGTTGATGCCCAGATCGAACGCGGTGCGCAGCAAGGCACGCTGGGTTTCGATCGGCGTGCTGTCGCCAAAGTTGTGCCACAGGCCCAGCGACAATGCCGGCAGCACCAGACCGCTGCGGCCGACGCGGCGGTAAGGGATGGAGTCGTAGCGGTTTTCGGCAGCGGTGTAAGTCATCGAATCCTCTCTTGTTTGATTAACAGCAGATTGAGGGTGAAACCAAACTCTGTGGCGAGGGGATTTATCCCCGATGGGTGGCGAAGCCGTCCCAAAACCTGAAACCTCGGTGAATCATCTGTACCGAGTGCGCTGGTTTTACGACTGCTTCGCAGCCGAACGGGGATGAATCCCCTCGCCACAAAAGCCCCATCAATCATGCGAAGCGATTTGCAGGCCGAACCAGCCCCAGGTTCTGCCGCAACGTCCGGCCTTATATCCAGTTCTGAACAACACGCCCAGCATACGCCCAAGCGGCGCGGCGCCGACCTCGGGTTCGACCAATTGCTGAAACGTTTCACATTTTTTCTGCGCTTCAGCCTCGCTGGAGATTGGCGTGCTGGCGGCAACGCGGGTGTTGGAAAGCCTTGGGGTATTGCCGAGCGACGAAGTGCAACGGCTGAACCTGCTGCGATGCCAAGTGATCGAGCGGGAAAGCACCTGACTGCAGGAGCGAGCAGGCTCGTTCCCGCAGAATCTGCGTCATACCGACAATTCGCGCAGCGCAGCGGCCGCCAGAAATCCGGACCGGGAACGGTAGCGCCGGTCTCGCCGGACGGTCTGGTCAATACGTTCCAGCAACTGCTCGGGCAATGTGGCATTGAAGCGCACTGATTTGCCGAAGTAAGGCGTGATGTCAAAGTCGACCACGCCCCAGATACCGCCCGCGTAATCCGGGTTATCAAGATGAGCATCAATGTCGCGCACTTGCGGCAGTGGCGCGCCATCGGCGACCAGCCCCTCGTAGTGCAGCGCCAGCGCTTCCTGCGTGTTTTCGAAAGCTTCGGCTACCGTGGCGCCTGCGGAATAACACCCCGGTACGTCCGGAATGATCACGCCGTAGTCCGAGTCGGCATCCTTGTGCAGAACGACCGGGAATTTCATAAAGGTGAACCCTTCCTCTGGCAAGTCCATGATGGGCGTTTCGTCTTCGGATACGGGCCTCATTTCAAACCCGCCTGTTTTAAAATGCTGTTGATCGTACCCTTGGGCAGATCCGAATCAGGATGCTTGATTGTCACCCTTCCCTGCTTGAACGAATGCTTGTACTGGTGGTGACTGCCTTTTACCGCGACCAGGTACCAACCATCGTCCTCGATCATCCTGATCATTTCCCGACTGCGCATGTCCTTCGCCCTTATCTACAGCAACAGCTACAACTCTAGGGGATAAAGCGCGCAGCGATACACACCATACACACTTGGATAAATAATAGTCTGTTTCATGATCATCACAGATGGACGGATCAACGGCGGGGCCCAAGATTGCAATGGGCAGCGCGGTGTTCGGCGTGCCGGTGGCGGCAATGGTGTTGTTCATGCTGCTGAGCGCCGAGTCCTGAGCAGACCCGGCACTCAGCCGTCGATCAACGCACCAGATGCAGGAACTGCATGTGCCGTTCGTACTGGTCGAGGATGTCGTTGATGATCTGCTCTTTGGTGTAGCCGACCAGATCGTAGTCCTGACTGCCCTCGCTCAAGTGCACTTCGGCGCGGTAGTAGCGACGATTGTTGAGTTGCTTGGAACCCATGCCGCCGCGCGCGAACGATGGCGTGAAGTAGCCGCGCATCTGCACCTGATAGATAAACGGATGCTGCTCGCCATGACCGATTTCCAGGCTGACGTTGTCATGCGCCGGATCTGGCTGGGTGACGACGTGCAGACCTTTTTCGACGAACACGGCGGTCACTTCCTCGATTGCCGGGCGCACCGTGCTTTCCATGAAGCGGTACACCTCGTCGCGGGACGGGAAGTGCACGGCCTGACTCAGGCGCTGACGCCAGCCACCGGTACCACGCCGTGAACCGGAGACCGGCGCCAGCGAATGCAGCTGCGCGATCTGCTTCTGCGATTCCAGATAGAACGCTTTGTGCAGGCCCCACATCATCAGCAGCAGAATCAACGAGAACGGCAATGAGGTCAGCACCACCGCCGACTTCAGCGCATCGATGCTGCCGGAGAACAGCAGCGCGCTGGTAATCAGCGCGGTCATTGCGCCCCAGAACACCCGCAGCCATTTCGGCCCGTCTTCATCCGGGTTGCCACCCTTGGCCGACAGGGTCGAGAGGACCACGGTGCCAGAGTCCGCCGAGGTCACGAAGAACACGAAGCTGATAAACACCGTCACGGCAATGACCGTCTTGCTCCACGGATAGGTTTCCAGCAGCAGGTAAATGCTCATCGACGGATTGTCGATGGCCGACATGCCCAACGCACTCATGCCGTGATTGAGCACCTGATCCAGGGCGCTGTTGCCGAAGATCGACATCCACGCCAGGGTGAAACCGAGCGGGATCAACAGCACGCCGAAGACGAATTCACGGATGGTGCGGCCACGGGAGATCCGCGCAATGAACAGGCCCACGAACGGCGACCATGCAATCCACCAGGCCCAGTAGAACACTGTCCAGCCACCCAGCCAGTCACTCGGTTTGTCGTAGGCGTAGAGGTCGAAACTCTTCATCGGCAAGGCGCCGAGGTAATCGCCGACGTTCTGGATCAGGGTGTTGAGCAGGTGCTGCGTCGGCCCGGCAAACAGCACGAACAGCAGCAGCCCGCAGGCCAGCAGCATGTTGATGTCGGACATCACCCGCACGCCTTTATCGACACCGGAGACCGCAACGATGATCGCCGCGCCCATCATCAGCGTAATCAGGCCGACCTGAATCCACTGGGTATGGGCGATGCCGAACAGATAATCCAGGCCCGAGTTGAGGTGCAACACGCCGAAGCCCATGTCGGCACCAAGACCGAACACCGTGGCGATGATGCCGAAGCCGTCCACCGCATAGCCGATCGGGCCGTTGATGCGTTTGCCGATCAGCGGATACAACGCCGAACGCAGGGCCAGCGGCAGATTGTGCCGATAGGCGAAATAGGCCAGCGCCATGCCGACGAAGGCAAACACGCCCCAGCCATGCAGGCCCCAGTGCAGGAACAGGATCTGCATCGCCTGGCGTGCCGCGTCCGCCGTACCCGCGTCGCCTTGCGGCGGCTGCAGCATGTGCGTCAGCGGTTCGGAAACGCAGAAGAAAAACAGCGTGATGCTAATCCCGGCGGCGAACAGCATGCCGGCCCAGGACAGGTAACTGAATTCGGGCTCGTCGTGGTCGGCACCGAGTTTTATCTTGCCGTAGCCGGATAAGGCGGTGACCACCACGAAGACCAGATACAGGGTCATCGCGAGCATGTAGTACCAGCCGACCGTATTGGCCGCCCAGTTTTGCGCTTCCAGCAACCAGGCGCCGGCCTGTTCGGGAATGGCGATGACGACAAGACCAAACAGCAGAATGACCGTCGCGGCGAAGTAGAACACCGGCGGATTCATGCGTACCAGACCGCTGGCGGGGGTAGACGATGCACTCATGAAAGGTGCACCTCGAAGGGTTGAAACGTGGCTGAAATGATCGGACTCAGCAAAGGCAAGCCTCCTGTTGTGAGCGGGCAGCGAACCACCGGTTTAACTTGAATGAACGTTCAAGTTAAACATGAATGGGGTGGTAAGGACTAATCGCAGGGCTGGGCGGTAGGTTTCCTACAGCGCCCAAAGAGGGGTATGACGCGGGTTTGGAGAGATTCGTTCACTGATGAATTGGCTTAAGGCCACTACCTTGATCCGGCCTGGAAATCTTTCGCGAGCAGGCTCGCTCCCACATATGAAACGCATTCCAATGTGGGAGCGAGCCTGCTCGCGAAGAGGCCCGATACAACAACGCAGATTCAAGACTTACTTCTGCGTCCCGTCATCATGCTGCAGATTCGCCTGGGTCAGATTCGCCCCCGCCGGCACGCTGCGCGTCAGCCAGACGTTGCCGCCAATGGTCGAGCCCTTGCCGATTGTGATCCGTCCGAGAATCGTCGCCCCGGCGTAAATCACCACGTCATCCTCAACGATCGGGTGACGCGGATGGCCCTTCTGCAACTGGCCGTCCTCATCCGCCGGGAAGCGCTTGGCCCCCAGGGTCACCGCCTGATAAATCCGCACTCGCTCACCAATGATCGCGGTTTCGCCAATCACCACACCGGTGCCGTGATCGATAAAGAAGCTGCGGCCGATCTGCGCGCCCGGGTGGATATCGATGCCCGTCGCCGAATGCGCGATTTCCGCGCTGATCCGCGCCAGCAGCGGCAGCCCGGCAAGGTATAAATGGTGCGCGAGGCGATGGTGAATCACCGCAAGAATGCCCGGATAGCAGAGCAGCACTTCATCAACGCTGCGTGCCGCCGGGTCGCCGTGATAGGCCGCGAGCACATCGGTGTCGAGCAGCGTGCGCAGGCCCGGCAAGGCCAAGGCGAAATCCTGCACGATCTGAATGGCGCGGGTTTCGACTTCACTGTCGTCCTGCGCGCTGTGGCGGGCAACGTAACGCAGCTCCAGGCGCGTCTGCGCCAGCAAGGCATTCAGCGCTACATCAAGCGTGTGGCCGACGTAGAAATCTTCACTTTCTTCACGCAGATCGACCGGCCCCAGACGCATCGGGAACAGCGCGCCACACAGCGCCTCGAGGATTTCCGCCATCGCCGCTCGCGACGGCAACTCGCGGCCGCCCTGCTCCCCTGAAGCCCGACCATTCTGTGCACGCCACTGATCCCGCGCACTGCGCAGCTGGCTGACGATGGTCTGCAATTGCCAATGGCTGGAACGCTCGCTCACGGTAAAGACTCCTCACGGGCGGCCGGACTGTCTGGCCGCGTCATGGGCGCCTACTTTACGGCATGCCTTTGCTGACGAATTAAGAACCGATAGTGCTGGCCTCAGTCCATTTGGCTATAAGCGATTGACGGTTGCCCGTGCAAAAGCGCGTGCCTATAGTCCTTTCATTCTTCTGCGCCAGTACGGACCCATGATCAAACAACAGCTGCAACGCTTCCCCCGTCTCGAACTGCTGAGCCACCCCACGCCGCTGGAAAAACTCGAACGCCTGTCCATCTGGCTCGGTCGCGAGGTGTACATCAAACGCGATGACCTGACACCGCTGGCGATGGGTGGCAACAAGCTGCGCAAACTCGAATACCTCGCCGCCGACGCGCTCGCGCAAGGTGCTGACACGCTGATCACGGCCGGTGCGCTGCAATCGAACCACGTGCGCCAGACCGCCGCACTGGCGGCGAAACTCGGCATCGGTTGTGTGGCGCTGCTGGAAAACCCGCTGGGCACGGACGACAGCAATTACACCGGCAACGGCAACCGCTTGCTGCTCGATCTGTTCGACACCAAGGTCGAGCTGGTCGACAACCTCGATAATGCCGACGAACAACTGGCCGCCCTCGCCGTACGTCTGCGCAGCAACGGCAAGAGACCGTATCTGGTGCCGATTGGCGGCTCCAATGCGCTCGGTGCTCTGGGTTATGTGCGCGCCGGGCTGGAGCTGGCTGAGCAGATCAAGGACAGCGGCCTCGATTTCGCCGCGGTGGTGCTGGCTTCAGGCAGTGCCGGTACTCACAGTGGTCTCGGACTGGCGCTGAGTGAGGCGCTGCCGCAACTGCCGGTGATCGGCGTGACCGTTTCGCGCAGTGAAGAAGACCAGCGCCCGAAGGTCCAGGGTTTGGCCGAACGCACCGCTGAGCTGCTGGGCGTCGAATTGCCGACCAGCTTCAAGGTCGAGCTGTGGGACGAATATTTCGCCCCGCGTTACGGCGAACCGAATGCCGGTACTTTGGCGGCGGTGAAACTGTTGGCGGCTCAGGAAGGTCTGTTGCTTGACCCGGTCTACACCGGCAAGGCCATGGCCGGTCTGCTCGACGGGATTGGCCGGCAGCGCTTCGATGACGGCCCGATCATCTTCCTGCACACCGGTGGCGCGCCGGCGTTGTTTGCCTACAAGGATTTTCTGACAAGATGATCACGCCAGATTGCAGTTACCTGTGGCGAGGGGATTTATCCCCGTTGGGTCGCGGAGCGGCCCTTGCTTTCGCAGGAGAGTACAACGCCGCAGAACTTTGCAACTGTTGTGCAGCCGAACGGGGATAAATCCCCTCGCCACAACTGAACGGGCGCATATTCCAAAAAACCCTAAAAGAAACACAATCTAGTATTTTCAAGTCTAAAAAAGACATCTTATAGTCTCGCCGCAGGCGAATTTCGGGCGAGACGCTTAAGCTGCTTTAAGGCAGGATAGCGCTGTCGTTCAAATCACCATTTGCCTACATTCCTTAAGCGTCTTCCATAAGAAAACACAGGGGCTTGTCATGAATTTTTCCGCACTACGTCGCACTCTGCTGGTCGGTTCGCTGGGTCTTGCGCTCAGCGCTGGCCTGATCGGTCAGGCAGTGGCCGGTGAGCAGTTGCAACAGATCAAGGACAAGGGCGTTCTCAACGTCGGCCTGGAAGGCACTTACCCACCGTTCAGCTTCGTCGACGAAAACGGCAAGCTGTCCGGTTTCGAAGTCGAGCTGTCGGAAGCGCTGGCGCAAAAGCTCGGCGTCAAGGCCAAGATTCAGCCGACCAAATGGGACGGCATCCTCGCCGCACTGGAATCCAAGCGTCTGGATCTGGTGGTCAACCAAGTGACCATCTCCGACGAGCGCAAGAAGAAGTATGACTTCTCCGAACCCTACACCGTGTCCGGCATCCAGGCCCTCGTGCTGAAAAGCAAAGAGTCGGCGCTGAACATCAAGACTGCCGCTGACCTGTCCGGCAAGAAAGTCGGTGTCGGCCTGGGCACCAACTACGAGCAGTGGGTTCGCGCCAACGTGCCGGGTGCTGACGTGCGCACCTACGATGATGATCCGACCAAGTTCGCCGACCTCAACAACGGTCGTACCGATGCCATCCTGATCGACCGTCTGGCTGCCCTCGAATACGCCAAGAAAGCCCCGAAAACCGTCGCAGCCGGTGAGGCCTTCTCGCGTCAGGAATCCGGTATCGCCCTGCGCAAAGGCGAGCCTGAACTGCTGGCTGCGGTGAACAAGGCGCTCGACGAACTGCGTGCTGACGGCACTCTCGAGAAACTGTCGAAGAAATACTTCAACGCAGACGTCACTAAATAATGGAAGAGGCTTTCCAACTCGCGCTGGATTCCGCGCCCTTTCTGTTGAAGGGCGCGTACTACACGGTAGTCCTCAGCCTCGGCGGGATGTTCTTCGGTCTGCTGCTGGGCTTCGGCCTCGCGCTGATGCGCCTGTCGCGCTTCAAATCGGTCAGTTGGCTGGCCCGCATCTACGTGTCGTTCTTTCGCGGCACGCCGTTGCTGGTGCAGCTGTTCGTGATCTACTACGGCTTGCCGCAACTGGGCATGGAGCTTGATCCGCTGCCGGCAGCACTGATCGGTTTCTCGCTGAACATGGCCGCCTACGCCTGTGAAATCCTCCGTGCCGCAATCGGTTCGATCGAACGCGGTCAGTGGGAAGCTGCTGCGAGTATCGGCATGACCCGCGCGCAGACCCTGCGCCGGGCCATCCTGCCGCAAGCGATGCGCACGGCTTTGCCGCCGCTGGGCAACAGCTTCATTTCGCTGGTCAAGGACACCGCCCTCGCTGCGACCATTCAGGTGCCGGAGCTGTTCCGTCAGGCGCAACTGATTACCGCCCGGACTTTCGAAGTCTTCACCATGTATCTTGCCGCCGCGTTGATCTACTGGATTCTGGCCACGGTGCTTTCGCACTTGCAGAACAAGTTGGAAGAGCGGGTCAATCGGCACGACCAGGAGTCCTGACGCGATGATTGTCGTGGAAAAACTGACCAAGCAATTCAAGGGTCAGGTCGTGCTCAACGGCATCGACCTTGAGGTAAAGGAAGGCGAAGTCGTCGCGATCATCGGCCCCAGCGGCTCGGGGAAAACGACGTTCCTGCGTTGCCTGAATTTCCTCGAAGAACCCACCAGCGGCCGGATCAAGGTCGGCGATATCGAAATCGATACCCGCCGCCCGCTGAACCAGCAGCAAAGTCTGGTGCGCAACCTGCGCCAGCACGTCGGCTTCGTGTTCCAGAACTTCAACCTGTTCCCCCACCGCACTGCTTTGGAAAACGTCATCGAAGGCCCGATCGTGGTCAAGAAGATGCCGCGCGACCAGGCAGTTGCTCTGGGTAAAAAACTGCTGACCAAGGTGGGGCTTGCCGGCAAAGAGGACGCCTATCCGCGCCGTCTCTCCGGTGGCCAGCAACAGCGCGTGGCGATTGCCCGGGCGCTGGCGATGGAGCCGGAAGTGATTCTGTTCGACGAACCGACTTCAGCGCTCGACCCGGAACTGGTCGGTGAAGTGCTGGCGACCATTCGCGGTCTTGCCGAAGAAAATCGCACCATGGTGATTGTCACCCACGAAATGGGTTTTGCCCGTGACGTGGCCAATCGCGTGGTGTTTTTCGACAAGGGCGTAATTGTTGAACAGGGTGAAGCCAAGGCACTGTTTGCCAACCCGAAAGAAGAACGCACCAAACAGTTTCTCAGCAAGTTTCTGAATCACGCCTGACAACTTTTTCAGCAACACCCCTCCACTTCCACGGATGGAAGTTACCTCTCTCCCGGCATTTCAATCTTCTCTACATTTGTTACTTGCGAGCGCAGATATATATTGCGCAACGGTTACGCGCATCTTCGAATCGTCATATTTCCATACGTTTGCCTGCGAACAAACCCGCACAAAACCCTGCGCAATTGCCGTTTATCTGTAGCTGGTTTCGCGCGTACCACTAGGCATATTGCCTAGGTGACGTAGGAGCTTTCTGATTAACTTGTAATTCACGCATTAACTAAGCCGCTCTATTGACACCCCTCTCCGCAGACTTTTATCTAGTCGGCAACCGGCGCCAATTAGTTCAAACAACTCGCACTAAAACCGAACAAATAGTTTTCGCTTTTATTGCCAGTTGATTCGCGTCTTTTTTGTTTTCCAGAAACGGATTTCGCTGCAAGACTTCAAGGAGAGAAACCGATGACCCGCACTTCGCACACCCCCGAACTTGCAGCGCCAACGCTGGCATGCGCACAAAAAACCGGCATCAACCAGGCGACAGCGGCCCATCTGCTGATCAGTGTACCGCCCTACCGCGACATGGACGTTGGCGATCTGATCGAACTGTTCTGGAACAAATGCTATGTCGCGTCAAAAGTCCTCAGCGCGGCCGATGTGGGCGAGTCGGTCAGTCTGCGCGTGCCGGAGAGTTTCATCACCAATGGCACCGCGCGCATTCACTACCGCGTGATGCAGGTCGGCCAGGGTCCGGCACTGTCGGCGGCGACTCGGGTGCAGGTCAAACTCGATTGCCCCGGTGGCCAGCCCACTGGGCAGTGCGAAGACGAAAATCAGCAACTGGCACCAGTGATCATCCCCGAAGCGATTCGCCGTCAGGGCGTGAATCCCAGCCAGATCAAACGCGGCGTGCCGCTGACTATCGAGCCTTACCTGAACATGGCAGAAGACGACGCCATCACCCTGCGCTGGGGGGATGTGCGTATGGATCTGGCGGCGCTCACTGCGGCCGATGTCGGGCTGCCGATTCAGGTCTGGGTGCCACCGGCGGTGATCGTCGAAGCGGGCGAAGACCTGCGACTGGACGTGACGTACTGCATCCTCGACCGGGTCGGTAACAACTCGCGCTGGGCGCCGCCGCGCACGTTGAAAATCGGTTGCGTGAATCCGTACGTAAAAGTCCCGTTGAAACCCGAATTCAAGGCTGCCGAATCGCATACCAAGTGAGGCCTGCCCAAGGTGGGAGGTCAATAACCTCTCACCTGAATCTCGTTAACCAAGCCGAACATCTCCCCTTCTATGCATATTCCTAGAAGTTAGTTTATTTAATTTTTATACGCGATTAGGGTATATGCACCGGACCACCGGACATTCTTTCAATCGTCGCACTTCGCGACGTTTTTCATGAGATGTGAGGTAGGTATGGTCCGGAACACAATCACCCCAGTGCAGATCGCCAGGGCATTGCGTGCAGCCAGGGAGCGGCACTGATGTCCAGTCTTGCAGATGCAAACGTGCAGTCCGATCTGGACATCGCCCCACTGTTGTTGCCCGCGCAAGTACTGCGCAACGACGTTCAAGCGATCAAGGCCGCCTTTGATCTGGCGCAAGCCGCCCGTGTGCAGGCGGCCAAACGCGACCGTCAGCGCAAGCTACCATGGTCGGAAATCGAACAGTTCACCCGCAGCGGTCTGGGCAGTATTGCCATCCCGCGCGAATACGGTGGCCCGCAGGTATCCTTCGTCACATTGGCTGAAGTATTCGCGATCATTTCTGCCGCCGACCCGGCGCTCGGACAGATTCCGCAAAACCAGTTCGGCATCATCCATCTGCTGCTCGGCAGCGCCACCCAAGCGCAGAAAAAACAGCTGTTCCAGAGCGTTCTGGAAGGCTGGCGCATCGGCAATGCCGGCCCGGAACGTGGCACCAAAAACACCCTGGAACTGAAGGCGCGAATCAGCGCCGACGGCGACGATTACGTGATCAACGGCCAGAAGTTCTATTCAACCGGCGCGCTGTTTGCGCACTGGGTCGCGGTGAAAGCGCTCAATGATGACGGTAAACAGGTGCTGGCCTTCGTCCGGCGCGGCACGCCGGGTTTGCGCATCGTCGATGACTGGTCGGGCTTCGGCCAGCGCACCACCGCCAGCGGCACGATTCTGCTGAACAACGTGCGCGTCGAGTCGAGCCTGGTCATCGACAACTGGAAGATCAACGACAAGCCGAACACCCAGGGCGCAGTGTCGCAGCTGATTCAAGCAGCCATTGACGCCGGCATCGCCCGTGGCGCCATCGACGACGCCATCGACTTCGTCAAAACCCGCGCACGGCCATGGATCGACGCCAAGGTCGAGCGCGCCAGCGATGACCTCTACGTGATCGCCGATATCGGCAAACTGAAAATCGAACTGCACGCCGCCGAAGCGCTGCTGCGCAAGGCCGGCAAAGTGCTCGATGAAGTCCACGCCGCGCCGCTGACTGCCGAATCCGCCGCACGCGCTTCGATCGCCGTGGCCGAAGCAAAAGTGCTGACCACCGAGATTTCGCTGTTGGCCAGCGAAAAGCTGTTCGAACTGGCCGGCAGCCGCGCGACCCTCGCCGAATTCAATCTCGACCGCCACTGGCGCAACGCCCGCGTGCACACCCTGCACGACCCGGTGCGCTGGAAATATCACGCGGTCGGCACCTATCGCCTGAACGGCACTTTGCCGGCTCGCCATTCCTGGATCTGAGACGACCAGTCATCTGGAGAAACCCCTATGACGCTTTCCCATCACGTCGCGCTCATCACCAGCGATGAGCAAGCCCTGATCGTCGCCAGCGATCTGGCCGAAGATTTCAAACGCGACAGCGCTCTGCGCGACCGCGAACGCCGCCTGCCATTGGCCGAGCTGGAAGTGTTTTCCCGCTCCGGCCTGTGGGGCATCAACGTGCCGAAAGAATATGGCGGCGCGGGCGTATCCAACGTCACCCTGACCAAAGTCATCGCACTCATCGCTCAGGCCGACGGTTCGCTCGGGCAGATTCCGCAGAACCATTTCTACGCACTGGAAGTGCTGCGCGTGAATGGCAGCGATGAACAGAAAAAGCGCCTGTATGCCGAGGTGCTCGCCGGCCAACGCTTCGGCAATGCGCTGGCGGAACTGGGCACCAAAACCGCTCACGACCGTGTCACTAGTATCAAACGCGACGGCGCTGGTTATCGCATCAACGGTCGCAAGTTCTACTCGACCGGGGCGATTTACGCGCAGCGCATTCCGACGTCGGTGGTCGATGAAAACGGCGTACAGCAACTGGCCTTCGTCCCGCGCGAGAGCAAGGGCCTGACGGTGATCGACGACTGGAGCGGCTTCGGCCAGCGCACCACCGGCAGCGGCTCGGTAGTGTTCGAAGATGTGTATGTAGCGGCCGAAGACGTGCTGCCGTTCCAGAGCGCTTTCGAGCGCCCGACCACGGTCGGCCCGCTGGCGCAGATTCTCCACGCCGCCATCGACACCGGCATTGCCCGCGCCGCTTACGAAGATGCCTTGCATTTCGTGCGCAGCAAAACCCGTCCGTGGATCGATTCCGGCAACGACAAGGCCACCGAAGATCCGCTGACATTGAAGAGCTTCGGCCCCTTGAGCATTCGGCTGCACGCCACGGAAGCCTTGCTCGAACGTGCCGGCGATATCCTCGATGCCGCGCAAGCCGAAACCAACGCGGAAACCGTCGCCGCCGCGTCGATCGCAGTTGCCGAAGCGAGGGCGATCAGCACGGAAATTTCCCTCGCCGCCGGCAGCACGCTGTTCGAACTGGCCGGCAGCCAGGCGACGCTGAGCGAACACGGCCTCGACCGGCACTGGCGCAACGCGCGCGTGCACACCCTGCACGACCCGGTGCGCTGGAAATATCACGCCGTGGGCAATTACTACCTCAACGATGAAAACCCTCCGCTGCGAGGGACGATCTGATGACTGCTGCGAAAAAGAAGATTTTGCTCAACGCGTTCAACATGAACTGCATCGGCCATATCAATCACGGCCTGTGGACGCATCCGCGCGACACCTCGACCCGCTACAACACGATCGAGTACTGGACCGAACTGGCGCAGTTGCTTGAGCGTGGGTTGTTCGATGGCTTGTTCATCGCTGACATCGTCGGCGTCTACGACGTCTATCAGAACTCGGTGGACGTCACGCTGAAAGAGTCGATCCAGTTGCCGGTCAATGACCCGCTGCTGCTGGTTTCAGCGATGGCCGCCGTCACCAGAACCCTCGGCTTTGGCCTCACCGCCAATCTCACTTACGAGCCGCCGTATTTGTTCGCCCGACGCATGTCGACGCTCGATCATCTGAGCCGCGGCCGGGTCGGCTGGAACATCGTCACCGGTTACCTGGACAGCGCCGCCAAAGCCATGGGTCTGCGCGAGCAGGTCGAACATGACCGTCGCTACGACCAGGCCGAAGAATATCTGCAGGTGTTGTACAAGCTCTGGGAAGGCAGTTGGGAGAGCGGCGCGGTGCTCAACGACCGCGAGCAGCGCATCTACGCCCACCCGGAAAAAGTGCACAAGGTCGAGCACAAGGGCGAGTTCTATCAGGTCGAGGGTTATCACCTCTGCGAGCCGTCACCGCAGCGCACGCCGGTGCTGTTTCAGGCCGGTAGCTCCGATCGCGGCTTGCTGTTTGCCGGGCGTCATGCCGAGTGCGTGTTCATCAGCGGCCAGAACAAACCATCGACCAAAGTGCAGGTCGACAAAGTCCGCGCCAGCGCCGTCGTAGCCGGACGCAATCCTGAAGACATCAAGGTGTTCATGGGCCTCAATGTGATCGTTGGCGCCACCGAAGAAGCGGCGTGGGCCAAGCATGCCGAGTACCTCAGCTACGCCAGCGCCGAAGCCGGCGTGGCGCACTTTTCCGCGTCTACAGGCATCGACTTTGCCCAGTACGAAATCGACGAAGCGATCCAGTACGTAAAGAGCAACGCCATTCAATCGGCGACGAAAAACCTGCAGAACAACGACTGGACCCGGCGCAAGTTGCTCGACCAGCACGCCCTCGGCGGCCGTTACATCACCGTGGTCGGTTCGCCCGAGCAAGTGGCGGATGAACTGGAATCGTGGATCGCCGAAACCGGTCTGGACGGCTTCAACCTGACCCGCATCGTCACCCCGGAAAGCTATGTCGATTTCATCGAACTGGTGATTCCCGAGTTGCAGCGGCGCGGCTCGTACAAGACTGCGTATGACAGCGGCACCTTGCGCGAGAAGTTGTTTCACGGCGAGGCGCAGTTGCCTGAGCAACATACCGGATCTTCGTACAGGCATCAGAAGCTTCGCGAGCAGGCTCGCTCCCACATTTGAAATGCGTACCCCTGTGGGAGCGAGCCTGCTCGCGAAGAGGCCCTCCCCGACAGCAAAATTCATGCACTGACTGGAAAAGCCACCATGACCAAAAAAAACCTGTCCCACCCAGTCAAAGCACTGGCCTTGGCCTTCGGCCTGTTCAGCTCGGCTATCTTCGCCGCCGACGCCCCGTTGAAAATCGGCACCACCGCCGCTTTCGCCATCCCGCTGGAAGCCGCCGTCGAAGAGGCCTCCAAACAAGGCCTGAAAGTCGAGCTGGTGGAATTCACCGACTGGATCGCGCCCAACGTCAGCCTCGCCGCTGGCGACATTGATGTGAATTATTTCCAGCACATCCCGTTCCTGGAAAACGCCAAAGCCGCGTCCGGTTTCGATCTGGTGCCATTCGCGCCGGGGATCATCAACAACGTCGGCCTGTATTCTAAGAAATACAAAAGCTTCGATGAGCTGCCCGAAGGCGCCAGCGTCGCCATCGCCAACGACCCGATCAACAGCGGACGGGGTTTGCAATTGCTCGCCAAGGCCGGGTTGATCACCCTGAAACCGGGCGTCGGTTACAAGGCCACCGAGGACGACATCGTCGCCAATCCGAAAAAGATCAGGATCCTTCAGGTCGAAGCCGTGCAACTGGTGCGCGCTTATGACGACGCTGATCTGGTCCAGGGTTATCCAGCCTACATCCGTCTGGCAAAGACCTTCGATGCCGGCTCGGCGCTGCTGTTCGACGGTCTCGATCACAAGGAATACGTGATCCAGTTCGTCATCCAGCCGAAGAGCAAAACCGACCCGCGCCTGATCAAGTTCGTCGACATCTATCAGCATTCGCCGGCCGTTCGCGCGGCACTGGACAAGGCCCACGGCAAGCTCTATCAGGCCGGCTGGGAAAGCTGAACATGACCGCAGCGATCCAACGGCGACTGGAGCTTCCAGAGCCACACAATGCTGAAAAAACCGAGCTGCACCCCGAGTTGAATCGCGCCCACGTACGCTTTATCGGCGTGGGCAAAACCTACAACGGCCGGCAAGGTCCGGTCGCGGCTTTGCAGGGCATCGACCTAGCGATTCAGCGCGGCGAAGTGTTCGGCATCATCGGCCGCAGCGGCGCTGGCAAGTCGTCGCTGATCCGCACGATCAATCGCCTGGAGCAGCCAACGTCGGGGCGGGTGTTGATCGATCAGGTCGATATCGGCGAGTTCGATGAAAACCGCCTCGTCGCTCTGCGCCGACGTATCGGCATGATCTTCCAGCACTTCAATCTGATGTCGGCCAAGACCGTCTGGCAGAACGTCGAGTTGCCGCTGAAGGTGGCCGGAGTGCCCAAAGAGCAGCGCGACAACAAGGTTCGTGAATTGCTCGAACTGGTCGGCCTGCACAGCAAGCACAAGGCCTATCCGGCGCAACTCTCCGGTGGGCAGAAACAGCGTGTCGGCATTGCCCGCGCGCTGGTGCATGACCCGGACATTCTGCTCTGCGATGAGGCGACATCGGCGCTGGATCCGGAGACCACGCAGTCGATCCTCGGCCTGCTGCGCGAGATCAACAAACGCCTGGGCCTGACCATTGTGCTGATCACTCATGAGATGGCGGTGATCCGCGAGATCTGCGATCGCGTCGTCGTGCTCGAGCACGGCCATGTGGTCGAGCAAGGCCCGGTGTGGCAAGTGTTCGGCAATCCGCAACACGCAGTCAGCCAGACCTTGCTCGCACCGCTGCAACACGCCTTGCCGGAAGAACTGCAAAGCCGCTTGCAGGCGCAATCTACGGCTTCAAATGCAGCGGTGGTGTTGCGTTTGCAGTTCACCGGCAGTGCCGCTGATGAGCCGGATCTGGCCGCGTTGTTTGCGGCGTTGGGTGGCCGAGTGAAGCTGCTTCAGGGCGGCGTCGAACGAATTCAGGGACACGCGCTGGGGCAGCTTTTACTGGCCGTCAGCGGTTCGGCGTTCAGCGCCGAGCAATTGCGCGAACGCGCCGGGCAATGGGCGCAAAGAGTGGAGGTATTGGGCTATGTGGTTTGATCGCTTGCTGCAGGGTTTTATCGACACCTTCCTGATGGTTGGCGTGTCCTCGTTGATCGCGCTGCTGGTGGGGATTCCCATGGCGGTGATTCTGGTCACCAGCGACAAGGGCGGGATCTATGAGGCGCCGCTGTTGAACCGTGCGCTGGGCGCCTTCGTCAATCTGTTCCGCTCGATCCCGTTCCTGATCCTGATGGTCGCGCTGATTCCATTCACCCGCCTGATCGTCGGCACTACCTATGGCGTTTGGGCCGCTGTGGTGCCGCTGACAATCGCGGCAACGCCGTTCTTCGCGCGGATTGCCGAAGTGAGTCTGCGCGAGGTCGATCATGGTCTGATTGAAGCCGCGCAGGCCATGGGTTGCCGGCGCTGGCACATCGTCTGGCATGTGCTGCTGCCCGAGGCGCTGCCGGGGATTGTCGGGGGGTTCACCATCACGCTGGTGACGATGATCAATTCGTCGGCCATGGCTGGGGCAATTGGTGCCGGTGGGCTGGGGGATATCGCTTACCGCTACGGTTATCAGCGCTTCGATAGCCAGATCATGTTGACGGTGATCGTCTTGCTGGTGGCGCTGGTGGCGGTGATTCAGTTGGGTGGCGACAGGCTGGCGCGGGGGCTGAATAAGCGCTAAGGTCGATGGCGGCAGGTGGCCATCAACCAGGCCCATGTGATCGCAGTATTTTGGGCAACGCCCTTCGCAAAAATCAGATGCTTCCTACACCACTTTTGTCGTTTCGCCAGCCCGAAGCACGCGGGTTTGCAGGACGATTCCTAGAATAATTTGCCCGCTTGTACCCGAAATATCCTGTAGCTAATCTCCGGTCGTCACTGTTTTGCGGTGACTGGATTCAGTTGTCCGGCCGGCAACTGATCCGCGTGCAGCCGCCGTCCTGCTCGTTTAGTCGCGAAATGGTTGGCTCCCACTTGAAGTCAGGAGTTTACCCATGGAAAAGAAACTTGCCGATCCGCCACTCAGCCTTACCTCAAGCAAGCGGTTCACCGAGGATTTGCTCAAGGATCGCTCTGCACTGTGCCGCGCCGTCGACTCACATCTGGCCGGCAATCAGGTCACGTTGGCTGGACAGAAACGCGTCTACAGCATCAGCGAAGATGTGACGCTGGAGGACGCCCAACTGTATGTTGCCGATCTGCTGCGCTGCGCTTCGGTGACCGTCCATCAATGCGGTGACCAGCTCGGGGGCGCGGATCGGGCCATGGTGTTCTCGGTCTGGCATCTGCTGGAAATGGCCAAGGCGATGATGGACCGCTCGATCGATTGTCTGGGAGCCAAGCAGCACTGAAGCCTGGCACCCATCGCCGCCTGCACTGGCCCCAGCGCAGGCGGCGTTTTTTTGCCGGTGAAAAAGCTTATAGTCCGCCCTCACATCGCCAATACAGCATCGAACATGAAGCAAACGCCCAGCGACCTCGAACAGATCACCGCCACTACCCTCGGTCACTACAACTCGGTGGCCGAGGATTTCCGCGAAGGCACGCGCGACCACGATGTCAGCCAGAACATCGAGGCCTTGCTGCGCCACATTCACGGTGAAGCACCCTTCTCGATTCTCGATTTCGGCTGCGGGCCGGGCCGGGATTTGCAAACCTTCACGCGCATGGGCCACGTCGCGATCGGCCTCGATGGCTCGCAGGAATTCGCGCGCATGGCCCGCCAGGACAGCGGTTGCGAAGTCTGGCAGCAGGACTTTCTCAAGCTCGATCTGCCGGCGGAACGCTTCGACGGCATCTTCGCCAATGCCGTGCTGTTTCATGTGCCGTTGCAGGTTTTGCCGCAAGTGCTACGGCAATTGCACGGCACATTGAAAACGGGTGGCGTGCTGTTCAGCTCCAATCCGCGTGGCGACAATCAAGAGGGCTGGAACGGGCCGCGCTATGGCTCGTATCACGATCTCGAGGCCTGGCGCGGGTTGCTGACGGCGGCGGGGTTTATCGAGCTGGAGCATTACTACCGGCCAGCGGGGTTGCCGCGCGAACAGCAGCCGTGGCTGGCGAGCGTGTGGCGCAAAGTCTGAATCAGGGCGCCGCTTGTACCTGATACTGGTTGACGCTGCCGTCCGCCAACAGTGCAGTCATGCTGTGTCCCGGTAACGTTCGGCCCTGCCAATTGCGTGGAGCGGCGTCGAAATTGGCCAGCAGTCGCGTGCCGTCGGCAAACGTCGTCTGCTGGACCAGGCGATCCTCGCTCAACCAGTCAAAAGCGGTCAGCGCTTGCGTCGCCAGACGTTCGTGCAGCGGACGAAAGAATCGATCCTGACGCACGATCAACGGCAAGCGCTGATCAAGGCTGGCCGCGCTCAGGTGATACAGCGGCGGTACGTTGTAGAGCAACTGGGTGAGCTCGTTTTCCACCCGCACGTCGCTCAACTTCAGGTTATCGAACAACCAGTGATGACTGGTGATGACAGAGCCGTGGAACACCGCCTGATACAACGGTAAACGGCTGACGGGGGCGAAATGAACGCGTCGGTAGTCAGCCTTCAACCGGGTAGGTTTGAAGAACAACGCCGGCTGCTCAGGTGGATACCATTGGCCGACGAAAAAGTCCGCTGTGCCCGGCTGCTGCATGTCGCGATCGCCCCAACCGATCACCGGCGTCTGCATGCCATGAGCAAATAAAAGACCCTGAGCGGTAGCGGCACTGCCATCCTCGGAGCCGCTCGGCAGCTGCAACACCTCGTTGATCCAGCGCGATGCAGCGACGTTGCCCGCGGCATTCTGCGCCTGGGTCATCAGCGCGCCGGGACGGTAACTGTCGAAGAGCATCCCAGCGGCATAGGCATCGAGAAACCAGCTGTTGAAGCCGGCAACCTTCTGGATTGCATCGATGCGCCGCTCAAGCAACGGTCGCACACATCGCGGATCGGTATAGTGACCGGACTGCTGAAACCCGCTTTTCAGCGCACCGTTTTCCTCCACGATCGCACACTCGGTATTGGCCTGGTCGCCTAGATGCGCAGTGGTCCAGTCCGGATTTTCATCCCGGCGCAGCGCGGTTTCGTAGGAGTCATAGGGGGCAATCAGATACCCCGCAGAGACGGCGGCGCGCACCGCCTCCGGGTGCCAGAGTCCACCCTCCCAGCCCTCGCCGAGCCCAAGCCATAAACGCGAAAGTCCTGCGCTCTGCAATCGTTCAATGGTTCGCCGCGACAAGGTGCGCCCCCAGCGCGAAGGATCAGGCGCCAGCGTACCCTTCAGAACAACTGCCAGCTGCTCGCGCACCTCAGCGTACCCGTTAACCAGCGCCTGCATGTCCGGCACCGCACGCGCCTGCCAGGTTTTGCGCGCCTGAACGTTCAGCGCGCGATTGAGACTGCGCAGCATTACAGTCTGTTGATAGCGATCGAGTACGGTCTCGCTGGCGAGCAACCGCAGCGCTTCAGGATCCATCGCCGCCCGAAGTTCACTGACCAGCACACCCGAGCCGCGCAACCGGGCAATCAGCAGCGGCCAGCTGCGCACATCGTCAGGGCCGAGCAGATCGTTGCCCCACAGATAGACATGCGCGGCACCGATCAGCTTGGCGGCTTGCGGGGTCTTGATCAGCTTGTTCGCCAAGGTTTCATATTGATCGCTTTCGATGAGCCACTGCTTGTAGCGCTTGGCGCCAGCCAAGGGATCGACATCGCCGAGAAACAGGCTGAAGGTCAGCGGTTTTGCGGGTTCAAGCGATGTGAATCGATGCCGGGCCGACAACCCCAGCGCATCGCCAGTGGCCTTGAAGCGCAGTTGATTGTTGTAAGGGTTGGTCAGCAGCCAGTGCAGGCTGAAACTCTCGTACTCCATCCCCCAAAGCGGCAGGCTCAAGTCCTGGGTGGTATCGAGCGCGCCCTGCGCGAGCAGGAACTTCTGCCACACCCGATCACCGCGCGGCACGTAGCGCCCTTCGGCAAGCGGCCAGATCAGCGCCTGGCCCATTGCACTGGCGGGCTGATGAATAAACTCGATCTGCGAGGGCGAGTTAGCCGTAACAGAAAACGTCAGGTCACGCTGATTCAGGTCAACACTGAGCAACCATCGCCCGTCGTCCCATTGCCATTCGATGCGATTGCCGCGCCTGACCATGTCGCTGACCTTGTGCCGCAGCACACCGGCCGAGGCCTGCACCGGCGCAGCGCTGGCGGCTTCAACGCGCACCGCCAGCGTCGCAGGATCGACCTGCACCCGCCAAAGCTGGTTTTCCAGCAGCACTTCGGCCAGTACTGCCGGCGACAGGCTCAAGCCAGCGAGCAGCAACCATCCGCGTAACCAGCCGGAAACAGTCGACATGGCACGTCCCTCTTCGAATGAAGAAGGGACGTTAGCGCAGTCCGCTCACCCTGTAAGTCAGACCTTTCCCAAAGATCGCAGGGGCTAGCTCACTGCGCCGGTTTTTCATCCTTCTGCGGCTCGCGAATCTTGTACCAGGCCACATACAGCGCCGGCAGAAACAACAGCGTCAGCAGCGTCGCCACGACGATGCCGCCAATCATCGCGTAGGCCATCGGCCCCCAGAACACTTCGCGGGCGATCGGGATCATGCCCATGCTCGCTGCCGCTGCGGTCAGCAGGATCGGTCGGCGCCGGTGTTCGGTCGCTTCCACGACTGCGTCCCATGGCGCGTAGCCTTTCTGCTCGAACTCATCGATCTGCGTCACCAGAATCACCGAGTTGCGGATGATGATGCCGATCAACGCGAGAATCCCGAGGATCGCCACGAAGCCCATCGGCGTGCCGGTCGGCACCAGCGCCAGGACCACACCGATCAAGCCCAGCGGCGCGACACTGGCGACCAGAAACATCTTCTGCACGCTGTGCAACTGGATCATCAGGAACGTCGCCATGAGGAACAGCATCAGCGGCAGCACCTTGGCAATCGGACCCTGGGCCTTGCCGCTTTCCTCGACCGTACCGCCGGTAGCGACTTTGTAGCCGACCGGCAGTTTCGAGGCAAAAGCATCGATCGACGGCTTGAGCAGTTTCACCAGATCGGTCGGCTGAATCTCGTCACGCACCGAGGCCTTGATGGTGATGGTCGGCAAGCGGTCACGACGCCACACCAGCGGCTGCTCCAGTTCATAGCGCACGGTGGCGAACGCCAGCAGCGGAATCGAGGTGCCGCTCGGCGTGACGATCTGCAGGTTCTGCAGGGTCTCCGGCGTGCCGCGTTCGGAATCCACCGCGCGACCGACCACGTTGATCAGGTAGATGTCGTCATTGACCTGGGTCAACGGCGAGCCGCTGACAATGCTGTTCATCAGGTTGGCGACGTCTTCGGACGACAGCCCGAGCTGCCGCGCCTTGTCCTGAGCGATGTCGATGCGCAGGACTTTGCCGGGCTCGTTCCAGTCGTAAATGATCTCGCCGATGTGCGGGTTCTTGTCCAGTTCGGTGGCCAGGTCGATGGCGTGTTTGCGCACCTGATCGACATCTTTGCCGCTGACTCGATACTGAATCGGACGCCCCACCGGCGGGCCCATTTCCAGAGCCTGCACGTAGCTGCCGATGCCGACGAAGTCTTTGTGCAGGCGCTCACGCAAGCGCTGACTCAGGGCCTCGCGGGCTTCGAAATCCTTGCTGACGATCACCAGCTGCGCGTAGTACGGGTTCTGCAATTGCTGGTCCAGCGGCAGGTAGAAACGGATCGCGCCCTGACCGATGTAAGTGCTCCAGCGCACGATGTCCGGGTCGCCCTTGAGCGTCGCTTCGAGCTTGTCCACGGCTTTGCGGGTTTCATCGATCGAGGCGTTTTGTGGCAGGTTCAGGTCGACGAGAATTTCCGGGCGATCCGAAGCGGGGAAGAACTGGTTCTGCACGAAACGCATGCAGAACACCGCCAGCACGAACAACAGCACGGTGACGCCGATCGCCCACCAACGATTGCGCATGGCCCACAACAGACCGCCATTGAACGCCCGGCCGACGCGACCCGGCTCGGCATCGTGGGCCTTCACCTTGTCGCTGAGGATGTGCACGCCGATCACTGGTGCGAAGAACACCGCCACCACCCACGAGACGATCATCGCCACGGCGATCACCGCGAACAGTGTGAAGGTATATTCACCCGCCGAACTGGCGTTGAGGCCAATGGGCACGAAACCGGCGACAGTCACCAGCGTACCGGTGAGCATCGGGAATGCGGTCGAGGTGTAGGCGAACGTCGCCGCCTGCTCCTTGCTCTCGCCCATTTCCAGCCGGGTGACCATCATTTCCACGGTGATCATCGCGTCGTCCACCAGCAGGCCGAGGGCAATGATCAGCGCGCCGAGGGAAATCCGCTGCATGGTGATGCCGCTGTATTCCATGAACACAAAGACCATCGCCAGCACCAGCGGAATCGAGCAGGCCACCACCAGACCGGCGCGCACGCCGAGGCTGATGAAACTCACCACCAGCACGATGATGACCGCTTCGAACAGCGCGCTGGTGAAACCGCCGACGGCCTCTTCCACCACCACCGCCTGATCGGAAACGGTGTGCACGCCGACGCCCACTGGCAAGTCGGCGGTGAGCTGGTCGATGCGCTCGTGCAGCGCCTTACCGAACTCCTGAACGTTGCCGCCCTTCTGCATGGCAATCGCCAGGCCGATCGCCGGTTTGCCGTCGAAGCGGAATTCCGGTGTCGCCGGATCGACGTAGCCACGGCTGATCTCGGCGATGTCGGCCAGACGATAGAAGCGATCGTTGAGTTTGAGATTGACCTCGGCCAGATCTTTCTCCGACTCGAACTGGCCCGAGGTGCGCACGGAAATCCGCTCCGGCCCCGCCTCGATCACCCCGGCCGGGGTCACGGCGTTCTGCGATTGCAGGCTCTGCACCACTTGGCGCTGATCGATACCTAACGCTGCGAGTTTGCGCGTGGAGAAATTCAGGTAAATCGTTTCGTCCTGCTGGCCGACCATTTCGATCTTGCCCAGCCCTGGCACGTTGCGGATTTCTGCGCGCGCCTGCTCCACGTAATCGCGCAACTGACGCATGGTCAGGCCGTCGGCGGTGAAGGCGTAGACCGAGCCGTACACGTCACCGAACTCATCGTTGAACCCCGGCCCCTGAATGCCCTGGGGAAACTGGCCGCGAATATCGTCGATCTTCTTGCGCACCTGGTACCAGATTTGCGGAATGTCCTCAGCGCTGGTGGTGTCGCGCAGGTACACGTAAACCGTCGACTCGCCGGGGCGGGTGTAGCTTTTCACGTAGTCGAGGGAATCGAGCTCTTCGAGCTTTTTCTCGATGCGGTCGGTGACCTGTTTGAGGGTTTCTTCCTGGGTCGCGCCCGGCCATTTGGTCTGGATCACCATGGTCTTGATGGTGAATGACGGGTCTTCTTCGCGCCCCAGATTGAAGTAGGAGAACACCCCCATCAGCAGCCCGACGAACATCAGGTACCAGACGAATGACTGGTGCTTCAAGGCCCATTCGGAGAGGTTGAAAGAGCCTTTCATTGACTGTCCTCGTCAAGTTTTACCGATTGTCCGGGTTTGAGACTGTTGACACCGGCGCTGACCACGCGCTCGCCATTCTGCACGCCACCGGCCAGCACCACGCTGTGGTCGCCACGGCTGACCACGCTGACGTCGCGCGGGTTGACGGTTTTGTTTTGTGTGTCGATCACCCAGATCCGGGGTTTGCCATCGACTTCCTGCAACGCAGTCAGCGGCAGTTCGATGCGCGGCTTGATCGCCGAGCTGAGGGTCACGCTGATCGCGGTGCCGAGGCGGAAACCGTCCGGTGTATCCGACAGGGTCAGGCGCGCGCGGCGGGTGCGCGTGGCGCTTTGCGCCTGGGGTTCGATCTCGCGGATGATCGCCGTGGTGTTGATGCTCGGGTCGAGTTGCGCAGCCACCGAGAACACCACGTCGCTGGGCAACTGATCGACCAGGGTATCGGGCAGATCGATCACCGCTTCCTTGATGTCCGGTTGCGCCAGCGTCACCACTTGTTGCCCGGCAGTCACCACTTGCCCGGCTTCGGCGTTCCACGCGGTGACCACAGCTTTGTGATCGGAGCGCAGCTCGGTGTAGCTCAACTGATCCTTGCTCTGGCTGACCGCCGCGCGCGCCTGATCGAGCGAGGCCTGAGTGGTTTTCAGATCGGTATTGGCGACGTCCAGTTGCGCCTGCGCACCGACGCCTCGATCGAACAGCGCTTGCTGACGACGTGCGTTGGCCTGGGCGTTGATCAACTGCGCCTGGATCCTCGCCAGATCGCCCTGAGCCGAACGTAACTGGTTCTGCTGGTCGGATGGGTCGAGAGTGGCGAGCAAGGTGCCCTTCTGCACCTCGGCGCCGACATCGACGTTGCGACTGGCGATGCGTCCACCGACGCGGAAACCGGTGTTGCTCTCGTAACGCGCCTGAATGCTGCCGGCAAAGCGTCCGAGGCTTTCTTCGTTGAGGGCTTTGACCGTGACCGACAGCACCGGACGTACCGGTTCCGGCGGGGTTTCCTTTTCCGAGCAGGCGCCCAGCAGCAACGCCATGCACAACAGGCCGAGGCGCTTCATGGCTGCGCTCCCGGTTGCAGATCCTTGTAGGTGTTTTCGGCAATCTCGACTTTCATGCCGGGGTGCAGCAACTGGCCGCCGGCGACAATGACTTTCTCGCCGCCCTTGAGGCCTTCGCTGATGATCACTTTGCCGGTCAGGTAACGGCCGACCGTGACCGTGTGCAGTTGCGCTTCACCCTTGTCATCGACCAGCCATACCGCCGGGTCGCTGATGTTTTTCGTCAGCGCCGACCAGGGCAGTTCCACCGCCGATTTGCCGGTGCCCTTGGCGGTGGCACTGACCACCGAGCCGAGCTGCATGCCCGGCGGCAGCTTGTCGAGGCTGACCTTGACCTGCACGGTGCCCGATTGCGCCGACACCGATGGCGTGATCTCACGCACGGTACCGGTGGTTTTGATCTCGGGGTTGTCGAGCAGGCTGACCACGATCGAGCGATCGGACGGCCGCTCGGCCAGCAGCGATTCGTAGACATTGAACACCGCGTCGCGGTCGCCATCGCGGGCGAGGCTGAAAATCGGCGCGGTGGCCTGCACCACTTGGCCGACTTCGGCCTGGCGCTCGGTGATCACCCCGGGGGCATCGGCGATCAGTGCGGTGTAGCTGAGCTGGTCCTTGGCGTTGGCCAGCTGCGCCTGCGCCGCGCTCAATGCGCTCTGACTGCTGCGCAGCGCGGCTTGTGCCGAATCGTATTCGCTCTGGCTGGTGTAGCCCTTGGGCAGGAGTTTTTGCTGACGCACGAAAGCGGCTGCCGCTTGCTTCACGCGGGCCTGTTCGGCGACGACCTGGGCCTGAGCGGAATCGACGTTGGTCTGCAGATCTTTCGGATCGAGTTTGGCCAGCACCTGCTTGGCCGTGACGCGGTCGCCGACATCGACCATGCGCTGGATGATCTTGCCGCCGACGCGGAATGACAACTGGGTCTGCACCCGCGCCTGCACATCACCGGTGAGGGTCACCGCGGCGGCGTAGTTGGCCGGTTCGACCTCTTGCACAAAGACCCGTGGCAAGTATTCCTGAGCAGGTTTCTTGTCGCCGCATGCGGTGAGCAACGCCATGGCGCTCACGGCCATCAGCACTTTCAATCCGGGACCCGCCATGCACACTCCTTGGCCTTAAATGCTGCTGTCGAGACGATACGACTTCAGAGCTTAGAACAGGGTTCCACGGTTGCGGGCGCCAACACCAGATTTATCTCATTAAAGGTATGCTGCCCGCGTATCGCAGTGACCCGGAGAAGGATTTCATGCTCAACACCCTGGCGGTGGCCAATTACCGCTCGATCAACAAACTGGTGATTCCGCTCGGGCGCCTGAACCTGATTACCGGGCCCAACGGCAGCGGCAAGTCGAACCTCTATCGCGCCTTGCGCCTGCTGGCGGAAACCGCCCAGGGCGGCGTGGTCAATGCGCTGGCGCGTGAAGGCGGGCTGGACTCGACGTTCTGGGCCGGACCGGAAACCATCAGTCGACGCATGCGCAACGGTGAGGTAGCGATCGAGCCGACGGTGCGCCACGGCGTGAAAAGGTTGCGACTGGGATTCGCCGGCGAGGATTTCAGCTACGCCATCGGCCTGGGCCTGCCGGAGCCAAGCACTTCATGCTTTGCCCTCGACCCGGAGATCAAGCGTGAGTGCATCTGGGCCGGCCCGGTGTTTCGCCCGGCGAGCCTGCTGGTCGATCGCAACGGTCCGATGATCCGCGCCCGCGAAGGTCGCGCCTGGGATGTGCTGGCGCAACACACACCGAACTTCGATAGCCTTTTCGATCAGGTCGGCAATCTGCGCAGCTCGCCGGAAGTGTTCCAGATGCGCGAATTCATCCGGCGCTGGCGCTTCTATGATCACTTTCGCAGCGATGCCGACGCGCCGGTGCGGCAGCCGCAACTGGGCACTCGCACGCCCGTGCTGCATCACGATGGCCGCGATCTGGCGGCAGCCTTGCAGACGATCATCGAGATCGGCGATCCGCAGGCGTTAACAGCGGCGATCAGCGATGCGTTTCCCGGCGCGCGACTGAACATTGCGCCGTTGGCCGGTGGACGCTTTGCCATCGAGTTTTATCAGGAAGGCTTGTTGCGGCCGTTGTCGGCGGCAGAACTCTCCGACGGCACCTTGCGCTATCTGCTGCTGATCGCCGCCCTGCTGACCCCGCGCCCGCCAACGCTGATGGTGCTCAACGAACCGGAAACCAGCCTGCACCCGGACCTGCTGCCGGCGCTGGCGCGGCTGATCATTCGAGCTTCGGAGCAATGTCAGGTGTGGGTCGTGTCCCACGCGCGGCGACTGATCTCGGCGTTGCAGGAAGATCCCGAGTGCAATTGCATCGTGCTGGAGAAGACGCTGGGGCAGACCGGGATTGTCGGGCAGCGGGTGCTGGATGAGCCGGCGTGGCATTGGCCGGATTGAGCGGTGACTGAAAAATTCGCAAGCAGGCTCGCTCCCACAATCGTACGCGGTCAAATGTGGGAGCGAGCCTGCTCGCGAAAGCGATTCAAGCGTCACCGCTGAATCAAGGCACTAGCCCTGCCACTTGCCCCCTTCAACAATCACACTCTCGGGCCGGGTGTCATCACTCAGTTCTTTGCGCACATATTGGTCATACAGCTTGAGCAGGTACTTCTCCTCGCCCAATTTGGCCAATTCGCTGTTGACCCAATCACGCAACTCGATATTGCCCTTTTTCACTGCCGGCGCAATCGGCGCCTCGGCTCCGAGCTTTTCTTCAAGCACGCGATACCCCGGGTTCTGCTTGGCCCAGCTGAACAGCACCAGATTGTCCTGCGCATAGGCATCGCCACGACCGTTGGCCAAGGCTTGCAGCGACTCGGAGTTCTTTTCGAACTTGAGCAGTTTCCAGTCCGGATGGTTTTTGGTCAGCCAGATATCCGCGGTGGTGCCGGTGGTGACAATCGTGGTGCGCGTCGCCAGATCATCGAGTTTCTTCACCGAACTGCCCTGCGGCACCAGCGCCTGCACGGCGACCTTGAGGTTCGGGTTGGTGAATTCCACCGCTTCCTTGCGCTCGGGCGTGACGGTCATGTTGGCGAGGATCAGGTCGACCTTGTCGCTCTGCAAAAACGGAATGCGACTGGCCGGCTCGACGGCAACAAACTCGACCTTGTTTTCATCGCCGAGCAGATCTTTGGCGAAGCGCCGGCCAATGTCGGTGTCGAAGCCAACGTAGCGCCCGGCCTCATCGACGAAACCGAACGGGGGCTTGTCGGTAAATACACCAACGATCAGTTTGTCGCGGGCCTTGATCTTGTCCAGATAACCGGCCGGCGCGGTGTTTTCGCTGGCGACTTTCGGCTTTGGTGGCTCTTCGGTTTTACTGCAACCGGCAAGCAAGGCGAGGCTAAGCAGGGGCAATAACAAAGCGGCAGTTTTCATAGCAGTTCCAGTTCCTTTTTCGGATTCGTTTCTGGCGATGTGGCAACGAAGGAGAACTTCTCCAGAAACTGCTGCGCGCGTGCGGTTTGCGGGTTCGTAAAGAAAATCTCGGGTGGGGACTGTTCGAGAATGCGTCCGGCATCCATGAACACGATGCGGTCGGCCACCGCGCGGGCGAAGGCCATTTCGTGGTGACGATCAACAGGGTCATGCCTTCGCGGGCCAGGCCCTGAATGACTTGAAGTACTTCCTTGACCATTTCCGGATCGAGGGCGGCGGTGACTTCGTCGAAGAGCATGACCCGTGGATTCATGCACAGCGAGCGAACAATGGCGATGCGTTGCTGCTGGCCGCCGGAGAGCTGACGCGGGAAAGCATCGCGCTCATCCAGCAGGCCAACACGCTCAAGCAGGGCTTCAGCCTGCTGTTGCGCTTCGCGGCGCTGGCGCTTCTGCACCTTGAGCGGGCCGAGCAGCAGATTGTCGAGCACGCTCATGTGCGGGAACAGGTGATAACTCTGGAACACCATGCCGATCTGCTGGCGAATTTCGCGCCAGTCAGTGGCCTTGTCCAACAGCTCTCGGTCGAGGAATTTCAGGCTGCCGCTGTGGGCCTCTTCCAGACCATTGAGGCAACGCAGCAAAGTACTTTTGCCGCAACCGCTGGGTCCGAGAATGACCACCACTTCGCCGCTCTGCACTTGCAGGTCGATGCCATCGAGCACTTGCTGCGCGCCATAGAATTTGTTGAACCCGTGAAACTCGATCAGTGCGCTCATGCTTGCGTCCAGCGCCGCTCCAGCACGCGCGAAGCGGCCGAGAGCGGGTAGCAGATGAAAAAGAAAAACAGGAATAATGCGCCGTAGATCAGTACCGATTCGTAGGTGCGCTCGATGATCTGCTGGCCGACCTTGATCACATCCACCACGCCAATCAGCACCGCCAGGGAACTGGTCTTGATGATCCGCGTATAGACATTGATGGTCGGCGGCGTCATGCGCTTGAGCGCTTGCGGCAGCAGCACGTAGCCATAGAGTTGAGCTGCATTGAGGCCGATCGACAGCCCAGCTTCACGCTGTCCGCGCGGCAACGAATGCAGCGCACCGCGCGCTACCTCGCCAACTTCGCTGGCGCCCCACAGCGACAGCACCAGCACCGCGCACCAGAAGCTCGGCAGGCTCAGGCCGAAGAAAATCGGCAGACCGAAGAACAGCAGATACAACCAGACCAGCACCGGAATTGCCCGGAACAGCTCCAGATAGATGCGCAGAATCGCGTTCAGCCACGTTACGTTCAAAGTGCGCAGAACACCGTAGAGCACACCGCCGATCGTACTGATGGCGATGCTCAGAAACGAGATCGACAGGGTTTGCCCGGCGCCTTTTGCCAGTTGCGGCAACGATATCCACAGCAACTCAAGACCCGAACTGGCCATGCTGGAGCCTCCTTTCCAGACGGCTGAGCAACAGCGACAGCGGCAAGAACAGCAGCATGCAGATCAGCGTCAGCACGGCGAGCATTTCGTAGGTTTTGTAATAGAGCGCGATGTAGCTTTTGGTGGTGTAGAGGATTTCCGGCACCGCCACGGCCGAAACCACGGTGGTTTCCTTGAGCAGGAAAATGAAATTGGCGAACAGTGACGGCAGGCTGAGGATCCCCGCCTGCGGCAGGATCACATAGCGCAGCAACTGGCCGTGGGACAGGCCAATCGACCGCCCGGATTCCAGTTGTGCCTGGGTCACCGCATCGACGCCGGCGCGCAGCACTTCGGTGAGATAGGCGCCGCCAAGGAAAGTCATGGTGATGATTGCCGCAGTGAAACCGGAAACCTGGATCCCCACCGCCGGCAACGCGAAGTAGACGAAGAACAGCTGAATCAGCAACGGCGTGTTGCGCGCCAGCTCTACGTAGAGGCCGACCAGTTTTTGCAGGTATGGCGTGCGAAACACCAGAATCGTCGCGTTGAGCAGCGCCACCAGCAGCGAAGTGCCGATCGCAATCAAACCGACCTGCAGAGTCACGCCGACGGCTTTGAGAAAAGCCGGCAAGGTGCTGAGGATAAAGGCGTAGTCGAAAGTCATGAAGCGTCCTGACGCTGCTTGGTAAGCGGCGATGATGCAATCCATGGACGGCGGATGGCCGTCCGGCAGGCACTGACTTTATAGGTATAAAAACCATAATTTAAATACCTTTAAAGCATATCGATATCACCCAAAAAACTATCCTGTGGGTTTGCCGGGAAGGAATAAGACGGCTATTTTTCTTTGCGCTGTAGGACGGATCTTTTTTTCACGAAAGACCTCCAAGGAACCACAGCTTTTGGCCAGACTCTCCGGCCCATTCACCACAAGGAAGAACAACATGGACGTAAAAGTGCCGCAGCGGCTGGATCCGCAGGACATCGTGAAATTGCTGGTGGCGTTGAGACGGGCGTTGAAGACCACAGCGTAAATCAAAAGCCCCTCACCCCAGCCCTCTCCCGGAGGGAGAGGGGGCCGACCGAGGTGTCTCGCGTTGTACATCGACCTGGAAGATCTTGGCGATTATGGCTTGGCTGGGCTTCAGCGATGCTGGATTCAGAGCGATACGTTCAGGTCGGCGTATCTCTCGAATATCCCCGTATCGGTTCCCTCTCCCTCTGGGAGAGGGTTAGGGTGAGGGGCTTTTTAACGCACACACAAAAACGCCGATGACCATCAAGGCCATCGGCGTTTTTGCATCTGAAGCAGATTCACTCAAGTCAGATCAGAACGCCGGCAACACCGCGCCGCTGTACTTCTTCTCGATGAAGGCTTTGACTTCCGGGCTGGTCAGGGCCTTGGCCAGTTTCTGGATCGCGTCGCTGTTCTTGTTGTCCTCACGGGCAACCAGGAAGTTCACGTACGGCGAGTCAGCACCTTCGATCACCAGCGCGTCTTTCTGCGGATTCAGCTTGGCTTCCAGCGCGTAGTTGGTGTTGATCATGTCCAAATCAACTTCCTTCAGCACGCGCGGCAGCAGGGCCGATTCCAGTTCCTTGAACTTGAAGTTGTGCGGGTTCTTGGCGATGTCTTTCGGCGTTGCCAGAGCGTTTTTCGGATCTTTCAGTTCAATCAGGCCGGCCTTTTGCAGTAGGATCAGGGCGCGGCCGCTGTTGCTGCCTTCGTTGGGGATGGCGATGGTCGCGCCGTCCGGCAACTCAGCCAGAGTCTTGTACTTGCTCGAGTAACCACCGAACGGTTCAACGTGAACGCCCTGCACGGTCACCAGGTACTTGGATTTGTCATCCTTGTATTTACCCTGGTTGAAGCTGTTCAGGTACGGCAGGGTCTGGAAGTAGTTGGCGTCCAGACGCTTCTCGCCGACCTGTACGTTCGGTTGCACATAGTCGGTGAAAACCTTGATTTCCAGATCCACGCCCTCTTTGGCCAGGGTCGGTTTGATCAGCTCAAGGATTTCAGCGTGGGGCACCGGCGTTGCGGCAACTACCAGTTTCTCGCCGGCGTTGGCGAAAGAAGCCGTCAGAGCAGCCGCCAATGCGGTAAACAACAGAACCTTTTTCATGCAGTGTCCTTATCGAAAATCACGGTCGTCATCAACGACGGCATTTAATACGTGTGCCAGTGAAGTGATATCGCTGGCGTGAGGCGGACAATACCCGGATTTTTTATTCCCGGACAATAACGTTTATTCAGCTTCATATTCCATTTTGTTCATGTTGAAGAAAATGCTCACACCGCCTCGCTCAAGCGAATCAGCCAGTCTTTCAAGGCCTTACGCTCTGCACTGCTACCACCTATATGGGTCTGCCTGACCAGACGTTCGATCTGAACCTGCGGCGCAGACGCGTCAGACAGGTTCAGATGTTCCGGCAGGATCTCGTCGCCGGTGCTGACCAGCAAGGCAAAGTGGATGACGTTTTCCAGTTCGCGAGTGTTGCCCGGCCAGCTGTGTTGTTCGAGCACATGTTGCGCGGCTTCGCTGATCAGCGGCACGGGCAGGTCCAGACGCTGGCTGTAGATGCCAAGGAAATACTCGGCGAGCGAAAGGATATCGCCGGTGCGCGCGCGCAGCGCCGGCAATTCGAGTTGGCCCTCGCTGAGGTAGTGATAGAGCCGCTCGTGGAATTTCCCGGCATCCACGGCCTGGGCCAGATCGATGCTGGTCGCCGCCACCAGACGCACATCCACCGGGCTCGGCTGATGCGCACCGACGCGGGTGACTTCGTGGTTTTCCAATGCCGCGAGCAACTTGATCTGGATCGGCAGCGGCAGATCGCCGATCTCATCCAGGTACAAGGTGCCGCCGTTGGCCGAGCCGAACCAGCCGGCGCGGCTGCTGGCCGAACCGCTGTAGCTGCCGGCGGCGTAGCCGAACAGTTCGGCGTCGGCGTAGGTCGGGCTGATCGCGCCGCAGTTCACCGAAACGAACAGACCGCTGCGATCACTGGCGCGGTGGATATGCCGGGCGAGCAGCTCTTTACCGGTGCCAGTCTCACCGCGAATCAACACTGAAATCGAACGGGGAGCCAACTGCTCCAACTCCTCGCGCAATTGCCGCGAGCGTGGGTCGACGAACACCAACGCCTTGGCGCGAATGCTCAGGGGGCTTTTTTCCGCATCGGGAAAGGTCAACAAGGGCTGACCGAAGGTTTCGAGACTCATGGCAGGCTCCCGCCCAAAACCGCCAGCCGACGGGGGCGTTGAATAGTAAGGTCAGGCGCGACGGCGGGCGTGATGTTCCAGACGGTTTTGCAGGCGATAGAGATAGGCAAATCCCTGCTCCCAACGCTGATGCCCGGACTTGACGTTGATGTGCCCGGCCCCGGCGAGAATCCCCGCCTCCGCGCCCCAGTTGCGCGCCAGTTCCAATGCGCGCGGCGCACTGACGGCGGCGTCGTTGTCGGAGCTGACGACCTGACTGGGGAATGGCAACAGGTCCGTCGGAATCGGTGCGAAGTTGCGCAGCGCTGGCGCGCAGGCAGGACGCTCGACATCGGCCGGCGCGACCAGCAACGCCCCGCGCACCTGACGCAGGTACTGCAACGGCGCAGTCGCCGCCCAGTGAGCAACGGTGATGCAACCGAGGCTGTGAGCGATGAGAATGACCGGCGTGCTGTCGGCGGCAATCGCTTCGGCTAGCGCGGCGACCCAGTCCTCACGGCGCGGCGTCAGCCAATCGGCCTGTTCCACCCGTGCGCTGTTCGGCAGGCTGTTCTGCCAGTGGCTTTGCCAATGATCTTCTGGCGATCCTTGCCAGCCCGGCACAATCAGGTAACGGATTGATTCGTTGCGCATGGGGAAGCTCTCCTGCGGCGTGTCTGTTCCGGGTCGAGTATAGGGATGGGAGTTATATTCGTTAAGGAATAAGAAGCTATTTATTAATACCCATAATGCATATGAGGCGCGAATCCTGTGGGAGCGAGCCTGCTCGCGGATGCGGTGCATCAGTCGGCGCTGATGTTGTGGTCAATGGCGCCTTCGCGAGCAGGCTCGCTCCCACAGGGTGAGTGTGTTGTGGCAATAACGCGGGATAAAAAAAGGGCCGCACCCTGCCAAGGAGACGGCCCCGGAAAAGCAAAAACCTGTCACCGCGCAGTAATCACCGACAACTTGGTAATCCCCGCCCGCTCAATCGAAGCCATGGCTCGCGCCACTTCGCCGTAGTTCACCCCGTCATCGGCCTGCAATTGCACGCGCACTTCCGGGTCCTTGGCCTTGGCCGACTTGAGGTTGAATTCCAGCAAGTCGGGCTGAATCTGGTCCTTGTTGATAAACAGCTTGCCGGCGCCGTCGATGCTCACCACCAGCGGATCCTTCTGCTCGACCGGTGCCACCGCTTCGGTCTTCGGCAGGTTGATCGGGATCGCGTTGGTCAGCAGCGGCGCGGTGACGATGAACACCACCAGCAGCACCAGCATCACGTCCACCAGCGGCGTCACGTTAATCTCGCTGAGCACCTCGTCCGTGTCTTGCGTGGAGAAGGCCATATCAGGACGCCTCCTTCACTTTTGCCGCGTTGCCCGGTGTTGCTACCTTGTGCGCGGTTGGGTGAATCAGTACGCGGAACGCACTCTTCTGCGCCAGGCTGTAGAAGTCATGGGCGAAGTCATCCAGATCCGCTGCGGTCAACTTCAGACGGCGCAGAAAGTAGTTGTAAACCAGCACCGCTGGCACCGCGACGGCGATACCCACGCCGGTCGCAACCAGTGCCGCACCGATCGGCCCGGCCACGGTTTCCAGGCTCGCCGAACCGGCGGCGCTGATGCCTTTCAACGCTTCCATGATTCCCCACACCGTGCCGAACAGACCAATGAACGGCGAGGTGCTGCCAATACTCGCGACAACCGCCAGACCGGTTTCCAGCGAACGCCGTTCGCGGACGATCTGCTGGCGCAGGGCGCGCTCGAGGCGATCCTGATGGTTGATCGCCTGGCTCAGATCATTCGCCTGCGGCGCCTCGCCCACCTGGATCGCTGCATAGCCCGCCTGCGCTACTCGCGCTGCGGCGCCGGGCTGGGTTTCGCTCAGCTCTGCCGCGGCATCCAGACTCGACGCTGCCCAGAAGCGTTTATGAAAGCGCCGGTCCTGGGCCTTCAGACGACCGAACTGCACAGCCTTGAGCAGAGCCAGGCCCCAAGTAGCGACAGAGAAAACCACCAGCAGCCAGATCACCGCGCTTTCGATGGATTCCAGTGGAGATGCCAGTAACGTCATGATGTATTCCCTCGTGTAAACATTTCGCGCGAATTTGGTTGCGGTTTAATGAATCTTGAAATCGATGGGCACGCTGACCCAGCCGTCCTGGGCGACATCACCCTGCTTGGCCGGGACGAAGCTCCAGCGCTTCACAGCGTTGAGCGCGGCGTCGTCGAGCTGCTGGCGGCCGCTGCTTTTGGCAATCTGGATCTCGCCCGGCTTGCCGCTGGCCAACACATGCACCCGCAACAACACTGTGCCTTCCCAACCGCGACGCTGGGCCAACGACGGATATTCCGGTGCCGGGTTTTTCAGATACGCAGCGTTGGCTGACGCCGGCGTAACGGGCGCCGGTGCCGGTGGCGCAGGAGGCGCTGGCGCGGCGACCGGGGCTGCCGGTTTCGCTGGCGCTGGCGGTTGCTCTACGGCCTTCGGCGCGGGGTTTGGCGGCGGGTTTACCACCGGTTTGGGTTTGGCGATCGGCTTGGGCGGCGGCGGTTTCACTGCCAACTCGTCCTCCACCGGCGGTGGCGGTTCTACCACCGGCGCCGGTGGTGGCGGCGCAACAACCGGCGGCGCGGGCGGAGCCGGACGCGAAAACTCGATGGTCATCGGCGGAATTTCCGGCGGCACCACCGGCAGCACCGGTGTCGGTTTCTGGCTGACCCAGTAAATCACCGCGCCATGCACGACCAACGCGAGCACACCCAGCAGAAGGGTTTCGCGCCGGCTCAAAATGCCCTTGGGTGCACGCTGTAAACGCAACTGCCCCAACGGCACCCGATGCGGCCGGCCAAGATCGACCAGTTCGCCACTCGGCGTGTGCCGCCACAGCAATTCCCCTGCGCTGGCGGCGGTCTGGACATTGCCCATTGTTCAACTCCCTGCGGTCTCTTTCGTTCTACTAACCAAAGCGATCGACTCGCCATTCGTGATGCCCCCACGGCGTAGTCGACGGGGCAATCATTGGGCCTGAACGCTTATCACCGAAAGTAATCTTTAAAGTTATGCGTAGATCTGCATGGAATATACAAATCGGCTTTTTCCACCGAGGCCGCGCGCCACAAGGGCTGCAGCGATCAGCGATAAACCCCATGCTTTTGCGGCATGAAAAGTATTCGCCCACGGCATCCGCCAGCGCCTCTCAACGACTGGCATTGGCTTGCTGAACGCCGATCGCGGGGGCGATTACCGCCGTCTCCGAGCGTGGCGTACCGACCGGCACCCAGTCGTAGCTCACCGGCAGCGCTCGATACACCCAGTTGCTGATCGCGTCCCCACCCGGCGCTTTGCCCAGATACGGGCTGACGTACTCCCAGACGTTTTCACCGCTGGCGGTTACCTGGAAAAACCGTCCGTTCATGCCTTCATCGATCAACGTGTTGCCATTGGGCAACCGTCGCGCACTGCTGATGAACGAGCTGTAGAACGCCCAGCCCGGCTGCTTCGAATTGGCCGCGCTGTACTGCCAGACGATTTCATTTTTCTGCGGGTCGATTTCCAAGACCCGCGAGCCGGAGATCAAGCCCAGGGTGACGTTCGGATAGCCCGCCGAGCCCTGGTTGTCGAACACCAGCAGATTGCCGGCCCCGGGCAGCCCGGCAGGGATGATGTGCGCATCGTGCTGGCCGACGAACTGATCCACCGGACGCGGTAGTTTCTGCGCGGTTTTAGGATTGATCAGCGGCAGGTTCGGCCCTAAACGCCAGACCACTTTGCCGCTGCTTTTGTCGATGATGGCGATGAAGTTGGCGTTGCGTGAATCGATCAACAGATTGTCCGGATTGAAGCGCTTGTCCCCGCCGTCGAACCACTTGTTCGGCCCGACCAGACTGAGGTTGTTGATGTGCAGGTAATCCGGATTGTCACTGGCGCGCACCAGCTTCAGTTGCTCGGCAGTGAAGCCGAATTCGTTCAGATGATCCGAGGCCAGCCACTGCCATTTCACTGCACCGTCGGGGCTGACTTCGTAGATCACATCATCGATCACTTCGGGCGCCTTGAAGCCTGTGGCCTTGTGCACCTTGTTCGCCAGCACCACGGTGTTGCCGTTGCTCAAGCGGCGCTGATCATGGTGCTGCTGCGCCGCGCCACCGGGCGCCTTGTCGCCCCACTGCCAGACCACTTTGCCGTCCCAGTCGAGTTCGCCTACGCTCTGGTTGCCCAAGCCATTACCCGCAGAGCCGAGCTTGCCGGGATCCTTTTCACTCAATTGCAGCAGTACGTGGCCGCGTTTACCGCCGACCAGTTGCGGGTCGATGATGGCTGAAGGGAAACCGGCCTGCGCCCAGGCTTTCACTTCGTTGCCGTTCATGTCGATCAGGTGCGTCTGCTTGTCGGCGCCGCTGAAGATCACGTACTGGTTGAACGCCTTGTCCGGGACATAACGGGTGACCCCAGTCGGGTACACGCTGGGCGCGGCGAAGGCGCCGCTGCTCAGGACTGCGCCGGATAACAGCAGGGGTAAAGCGCTTTTGATGGGCAACATGGTGCAGCTCCTTGAAGGCAAATCAGAAGTCGTAGCGACCGGTAACGCCGAGGGTCCGTGGCGTGCCGAGCAGGCCCTCATAGCCGCCGTTGCCGCCGGTCCACAGGGTCGTGTAGTAGGTTTTGTCGAAGGCGTTTTTCAGCCACAGCGAGACGTCCCATTGGCCCTGATTGAAATCGCCGCGCAGGCCGGTGGAGAAGTTGACCACCGCGTAACTGGGGATCTGCCCGTAATCGGAATCCTCGACCGTGCCCACCGCTTTGGAGCGGAACGCATAGCTGCCGGTGACGTAGGGTTCGAAGCCGTTAGCCAGATTCCATTTGTATTCGCCGTTGGCGTTGCCGATCCATTTCGACGCGCCGACCACTTGATGGCCGCTGAGGTCGCACGAGGCCGGTGCACCCGGGGCCTGGCTGACTTCCGGCGGGCACGGTGCATCCTTGTACGAGAGGTAGCTGACGTCGTTGTACGAACCGTTGAAGTTCAGCGTCAGGCCACGCAGCGGCACCAAGGTGCTTTCGAACTCGATGCCACGCGAGCGCACCGAGCCTGCGTTGGTCAGGTATTGCACGCGGTTGGCGGCGTCATAGGCGTTGGTCTGGTAGGCGTTGACCTGGGTCCAGAATACGTTGGCGTTGAGTTGCAGGCGGCGATCCCACAGGGTGCTTTTGAAACCGAGTTCGGCGTTGTTGGCGCGCTCGGTGCCGATCAATAACGAGTCGGCGCCAGCGGTAGGTGCGGAGCCGACCGCGAGGTTGACCCCGCCGGATTTCTCGCCGTGGGACAGCGTGGCGTAACCGAGCACATCATCGGTGATGCGATAGCTCAGGTTGAGCAGTCCCGAGGGGCTGGAGCTGTACTGATTCAAATCACCGGAATCGTAGACGCCGGCACGCCCCCGACGCGCATTGGCTGCCGCACCCGCCACCGCCACGCCGCCGACCGGCGCGTTGCGGCTGACCGAAGCGTTTTTCTCTTCGTAGGTGCCACGCACCCCGGCGGTAAAATCGAGACGTTCACTCAGGTGCCAGGTGCCTTGGGCAAACAGGGCGAAACTGTCGGTCTGGATATGGCCGTTGCCGACGCTGGTGACGTTGGCCAGGCTGCCCGCCGGTGTGCCATTCCAGATGTCGGCCTGCGGGCCGTAATAGGAGAAGGATTTGTTGTCCAGATCCGAGCCGAAATAGTAGGCGCCGACCACATAATCGAAGAACTCACCCTTGGGCGAGGCCAGGCGAAATTCCTGCGAATACTGTTTGTCTTCCACCGACACGCCGGCGTTGTAACTGGCCGGCACGTTGAGGCCATCGTCGTTGCGCGGGGTGAAATTCCAGAAACGATAAGAGCTGACCGACGTCAGGGTGAAGTCGCTCGGCAACGTCCAGTTGGCTTCCACCGACGTGCCGCCCTGATGCACGGTGACGTGCTGGTCGTTATCGAGATTGACCTTGCGATGCCGGCCGTTGACCAGCGTTGCCCCGGCTGCACTGGCCCGCGATTCATACAGGTTGACGCCGTTGATGGTCGGCCCTGTGTTGTACAACACGCGAGTGCCGGCGCTGGAATCTTCTTCGTTGTAATCGCCGATCCAGCGCAGATTGAAATCTTCATTGGGCTTGAACAACAGTTGCGCGCGGAAGCCCTCACGGGAGCCGCCATTGAGATCGTGGCCGTTGTACTCGTTCTTGATGTCGCCGTCACTGCGCGTGCGGTAGGCAGAAAATCGCCCGGCCAACTGATCATTGAGCGGCCCGGAAATGGTGCCCTTGGTCTGGAAATAACCGTCTTCGCCGACCGAGGTTTCGACGCTGCGCTCAGGCGTGAACGTTGGCGCGCGGGTACTGATGTTGATGACCCCTGCGGTGGTGTTCTTGCCGAACAGCGTGCCCTGCGGACCGCGCAGAACTTCGAGCTGCTCGATGTCCATCAGATCGAACACCGCCATCCCCGGACGGCCCAGATAGACGTTGTCGATGTACAGACCAACGCTGCCTTCCAGACCATCACTGGCCGGGTTGTTGCCCAGGCCACGGATCGACACGCTGGACTGGCGCGCATGCATGTAGGCGACGTTGACGCTGGGCACCAGTTGCTGCAGATCCTGAATCCGGTACACCCGTTGCGTCTCCAGATTCTGCCCACTGACCACACTCATCGGCGTCGGCACGTCTTGCGAGCTTTCTTCACGACGGCGGGTGGTGACGGTCACCGTTTCCAGCTGCGAACCATTGGCCGCCGCTGTGCCTGCGGGGACGGGCGGAGGGGTTTCGGCTTCGGCGGCATAGCCGTGAGTCCAGGTGGCGCTGCCTGCTAGCAACAGCGCCAAAGGCAGGCGTTTGAGCCGTCGGGGAGATGGGGGTAACGCGAGATTCAACGGACTCATGGCGCGGCTCCTGGTCAAAAAACACACAGACATATTCACTACTGCATATTCTTTTCAGTTATTTATTTATGGATTTACAAATATTTACTGCATAAGAGATTGCCTTTATAAGGAGTCGACCTAATGCATATCCAATGCATTTCCCGGATATTTTTTATGTGAAAAATGCATATCGACTTGCGCCAACTTCGTCACTTCATCGCTCTGGCTGAACAACGCAGCTTCGTCGCCGGCGCGCAGGCGGTGAACCTGTCGCAGTCGGCGTTCAGTCGCAGCATTCAGGCGCTGGAACACAGCGTCGGCTGCCAGTTGGTCGACCGTGGGCGCAAGGAGTTGCCGCCAACCAAACAGGGCCAGGTCCTGCTCGAACACGCGCGGCGATTGGTCAGCGGTGCGCAGCAGATGGCCAACGAGATCAGCCAGATCAATGGCCTCGCAGCTGGGGAATTGCGCTTCGGTTGCGGGCCGGCGCCAGCCGCCGGATTGATCCCGCGCGCGATCGGCGCCTTCATCGGCCGCTACCCGAAAGCGCGGGTGCAATTTCAGGTCGATGACTGGCAGAGCCTGAGCAAACGCCTGCTCAGCGAAGAGTTCGAATTCTTCGTCGCCGACACCCGGCAATTCGAGGCAGATCCGGATTACCAGACCCACCGCTTGCGGGCGCGCAAATGGCATTTCTGCTGCCGTGCCGGGCATCCATTGACGGCGTTTGAACGAATCACCGCCGAGCAGTTGCTGAGTTATCCACTGGCGGTGAGCATCCGCCCGCCGAACCTGCGCAAGGTCATCGTCGACCTCAGCGGCCGCCCTGATTTCACCCCGAATGTGGAATGCGAAAACGGTTCGACGCTGTTGAGCGTGGTGCTGCGTTCGGAGGCGATCGGAATTGTCGGCGCGTATTCCGATGCGCTGCATCTGGCCAACGGTGAGCTGGTCTGTTTGAAGATCGAAGGCCTGGCGGATGATCTGGAGGAGCTGTACACCCGCTACGGCATTGTCAGCCGCGCGGGGTATCGGCTGTCGCCGCTGGCCGAAGCGATGATTGAGCAGATCAAAGTGGTTGATGCGGAGGATGAGGAGGTGTGTTCGCTGGAGAATTTTGCTGTCTGAGCTGGCCCCTTCGCGAGCAGGCTCGCTCCCACAGGAATACGCATTTCCAATGTGGGAGCGAGCCTGCTCGCGAAGAGGCTGATGCAATCGCTGCATAAAACTCATTCCCCAAATGCACTTGCCGAACACCCCACGCGAAAGCGAAAACCCCCACCTGTCCCAATGACCGGTGAACCCCATGCCCACCTCGCCCAACCCCGTGCGCAACGTGCTGTACATCATGTGCGATCAACTGCGCCGCGATTACCTGTCCTGCTACGGCCACCCGCATCTGCACACGCCGAACATCGATCGTCTCGCTGCCGAAGGCGTCCGTTTCAGCCGCGCCTACACCCAAGGCACGATCTGCGGCCCGTCGCGGATGTCTGCCTACACCGGGCGCTATGTGAGCAGCCATCAAGTGGCCTGGAACGCGGTGCCGTTGCCGCTGGATGAATTGACGATCGGCGATTACCTGCGACCCCACGGCATCCGCACCGCGCTGGTCGGCAAGACCCATGCGACGGCAAATGTCGACGCCTTGCAGCGTCTGGCGATCAACCCTGAAAGCGCGCAAGCCGAGTTGCTCAATGAGGTCGGCTTCGAACCGTACCTGCGCCACGACGGCATTTACCCCGACGATCCGTTATTCGACGACAAGCGCGAATCCGCCCCCTACACGCATTACCTGCGCGAGCACGGTTTCGATGGCCGAAACCCCTGGCACGACTGGGCGAATGCCGCCGCAGGCGAGAACGGCGAAATCCTCAGCGGCTGGAAAATGCGCAATGCGAATTTGCCAGCACGAATTCCCGAGCAACACTCCGAGACTGTCTACACTACAAATCGCGCCATCGACTTCATCGCTGAGCAAGGCGAGAAATCCTGGTGTTTACACCTCTCGTACATCAAACCGCACTGGCCCTACATCGTACCGGCGCCATACCACGCCTTGTACAGTACGAAATCGATTCTGAAACCGATCCGCGCGACGCCCTCCGAAGCCAGCAATCACCCCGTATACACTGCCTTTCGTCAACATGAGGGAAGCCTCAACTTCTCCCGCGACCCAGTACGATTGAATGTAATCCCCACCTATATGGGGCTGATCAAGCAAGTGGATGATCAGTTGGGAAGACTGTTCGATTTTCTGCAGAGCAACGGGCGTTGGGATGACACGTTGATCGTGTTCACCAGCGATCACGGCGATTTCCTTGGCGATCATTGGCTCGGTGAGAAGGAATTTCTGCTGGAGCAGGCGGTGGGCGTGCCGCTGATCGTTCGCGATCCTCGGGCGGCGGCGGATGTCACTCGCGGCACTGTCGATGAGCGGCTGGCGGAAACCATTGATGCGTTGCCGACGTTTCTTCAAGCGTTAGGATTAGCGGGCGCGGAACACCGGCTGGAAGGGCGTTCATTGATCCCGTTGCTGCACGGGGAAAATCCCGATTGGCGCCGCTTCGCGATCAGCGAATACGACTACGCCTTTCAGGCCCCGGCGCGGGAACGCCTCGGCCAGCCGATCGACCGTTGCCGCATGACCATGGTCCGCAGCGAGCGCTGGAAATACCTGGCGTACGACGGCTTTAGACCGCAGCTGTTTGATCTGTTGAATGATCCGCAGGAGCTCAATGATCTGGGTGAGGACCCGGCGTACGCGGCGGTGCGCGAGGAGCATGCGGGGTATCTGTTTGAATGGATGCGCGGGCTGAAGCGACGGACGACGATCAGCCATCAGGAGATCGACTTGCGCGGGCAGCGGTTTCGTTATGGTGAGCCGGAAACCGAGAAGGTGGTTCAGATCGGAGTGTGGTGAAAGCCCTTCGTGAGCAGGCTCGCTCCCATGGGATTGGCGTCGATCACATCCTAATGTTCGGCACAAATCCATTGTGGGAGCGAGCCTGCTCGCGAAGAGGCCAATCAGACGCCGACGATATCCGGACCTTTGATGGTCTGACTTCGCTGCCCACTCACCCCCACTGGCACCTCGCCCTTGAGCGTCACCCGGCGCACCACGCGATCCTGGGTGCCGTAATCATCAATCGCGTAATGCTGCGTCGAGCGGTTGTCCCAGATCGCCACATCTCCAGCCTGCCAGCGCCAGCGTACGGTGTTTTCCTGGCGGATCACATGGCTCTGCAGCAAACCGAACAGGTGTGCCGAATCTGCCTGTGAATAACCTTTGATGCGTTTGACGAAATGCCCCAGCAGCAAGCTCTTCTCGCCGCTGATCGGGTGCACGCGCACCACCGGGTGCTCGGTTTCGTAGACAGTCGAGGTGAAGACTTTGCGATAGCGCTCCAGCTTCTCTGCCGAGACGTCCGGCTTCGCACCGGCGTAGTCGTACTCGTTGCTGTGCACAGCGGTCAGTTTGTCGGCCAGCTCACGCAGCTCGCTCGGCAAGCCGCTGTATGCCGTTGCGGTGTTGGCCCACAGCGTATCGCCGCCGAAGGCCGGGGCGACCACCGAGCGCAGGATCGAGGCTTTCGGGTAAGCGTCGACGAAAGTCACGTCGGTGTGCCAGGAGTTGGCGCGCTGACCTTCGGCGCCGTCCAGCTCGAGCAGGTAACGGGTGCCTTCGCGCGATGGCACGGTCGGGTGTGCCACCGGTTCGCCAAGCAGATGGGCGAAGGCTTCCTGACGCTGATCGTCGAGTTGCGTCTGCTCGCGGAAGAACAGCACTTTGTATTCGACCAAGGCTTGCTGGATGGCTTCGACAGTGGCGGCGTCCAGCTCACCGGAAAGATGCACGCCGCGGATTTCGGCACCGATACGACCGGCTACCGGGTGAATTTCCAGCGCGTGAGAAACGGGTTTTACGGCGAGTGCAGCATTGCTCATGGGAAGACCCTCATCGACGGTTTGCGGTTTTGGCGGCAGCGAAACAACGCTCTATCTATATTCCATTTATATCTAATAGATATTCACATGCTTCGTTGACGGAATAAGAGCTTGCATTTAAAACCTCAAGCAACCCTCGTCGCAAATGCCTTCGAGCTATTTTTAGGATGCCGGAAAAGCATATGGATCTTCGCCAGTTGCGCTACTTCATCGCCCTCAACGAACACCGCAGCTTTGTCCGCGCGGCCGACGCCATGGGCATCACTCAACCGGCGTTCAGCCGCAGCATTCAGGGGCTGGAGCAAGAGTTCGGCTGCGTGCTGGTTGATCGCGGCAATAAGGATCTGCGCCCTACGCCCGAAGGCCAGGTGGTGCTGCAACACGCCCTGAGCCTGGTGCAGGGCGCGGCATTGCTCAGCGCTGAAGTGACACAAATGACCAAGCTCGACGCCGGCGAAGTGCATTTTGGTTGCGGGCCGGCGCCGGCGGTGAAACTGGTGCCGGACGCGGTGGCGCAGTTCATCAATGCGCACCCGAAAGTGCGCACCTGTTTTCAGGTGGATAACTGGGAAAAACTCAGTCGCGCGCTGAGCCGCGAAGAGATCGAATTCTTCATCGCCGACATCCGCCATTTCGAGTCCGACCCGAATTTCCAGACGCAACCGCTGACGCCCAAGCGCGGGGTATTTTTCTGCCGGCCCGGGCATCCGTTGCTGGCCAAGGAAAGCCTGTCGACCAACGACATGTTCGACTACCCGCTGGCCGCGACGCTGATTCCACCAGGCATTCGCAAGCTGCTGGCGAACCTCAGCGGGCGCATCGATTTCTCGCCGACCATCGAAACCGAGCACTTTCCGGCACTGGTCAAAGTGGTGCTGCAATCCAATGCGATAGGTGTCGGTACCGAGGAGGCGTTTGTCGAGGATGTCGCCAAGGGCTCGCTGGTGCTGTTGCACTGGCGCAACCTGCCGCAGAACCTTGAAAGCATGAATGCACGCTGCGGCATCGTCAGCCGCACCGGATTCCGGCTGTCGCCAGCGGCGAGGGCAATGATAGAAACGTTGGTGGCGGTGGATCGGCAGGACGTTAGCGTCGCCGTCTGAAAAACCTTCGTGGCAGACGCCGATCGTTCCCACGCTCTGCGTGGGAACGATCTGTTAGCTAAAGTTTGGCCGCTGAGAGTTCAGGCGCCACCCAATCGCTGACCTTGAACGGCTTGCGAATCAGCTTCTGCTGCGCCGCCAGGTCGACCTTGTCCTGCAGGCCGCTCAAGAACACCGGATCCAGTGTCGACGGGAAAATCTCGCTGAGATTCTGATCCTTGAGATCCTGAGCCAGAATCACCGGCGGATAACTGGCCAGCCCAGATACCAGCTGCACATAGGCGTCCTTGTTGCTGTCCTGCGTCAGCCACTCGACCGCTTGCTGCTGCGCCTTGAGCAGTTTCGCAATGACCTGAGGATGGGCGTCGACAAATTTGCCATTACCCAGCAACACCGCCTGCACGCTGCCAGCGCCGCCGAGGTCCTTGGTGTTGAGCGGCAATTCCGCCAGGCCTTTGGCTTGCAAGGCACTCAGCGCGGAGCTGCCCCACGAGGCATCGATCTGCTTGGCCGCGAGTGCCGAAACCGCCGCGTTGAAATCCAGATTGATGACCTTCAGATCCTTCTCGCTCAGGCCCTGACTGGCGAGCGCCGCATCGAACGACAGCTGCGTCGCCGTCCCGCGAAAGATCGCCACGCGTTTGCCCTTGAGATCCTGCAGCGTCTTGATCCCCGAGCCGGGCACCACGCCGAGGTATTGCTTGACCCCACGCGCCGTGGCGCTGAGCAGGCGCGTGTCCAGACCATTGGATTTGCCGATGATCGCGGCCAGATCGCCGAGATAGGCCAGATCGACCTGCCCATTGGCAAACGCCTCATTGATCACCGGCCCGGCGCCCTTGAAGAAACTCCACTGGATCTTGATGCCCTGCTCAGCGAAGGCCTTTTCGAAGATCTGCTGATCGCGCAGCACATCGACGATGCCGCCGCCGCTGTGTTGAGTACCGGCGCTGAGGTCGGGCACGGCGATGCGGATTTCCTTGAGTTCTTCGGCTTGGGCGCCAAGCGCAAGAAAGCCTGCAAGCGCCGGGGCGGCCAGCAGGCTGATGATTTGTTTGAAGGAAAGGTTCATGGGTGCGGCTCCTTGATCGCTGAGGAGCCGAAAGTAGGCTGGATGCCCACCTTCACTTAAATACTATAAATGCACATTTTTATATCCATATGAGCTAAGCGAGGGCGTGTGCGGTTTGCAGCGCGATATGCATTAACAGCATCGAAAATATTCTTCGAATGCATTGGATGCGTCAGGGCTGTAAGCCTTAAATGGCTTCGCTTATCTCCAAATTGATATTTTAATCGCCGGCTTATAACTATTTTAGTGTGGCTAATACCGCTAAAGATCGCAGCCCTCGGCAGCTCCTACAGGGGATTGCGATTCATGTAGGAGCTGCCGAAGGCTGCGATCTTCTGGTCTTGACTCGATCTTGATCCAACCCGACAACGGAGGTCACCCATGGCCCGTCAATCCCTGCTCAGCCTGCCGCTGGCCGCGCCGCCGCTGAAAAGCCGTCGCACCTGGCCGAGCCTGAATCAACGCCTGCTGCCCTGGCTGTTGCCCGCCAGCCTGTTCGTCCTGTGGTGGCTGGCCGCGCGCAATCAGTGGATGAGCGAGCAGATTTTACCGGCGCCATCGCTGGTGTGGAGCAGCGCTGTGGAACTGGCCCAAGGCGAGTTGTGGAGTCATTTGTGGATCAGCCTGCAACGGTTGTTCTGGGGCTTGTTGGCAGGCGTTTCGACCGGCGCGGTGCTTGGCGCCGCACTGGGTTTCAGTCGACGTCTGGAGCGCCTGGTTTTCCCGACATTCGCCGGGTTGGCGCAGGTGCCGACGCTGGCGTGGATTCCGCTGTTCATGGTGTTTTTCGGCATCGGCGAACTGCTGAAACTGGTGGTGCTGATCAAGGCCATTGTGGTGCCGGTGACCTTGCACACACTGGTTGGCGTACGCGATGCACAACCGAAACTGCGCGAAGCCGCCGCCGTGTTGCGCCTGCCGCCGCGTCTGCTGATTCGGCGCCTGGTGCTTCCCGCTGCGCTGCCGGCGTTCATGGCCGGCGTGCGCCTGGCACTCGCCGCCGGCTGGACCTCGTTGCTGGCGGTCGAGCTGCTGGCCTCCAGTGAAGGCATCGGCTATCTGATGGTCTGGGCGCGGCAGCTGTTCATGCTCGACATCGTGTTCGTGTGCATCGTGGTCATCGGTCTGATCGGTGTGGCCATGGATCGCGGCATCGGTCTGCTCGACCGCAGACTGGTGCACTGGCCGCACCCGGCCACCGCGCACATCACTCGCGGCCCGCGCTATCAGGGCTGGCAACGCCTGCAACCGTGGCTGTTGCCGCTGGGCTTGTTGGCGCTCTGGCAACACGCCAATGATCAGCACTGGGTCGACGCGAATATTCTGATCAGCCCTGCGGCTGTGCTGAGCACGACATGGGACGGACTGCTCGACGGTACGCTGGTCAACGGCATGGCGCTGAGCCTGAGCCGCACCCTCGGCGGTTTGCTGATCGGGGGCGGACTCGGTTTCGCCCTGGGCTTGTTGCTCGGCCTGTCGCGTTTCAGCGAACGCCTGCTCGGCCCGACACACGCCGCACTGCGGCAGATTGCGATTTTCGCCTGGGTGCCGCTGCTCACCGCGTGGTTCGGTCTCGGCGAACTGGCCAAGTGGGTGTTCGTCGCTCTCGCTGCATTCTTTCCGCTGTTCGTCGCCACCCAGCGCAGCGTCGCCAACCTCTCGCCGCAACTCAACGAAGCCGCGCAAGTGCTGCGCCTGAGCCTCGGCCAGCGCCTGCGTCGACTGGTCCTGCCCGGCGCTGCGCCGGGGATTTTCGCAGGGCTCAGATTGAGCCTGATCTACGCCTGGCTCGGCACCATCGGCGCTGAATATTTCATGCCGTCCAATGGCGGCATCGGCAGCCAGATGATCGGCGCACAACAGTTGCTGCGCATGGACCTGATCATGGCCGGCATGCTGCTGGTCGGCCTCACCGGCGCCCTGCTCAACCTGATCGGCCAACGCCTGGAAATTCGCGCGACCCGCTGGAGACACGCATGAACGCACCGATTGTCAGCTTCAACCACGTAGGCAAATCCTTCGCCGTCAACGGTTTCGAACTGGAGGCGATTCGCGAATTCAACCTGGACATTGCCGAGGGCGAATTCGTCGCCATTGTCGGTTCCAGCGGCTGCGGCAAATCCACTTTGCTGCGTTTGCTGGTCGGCCTCGACACCGAGTTTCGCGGACAGATCAGCGTCGATGGCAAAGCTGTCAGCGGCATCGGCGGCGAGCGCGGCATCGTCTTTCAGGAACATCGCCTGTTTCCGTGGCTGACCGTCGCCGACAACATCGGCCTCGGTCTGGTCAATGAACCGCTGAGCGGCGCGCAGAAACAACAGCGCATCAAGGATTTCATCGAGCTGGTCGGCCTCAGCGATTTCACCCAGGCCTATCCGCATCAACTCTCCGGCGGCATGGCGCAGCGCGTGGCGATCGCTCGCGGCCTCGTCGCCAGCCCGCGAATCCTGTTGCTCGACGAACCCTTCGGCGCCCTCGATGCGCTGACTCGCCAGCAAATGCAGGACGAGCTGCTGGCGATCCGCGATCGGGCAAAGATCACCACGATTCTGGTGACCCACGATGTCGAGGAAGCGATTTTTCTGGCCGACCGCGTGGTGGTGATGGAGCCGCGTCCGGGGCGGATCAAGCAAGTGGTCGGCATCGCTTTGCCGCACCCGCGCCAGCGCAGCAGTTACGACTTCCATCAGTTGCGTGAAGAACTGCTGCACGAGTTGACCAGTGATGACCATTACCAACCGAGCGCAGCGGTGCAGATCCGCGATCTGCCGCTGACGTTCATTGCCTGCTGAACAGGAGTTTCGCGATGCCGCAACGTCCCAACTTTCTAGTGATTCTGGCCGACGACCTGGGCTTTTCCGACATCGGTGCGTTCGGCGGCGAAATCGCTACGCCGAACCTCGATGCGCTGGCCGAGAACGGCCTGCGCCTGACCGATTTCCACACCGCACCGACCTGCTCGCCGACGCGCTCGATGTTGCTGACCGGCACCGATCACCACATCGCCGGCATCGGCACCATGGCCGAAGCGCTGACCCCGGACCTGATCGGCAAACCCGGCTACGAAGGCTACCTCAACGACTGCGTCGTCGCCCTGCCCGAGCTGCTGCGCGAGGCCGGTTATCAAACCTTGATGAGCGGCAAATGGCACCTCGGCCTGAAGGCTGAACTGGCGCCCCATGCACGCGGCTTCGAGCGCTCGTTTTCGCTGCTGCCGGGCGCCGCAAACCACTATGGGTTCGAGCCGACCTACGATGAGCAAACCCCCGGGCTGCTGAAATCCACCCCGGCGCTGTACATCGAAGACGATCAGTTTCTCGACGAGTTGCCGAAGGATTTCTATTCCTCCGACGCCTTCGGCGACAAGTTGCTGCAGTACCTCAAGGAACGCGATCAGACCCGGCCGTTCTTCGCCTATTTGCCCTTCTCCGCACCGCACTGGCCGTTGCAGGCGCCCGCCGAGATCGTTGAGAAATACCGCGGCCGCTACGACGCGGGTCCGGAAGTGCTGCGTTTGGAGCGCCTGGAAAAACTTAAAGCCCTCCGTCTGATTGAGCCAGACGTCGAGCCGCATCCGCTGATTCAGTTGACCAAACAGTGGGACGCGTTAAGCGACGAGCAAAAGCAGTTCTCCGCACGAGCGATGGAGGTCTACGCGGCGATGGTCGAGCGCATGGACTGGAACATCGGCCGGGTCGTCGATTACCTGCGCCAGCAAGGCCAGCTCGACAACACCTTCATCCTGTTCATGTCCGACAACGGTGCCGAAGGCGCGCTGCTGGAAGCGTTCCCCAAGTTCGGCCCGGAGCTGATGACCTACCTCAACCAGCATTACGACAACAGCCTCGACAACATCGGCCGGGCCAATTCCTACGTCTGGTACGGGCCGAACTGGGCGCAAGTGGCAACCGCGCCGTCACGCTTGTTCAAGGCTTTCACCACCGAGGGCGGGATCCGCGTGCCGGCGCTGCTGCACTATCCACAATTGCCGCTCAAAGGGCAGATCAGCCATGGTTTCGGCACGGTGATGGACATCACCCCGACCATTCTCGATCTGGCTGGCGTGCGGCATCCGGGTAAACAGTGGAAAGGCAAAGCGGTGGCGCAACTGCGCGGCAAGTCGTGGCTGGGCTTTTTGTCCGGCGAGACCGCGCAGGTGCATGACGAGCATACGGTCACCGGTTGGGAATTGTTCGGACGTCGGGCGATTCGCCAAGGCTCGTGGAAAGCGGTATTCATTCCGGGACCCGTGGGGCCGGCGACCTGGCAGCTTTATGATCTGGCCAGCGATCCGGGGGAGATTCATGATCTGGCGTTGAGTCAGCCGCAGAAACTCACTGACTTGATCGCGCATTGGCAGCGGTATGTCGAGGAGACCGGAGTAATCCTCAGTGCTTCGCCGTTTCAGCCGGATTGAAGCAAGATCAAAAGCCCCCCTCACCCCAGCCCTCTCCCAGAGGGAGAGGGAGCCGACCGAGTTGTCTGCCGTCAAACATCGACCTGCGAAATCCAGGTCGATTATGGATTCACTGGCGCTCTTTCACGTCGGTGTAGCTCTTCAATATCCCTCGGTCAGTCCCCTCTCCCTTGGGAGAGGGTTAGGGTGAGGGGCATCTGTCAGGCCTCCACCGCTTCCCCGGACACCACTTCCTCATCTTTGCGCACAAACCGGTTAGCCCGCCCGAACGTGCCGAAATCATTGAACCGCACGCCCATCTCGCGCATCACCTTGTGCGCTACCGGCACGGTCATCTGGCGAATGTAAAACGGCTCCTTGACCACGAAATGATGAATCGCGTGACTGCTGCCGAAGTTGAAGCAGAACGCTTGCAACGGCCACAGCCACCAAGGATTCAGCACCTGACATTGCTGCAGCACATTGCCCGGTTCGACGTCGCCGTAGTAATGCATGTTCGAGCTGATGAAGTGCAGGCAGAAAGTGCGCAGCACGTTGGGGCCGATGATCACCACGGCGGCGATATCAATCACCTGCATCACCGACAGCGTGGTGGCCGACCACTCGATGGGCGAACCGAGCAAATGCGCGATGCCATTGGCCGCGTGAAAGCCGAGAAACACATACCACGCGCCCCAATGCAGCAGCGCCAGCGGTGCGTAGACCTTGAGCACGCGTTTGCCGATGCTCCACTTGTGTGCCCAGGTCTTGGCGCGGAGCAGGCGGATAAACGCCGACATCAGGTTGTCGCCGACCATCAGCAGACGGGCAAAACCCCACGGCTCGCCGTTGGTGATTGCGCGCTCTTCCATATCGGCTTCAGTGCCGGAAACCTTGTGATGGTTGAGGTGCAGATGACGACGGATCCACGGGTTGATCGTGCTCGGCCGCGCCAGCCAGACCAGGCCCATCATCAGGTTGTGCGGCACGCGTTGTTTACGGAAGTACATGCTGTGGATCAGGTCGTGTTCCAGCTCATGGGTCAGCGAGGCGAAAAACCCGTTGAGCAGCAGGCACACCCACCAAGCCATATGGCCAGTGATGTACAGCGCCGCCGAGCCGATCATCCCGGCCAGCGCGAACGCCAGAATCCCCGCACCGAGGGCATCCTGATGCTGAAGAATCGGGTAGCGCTCACGCAATTGCGCACCTTTGGCCAGCACCACCTGGCGAATATGTGCCGAGCGCTGCGCCGCATTCAGTCGTTCAGGGCTTGCAGAAGTACCGTCCATGCTTCCATCCTCGGGTCTAAGATGAATGCATCGTGCCTTGCCGGGGTTCGATCCGCGCTAGCCAAGAACGCCAACCTGTTGACCGGACGCGCCAATCCGCATGAAGGAACCGACCTCCCTCGCCAGCTGGACCCGCGCCTTGCGCAAACAACTTGACGCGCTCGGGCTGGACAGCCTTGCCTTGTGCCAACAGGCCGGGCTCGACCCAGCGCTGATGGACGACCCAAACGCGCGCTATCCGCTGTCCGGCACCACGCGCTTGTGGGCACTCGCCGTGCAGGCCAGCGGCGACCCGGCGCTGGGCTTGCGCGTGTCGCGTTTCGTCAGCCCGACCACCTTCCACGCGCTCGGTTATGCACTGGTGGCCAGCGGCAGCTTGCGCGAGGTGTTCGAGCGCATCGTGCGCTATCACCCGGTGGTCAGCGATGCGCTGGAACTGGAGCTCAGCCGCAGCGAAGACCGCTATCAATTCCGCCTGAAAATTCCGCCCGGCAACCCGGCGCCGGCCGTCGAAGCCATCGACGCCTTCGCGGCGATCTACGTGCGTACCTGCCGCAATCGCCTCGGCCGTGACTACGCACCGCTGGCGGTGTACTTGCGCCGCCCCGAACCGAGCGATGCCCAGCAATGGCACAAAGTCTTCCGCGCGCCGGTGCACTTTTGCGCCGCCGAAGACCGCCTGGAATTCGCCCTCAGCGACTTCGACAGCCACCTCGACGACGCCAACCCGGAACTGGCCGAACACAACGAAGCCGTACTCAAACGCACCCTCGCCCAGCTCAAACCGCTGACCTGGGAGCGCAAGGTGCGCGATGCCATTGAAGAACAACTGCCCGACGGCGAACCGAGCGCCGAACGCATCGCCCAGGCCTTGCACCTGAGCCTGCGCAGCCTGCAGCGGCATCTGGCGGATGAGGGCTGTCGCTTCGACACCCTGCTCAACGAAAGCCGTGAAAATCTGGCGCTGCTGCACCTGCGTGACCCGCAGTGTTCCTTGAGTGAAGTCAGCTATCTGCTGGGATTCGCCGACACCAGCAGCTTCAGCCGCGCGTTCAAGCGCTGGACCGGGATGACGCCGGGGCAGTTTCGCGATGGGTTGCGTTGAGCTGAAATCACCATTGTTTGATCCGGCGCCATGGCGAGCAGGCTCGCTGCCACGGTTGGAATGCGTTCCCCTGTGGGAGCGAGCCTGCTCGCGAAGAGGCCGTCAGACCACCACAAACCCCAGCTCAAAAACAGTGCCGTCGGCGTCACTCCTCACCCGCACCCGCCCGCCATGCAATTGCATGATCGACTGCACGATCGCCAAACCCAGCCCACCCGAATCTCCCGGTTCCGCACGTGAAGGATCGACGCGGTAGAAACGGTCGAACAGTTTGCCCAGATGCTCTGGCGCGATGACCGGGCCGTGGTTGTGCACTTGCAGCCAGCACATACCCGGTTCATCGAAGCGTTGCAGACTGATCAGGGTGCCGGGGTCGGCGTGGCGTACGGCGTTGGCCAGCAGGTTGCCGAGGGCGCGTTGCAGCAGTTGCTGGTCGGCGAGCAACTCGTCGTGCATGCGGTTTTCAAGTTGAAGCTCGCGATCATCGGCCAGGGCTTCGAAGTAATCGCAGAGTTCGTCGCCGACGTTGCGCAAATTCAGTGTGTGCAGATTGAGCGCGCGTTCGGCCTGCTCAGCGCGGGCGAGGAACATCAGGTTCTCGGCCATGCGCTTGAGCCGTTCGAACTCTTCCATGTTCGAGGCCAGCACTTCCTGATATTCGGCCGTGCTGCGCGGGTGGTTCAGGGCCTGGCCGTTGCTGGCGAGCAAGGTGTGCAGCGGCGTGCGGATTTCGTGGGCAAGGTCGGCGGAGAACTGCGACAGGCGCTGCACGCTGTCGTCCAGCCGCGCCAGCATGGTGTTGAGCGCGTGCACCGGTTCGCGCAGTTCGCTCGGCGTGCCCTCGGTGGGCAGGCGTCGATCGAGGCTGCGCAGATCGATACTGCGCACCGCTTCGCTCAACTGATGCAAGGGCTGCAAGCCACGCCGCAGCAACAGCAGGCCCAGAGCAAACGCGAGCACCGCGCCGAGGCCGACGGACAGATACAGACGCAGGCGATAACTGCCGAGCATCTGCTCGCGCTCGCTGAGCACTTTGCCGGCGATCACCGTCAGGGTTTCACCGTTGGGGCCTTGGGCCTGGCCGGACAGCAAGGCCAGCTCGGCGCCGTCACTCGCCTGCCAGGTGAGCACGTCACGGCGCTGCGGAATTTGCTCTCGCGCTAATGCATTGAGCGCCGGCAATTCACGTTGGCGCGGGTTGATCGCGATCACGCTGGAGCCGTCGGCCCGGCGCACCAGCAGCAGACTGTCGAGATTGCCGAGCATGTTTTGATACAGCCGTGGCCGTGCCTGCAAGGCGTCGAGGCTGTCGCTGTCGGCGAGCAAGGCGCGCACTTGCTCGAGGCGACCGAGCAAGGCCATGTCGTCACGAAAGGCCAGTTCCGAGGCCAGCGAGCGGTAGAGAAACACGCCGATTGCGCTCAGCACCAGCGCGCAGACCATGGCGAAGGCCAGCGCCAATCGCCAGGCGATCGACTTACTCCACATCGTCCGGCGCTTCCAGTTGATAACCGACGCCACGCACGGTGTGGATAAGTTTCGGCATGTACGGGTCATCGACCTTGGCACGCAGGCGACGCACGGCGACCTCGACCATGTTGGTGTCGCTGTCGAAATTCAGGTTCCACACCTGCGAGGCAATCAGCGTGCGCGAAAGCACTTCGCCCTCGCGGCTGGCGAGCAGCTGCAACAGGGCGAATTCCTTGTTGGTCAGGGCAATGCGCTGGCCGCCGCGACTGACCCGGCGGCGCAGTACGTCGATTTCCAGGTCGGCGATGCTGTACGACTCGGCTTCGCGCATCGGCCCGCGCCGCAGCAGCGTGCGCACGCGCGCGAGCAACTCGGCGAAGGCGAAGGGTTTGAGCAGGTAGTCATCGGCGCCCAGCTCAAGACCACGGACGCGGTCTTCGATGGCGTCCTTGGCGGTGAGAAACAGCACCGGTGTGGCGCCGCGCTGGCGGATCAGCTGGAGCAATTGCCAGCCGTTTAGACCGGGCAGCATCACGTCGAGGATGATCAGGTCGTATTCCTGCTGCTCGATAAAATAGCGGCCGTCGAGGCCATTGAGCGCCACGTCCACGGCGAATCCCGACTCGCCCAGGCCCTTGGCGAGGAAATTCGCGGTTTTGGCTTCATCTTCTACGACCAGCAAACGCATGGCACACCTCGATTGATCAGGTACACAGGCTAGGCGTGTTCGCCGCCGTTGCCCATTACAAACTTGTAATCCGCCTGACGGGGTTCTGACGAAGTGCGCCGGTTAAGGTGCAGACCTTCTCAATCGGAGCCTGCACATGACCGTCAAATACCTTGTCGCCAGCCTGATCCTCGGCCTCAGCGGCGTAGCGAGCGCCACGCCAGAACTGCCGCGCCACGCCGATCTCGACCTGAAAACCGCACGCTGGCTGGCGGACAAGGCGATGAGCAGTTGCACCGGCACGGTGTCGGTACTCGACCGTGGCGGCAACCTGCTGGTGACTCTGCGTGGTGACGGGGTTGGCCCGCACAACACCGCCGCCAGCCAGCGCAAGGCCTACACCGCGCTGTCGACCAAGACGCCGACGCGGCTGTTCGCCGAGCGCGCCCGCAGCAATCCGGAAACCGCCAACCTCAACACCCTCGATGAATTGCTCTTGCTCGGCGGCGGCATTCCGCTGTTCGCCGGCAGCGAACTGGTCGGCGCCATGGGCGTGGCCGGTTCCGGCGGCGGTGAACAAGATGAAAACTGCGCCCGCGCCGCCGCCGACAAAGCCGGCCTGAGCATCACCCGTTCCCACTAAGGAGATCCACCATGACCACCCTGCGCATGACCCTCGCCGCGCTCGGCCTGAGCGCTGTTTCCAGCCTGGCGCTGGCCGCCGGCAATCCGCTGAGCGTGCACGTGCTCAACCTGGAAAACGGCCTGCCGTCACCGGGCATCAACGTAACCCTGGAAAAACACGTCGGCGAAAACTGGCAACCACTGGCCCAAGGCACCACCAACGAGCAAGGGCGGATCGCCGAGCTGTTCCCGGCCAAACAGCCATTCGAAGCCGGTGAATACCGCGTGGTGTTCAAGACCGGCGAGTACTACCAGAAGATCAAGCACGAGACGTTCTTCCCGGAAATTCCGGTGATCTTCCAGGTCAAGCAGACAGATCAGCACTACCACATCCCGCTGCTGCTGAGCCCGTACGGTTTCTCGACCTATCGCGGGTCGTAAGATAAACACAGATCCTTTGTTGGAACTGGTCTCTGTGGCGAGGGGGTTTATCCCCGTTGGACTGCGCAGCGGTCCCATTTTTTCAGGGCCGCTGCGCGCCCCGGCGGGGATAAATCCCCTCGCCACAGGTGCCAGTTCCGACATTGGATCGGCGTGAGTTTTTAGATCGTGGCCAGGGCACGCAGTCTTGCGGCATCGAGAATTTCGATTTCGCCGTAAGCCAACCCGATAATCCCCTGCCCCTGCAGATCCTTGAGGATCTGATTGGTGGTCTGCCGCGACAGCGATAGCATCGCCGCCAACTGCTCCTGCGGCAGTTGCAGCGTCCGGCGTGGTGCGTCGAGTTCGCCATAGCCTTCGGCGATCATCAGCAAGCGATGCGCCAGACGCGCCGGGGCGGGCAGCAGGCTCAGCTGTTCGAGATTGATGAAGGCCAGGCGCAATTTGTGGCTCATCAACAGCGCCAGATGCCGCCAATACTGCGGCTGTTCGTCGAGCAATTTGAGCAACGCCGCCTGGGGAATATTCAGCAAGGTACACGGCCCGACCGCATAGGCGTCATGGGTGCGTGGCTGACCGTCGAACAGGCAGATTTCGCCGAACCAGTGCGGCGCCTCCACCAGACTCAACAACGCCTCCTTGCCCTGCTCGCTCACCGCGCCAATGCGCACGGCGCCATCGAGCACCGCGTACAGACCGCACGGTGCATCGCCACGCTGGAACAGCCGTTGCCCCGCCGTCAGCCGCCGCTCTCGGGCCAGCGCCAGCAGGCTATCCTGAAAAGATGCAGGCAGATGGCTGAACCACTGGCCGTTGAGCAACCGTGCACGAATTTGCATAACCACTCCTGGAGTGTCGCCTGCCCGACAGAGCGAACGCGGATCCCGAGGGATGATGCATTCAACCCCACTGGAGGAACAACAATGAAAAGCCTCGTCGACCACCTCAGTCAATACGCCGCCTACCACCGCGACCCGCGCAACATCGCCAGCCACTTTATCGGCATTCCGCTGATCGTGGTGGCGGTGGCTGTGCTGCTGTCTCGGCCGCAGTGGGCGCTGGGCGGGTTGTGGATATCTCCAGCCGTTTTAGTGGCGCTGGCCTCGGCGTGGTTTTACCTGCGTCTGGAGTTGAAGTTCGGCGTGTTGATGACAGTGCTGATGGGCCTGTCGGTGTGGGCCGGACATGCACTGGCGCAGCAGAGCACCCTGGTCTGGCTGAGCAGCGGCCTGGCGATGTTCGTGATCGGCTGGGTGATCCAGTTTGTCGGGCATCACTATGAAGGGCGCAAACCGGCATTTGTCGATGACATCAGCGGGCTGATTGTCGGGCCGTTGTTTGTCGTGGCCGAGCTGGCGTTCTTGCTCGGGCTGCGGCAGGAATTGAAACAAGAGATCGAGTTGCGGGCGGGGGTGGTGCGGGTCAATCCGAATCGCGCTGCTGTCTAGATCGTATTCGCGAGCAGGCTCGCTCCCACATTTGGAATGAGTTTTCCCTGTGGGAGCGAGCCTGCTCGCGAAGCTTTTGCCTTTAAATATTGGCGACTTTCTGCCAGACCTTCGGCTTGAAGAACAAGGTCTCACCCTTGGCCAGACCGATCAGGCTGTCGTGATCCTTGACCACTTCCGCTTCGATCAGATCGGTCTGCCCTTCCACCTTCAGTGTCACCCGCGTCGTCGCACCCAATGGGCGGATATCACGCACTTCAGCGGCATGGTGATCTTCCAGCTCATGCCTGGACAACGACACTTCGTGCGGGCGGAACAGCACATGGTTGTCATCGCTCAGCAGCAAGCGGTTCGAGTCGCCGAGGAAGTGATAAACAAAGTCGCTGGCCGGGTTTTCGTAGACGTCGCCCGGTGAGCCGATCTGCTCGATCACGCCTTTGTTCATCACCACGATACGATCGGCGACTTCCATCGCTTCTTCCTGGTCGTGGGTCACGAACACCGACGTCAGGTTGATATCTTCGTGCAGCCGCGCCAACCAGCGCCGCAGTTCCTTGCGCACCTTGGCATCGAGGGCGCCGAAAGGCTCGTCGAGCAGCAACACTTTCGGTTCCACCGCCAGGGCTCGGGCCAACGCGATACGCTGACGCTGGCCTCCGGACAACTGCTCCGGGTAGCGATCCGACAACCAGTCCAGTTGCACCATGTTCAGCAGTTCGTGAACCTTGGTGGCGATCTGGCTTTCGCTCGGGCGCTGGTTTTTCGGTTTCATGCGCAGGCCGAACGCGACGTTGTCGAACACCGTCATGTGGCGGAACAAGGCGTAATGCTGGAACACGAAACCGACGTTGCGATCACGCACGTCGTGGCCGGAAACGTCTTCGCCGTGAAAAACGATGTTGCCCTGATCCGGGGTTTCCAGACCGGCAATAATGCGCAGCAAGGTGGTTTTGCCGCAGCCCGACGGACCAAGCAGCGCGACCAGCTCACCGCTGTGGATATCCAGGCTGATGTTGTCCAGCGCCTTGAACGCGTTGAAATTCTTGCTGACGTTACGCACTTCGATCGACATGAATTATTCCTCCGCGGCGCTGGCGCGCAGGCGGTTGATACGGTTTTCGCTCCACTGCTTGAGCAGCAGGATGAAGAGCGCCAGGATCAGCAACAGGCTCGCCACGGCGAACGCGGCAACGTGGTTGTATTCGTTGTAGAGGATCTCGACGTGCAGCGGCAAGGTGTTGGTCACCCCGCGAATGTGCCCGGAAACCACCGACACCGCACCGAACTCGCCCATAGCCCGCGCGGTACACAGCACCACGCCGTAAATCAGGCCCCACTTGATGTTGGGCACGGTGACGTGCCAGAACATCTGCCAGCCATTGGCGCCGAGCAGACGCGCGGCTTCTTCCTCTTGGGTGCCTTGTTCCTGCATTAGCGGGATCAGTTCACGGGCCACGAACGGCACGGTGACAAAAATCGTCGCCAGCACGATGCCCGGCAGGGAGAAGACGATCTGGATGTCGTGATCCTGCAACCACGGCCCGAACAGGCCCTGAGCGCCGAACATGAGCACGTAGACCAGACCGGCAATCACCGGCGACACCGAGAACGGCAGGTCGATCAGCGTCACCAGCATGCTCTTGCCACGGAACGAGTATTTGCTCACGCACCATGCCGCACTGACGCCGAATACCAGGTTCAGCGGCACCGAGATCAGCACCGCGAACACGGTGAGTTTCAGTGCCGAAAGCGCGTCCGGCTCAAAGATCGCGGTGAAGAACGCGCCGAGACCGTTTTTCAGACCTTGCGATACGACGATGAACAACGGCAGCAGCAGAAACAGGAAAAAAATCAGCCAGCCAAGACCGATCAGGACTCTGCGCGAAGTGGCACTGCCACGGCGTGCAGCGTTGGCCGAAGAGGCGGCCGCAATGGACGATTGGGACATGTTCGCGCCTCCTTATGGGGTTTCGATGCGCCGCTGCAGCAAGTTGATCAGCAGCAACAGGATGAAGGAAACCACCAGCATCAGTACGCCAATGGCGGTAGCGCCGGTGTAATCGTACTGGTCGAGTTTGACCATGATCAGCAGCGGCAGGATCTCGGTTTTCATCGGCATGTTGCCGGCGATGAAAATCACCGAACCGTACTCGCCGACGCCACGCGCGAACGCCAGGGCAAAACCGGTCAGCCAGGCGGGCAGCAGTGCCGGAACCAGAATGTGGCGAAATACCTGCCATGGCTTCGCACCCAGGCACGCCGCCGCTTCTTCGACTTCACGGGGAATATCGGCCAGTACCGGTTGCACCGTGCGCACCACGAACGGCAGCGTGACGAAGGTCAGCGCGAGGGTGATGCCCAGCGGGGTGTAGGCGATCTTGAAACCGAGGTCAGCGGCAAATTGCCCGACCAGCCCGGCCGGCGCGTACAGCGCGGTCAGCGCAATACCGGCCACGGCTGTCGGCAGGGCGAACGGCAGATCGATCATCGCGTCGATCACCTTGCGCCCGGGGAAGGTGTAGCGCACCAGCACCCAGGCCAGCAACGTGCCGATGATGCCGTTGATGATCGCCGCGCACAGCGCGGTGCCGAAGCTCAGCTTCAAAGCGGCCAGCACACGCGGCGCGGAGATGATCGTCCAGAACTGATCCCAGGTCAGCTGGGCGGCGTGGACGAACATCGCCGCCAGCGGGATAAGCACAATCAGACTGAGGTACACCAAGGTGTAACCCAGCGTCAGCCCGAAGCCGGGTATGACGGGGGAGATACGACGCGACATAAAAGTCCCTGGTTAAAAGCATTCCGCTGAACGCATCAATGTGGGAGCGAGCCCTGTGGCGAGGGGATTTATCCCCGTTGGGCAGCGTAGCTGCCCCAAAACCATCGCATGCGGTGTATCTGGTTTGTCGCAATTGCTGATTTTGGGGCTACTGCGTAGCCCAACGGGGATAAATCCCCTCGCCACAAGAGTTCACTCCCTCAGTTTGCAAGTCAGATTACTGCGCCTGATAAATCTGGTCGAACACGCCGCCGTCGTTGAAGAATTTCGGCTGCGCGGATTTCCAGCCGCCGAAGTCCTTGTCGATGGTCACCAGCTCCAGTTTCGGGAACTGCTGGGCGTACTTGGCCGCTACGTCCTTGTCACGTGGACGATAGAAGTTTTTCGCGGCGATTTCCTGGCCGGCCGGGCTGTACAGATGCTTGAGGTAGGCTTCGGCGATCTGCGCGTTGCCCTTCTTCTCGGCATTCTTGTCGACCACCGCCACTGGCGGTTCGGCGAGGATCGACAGCGACGGCACGACGATATCGAACTTGTCTGCGCCGCCGTCTTCTTTCAGCGCCAGGAATGCTTCGTTCTCCCAGGCTAGCAACACGTCGCCCTGACCGTTGTTGACGAAGGTAATGGTCGAACCACGGGCGCCGGTATCGAGGATCGGCACGTGCTTGAACAGAGTCTGTACGTATTCCTTCGCCTTGGCTTCGTCACCACCGTTGGCTTTCAGGCCATAGGCCCAAGCGGCGAGGAAGTTCCAGCGCGCGCCACCCGAAGTTTTCGGGTTCGGCGTGATCACCGAGACGTCGTTCTTGACCAGATCGCCCCAGTCCTTGATGCCTTTCGGGTTGCCCTTGCGCACCAGAAACACGATGGTCGAGGTGTACGGCGTGCTCGCTTCCGGCAGACGCTTCTGCCAGTCGGCGGGCAGGCTCTTGCCGAGCTTGGCGATTTCATCGATGTCACCGGCCAGGGCCAGGGTCACCACGTCAGCACGCAGACCGTCGATTACCGCACGGCCCTGCTTGCCCGAACCGCCATGGGACTGCTGGATTTTCACCGTGTCGCCGGCATGATCCTGCTGCCAGAACTTGATGAATTCGGCGTTGTATTCCTGATACAGCTCGCGCGTCGGGTCATACGACACGTTGAGCAGCTCGTAATCCTTGGCAACGGCGGAACCGGCAAACACGGCACTGGCCAGCGCGGCCAAAGCATAACGGCGAATCGACGACATGGTGAAAGCTCCTGAATTCTTGGTGGTGGCTTTTTCTTGTGTATTGTTGGAATCGGGTCCCGTTGAAAGATCGCCGCCTTCGCCAGCTCCTGCACACAGCCCCCTGTAGGAGCCGCCGCAGGCTGCGATCTTTTGATCTCAGCCCGGTTGCTTAGCGGGTTGCTGCAAACGGAATTTCTCTTTGCGTTCGATCTGTACGACTTGCGCGTTGTGCACAGTGATCTCCACCGCGCCGAACCGCAGATCGCGCAGGGCGCTCTGGATTTCCCGCAAGATGGTGCTTTCGTCCTGACCGTCAACGCTGCGAAGGGATGCGCTCATGGTGCTGCTCCTTTGAAGGGGATTTGCCTGGCAGTGGGCGGCACTGCGTTCGGCGTGGGAGCAATATAAGAGAGGCATGGATATTCTTAAAAAGACTATTTAAGAATGTTTATATAACCAGAAAATAATATGAGGAAGGGCAAGGGGTTTGCGCTGATTTGAACTCGTCAAGAGAACTTGTGGCGAGGGGATTTATCCCCGTTGGGTCGCGAAGCGGCCCCAAAAAAAGGGACTGCTACGCAGTCCAACGGGGATAAATCCCCTCACCACAAGGTCGGTGATAGCCAGATAGGCCTATTCAGCCAATCAATGGCGTTTTCGCCCAATCAAGCCGATCCGCAGACACCGGCCGCCCAAACCAGTAGCCCTGCCCCAGATCGCATTCCTGCGCCAACAGAAATGTTGCCTGCTCAGCCTGCTCGATCCCCTCGGCATGCACCTGCATACCCATGCTCCGCGCCAGCGCGATGATCACCCGGACAATCGCCACGTCATCCTCATCCCACGGCAACCCTGCGACGAAGCCCTGATCGATCTTGAGTTTCTGCACCGGCAGGCGCTTGAGCCGCAACAGCGAGGAATAACCCGTGCCGAAATCATCGATGGCCAGACGCACACCCAGTTCGCGCAAGCGATGCATTTGTTCCAGCGCCACTTCCGGGTCGTCCATCACCGCGCTTTCGGTAACTTCCAGTTCCAGGTACGCCGGATCCAGCCCCGTGTCGTGCAGCACCTGCGCTACCTGCTGGTAAAGCTCACGTCGGGCAAACAGCCGCGACGAAACATTCACCGCGACGAACGCCAGCACCACACCGCTCTGCTGCCATTGGCACATCTGTCGGCAGGCCTGCTGCATCACCCAGGCATCGATCTCGGCGATCAGCCCGGTGCGCTCGGCAATCGGAATGAATTCCGCCGGCGACACCAGGCCGCGCTGCGGATGCTGCCAGCGCACCAGTGCCTCGACGCCGATCAGACGGCTGCTTTGCAGGTCATGCACCGGTTGGTAGTAGACGCGCAGCTCGTCCTGCTCCAGTGCGCGGCGCAGCTCGAAGGCGATTTCGACCCGTTGCTGGGCGTGGGCGGTGAGCTCTTCGGTGTACAGCGCGTAGCCATTGCGCCCGCTGCTTTTGGCCTTGAACAGCGCACTGTCGGCATTGCGCAACAACTGCTCGGCGCTGAGGGCATCGCTGGGAAACAGGCTGATGCCGATGCTCGCGTTGATGAACAGTTGATTGCCATCTACCAGCACCGGCTCCTTCAACGCGTCCAGAGTCCGTTGCGCCAGCGCGGCGGCCTGGGCCGGCTGTGGACAACTTTCCGCGAGCACCGCGAACTCGTCACCGCCGAGCCTTGCGAGGGTGATGCCGGGGCCGAACAATGCCTGTAACCTCGTCGCCACCGCTTTGAGCAATCGGTCGCCGACGTTATGCCCGAGGCTGTCGTTGATCATCTTGAAATGATCCAGATCGAGCATCAGCAGCGCGCAGCCACGCTTGTGTGTCTGCGCCGACGCCAACGCCTGCTCGGCGCGGTCGCTGAACAGCAGGCGATTGGGCAGATCGGTCAACGGATCGTGATGCGCCAGGTGTTTGAGCTCGGACTCGGAATCCTTGATCGCACTGATGTCGGAGAACACCGCCACGTAATGGCTGAGCCGGCCGAAATCATCGTGAATCACCCGAATGGTCTGCCACTGTGGATAAATCTCGCCGGTCTTGCGCCGGTTCCAGATCTCACCGCTCCATTCACCTTCAGCCTCAAGGGTGGCGAACATCGCCTGATAGAAGCCCGGCGGATGATGGCCGGACTTGAACAGACTGGGCTGCTGGCCGATGACTTCGTCGCGCCGATAACCGGTGATCTGGATAAAGGCGCGGTTGACGTGGACGATCAGGCCCCGGTGATCGGTAACCAGCACGCCTTCGCGGGTGCAATCGAACACGGCGGCCGCCTGACGCAGACGCTCACGGTCGCTGTGGCGCTCGCGCAGGCGGGCACCGATGCCGAGAAACCGACACAGCCGCGCCCGCGCGAGAAAAATCAGCCCGGCACTGATCGCTGCCAGCAAATAACCGTTGATCAGTTGCCAACGGGCCAGCGCACTGGAGTCATCGAAGAATCTGCTCAATAAATGATCAGAAACCTGCAGCCATACGGCGGCGAGTACGAGGTAGAGCAGCGCTGCACGCATGGCATCGCGGTAAGTCGCAGACATTCGGTCGTCCATGTCCCTACAAAAAGGTTGGAATTATAGGTGAAGAAACATTCAGCGACTTCTTATCTGAAAGGGCGACTGGTTTTATCTGTGTGCTTAGTGATAATGCAACGGCTGTTTTTATCTTTATCGAGGGCCCTATAGCCTATGTGGTACGAAGGTTTTCTTGGCTTGTCGGCCTGGTCACTGGTCGCGGTCACCCTGCTGATGACCCATGTGACGATTGTTGCCGTCACGGTCTATCTGCACCGTTACTCGGCCCACCGCTCGCTCGAGCTGAATGCGGGTCTCAAGCACTTTTTCCGTTTCTGGCTGTGGCTGACCACGGCGCAGAACACCCGCGAGTGGACCGCCATCCACCGTAAACACCACGCCAAATGCGAAACCGAAGATGACCCGCACAGCCCGGTCATCAAGGGCTTGTCCACGGTGCTGCGCACCGGCGCCGAGCTGTATCGCAGCGAAGCGCAGAACCCGGAAACCCTGCGCATCTACGGCAAGAACTGCCCGGAAGACTGGATCGAACGCAACGTCTACAGCCGCTATCCGCTGCTGGGTGTGGCGATCATGGGCGTGATCGACCTGCTGCTGTTCGGCACCATCGGCATCACCATCTGGGCGATCCAGATGATGTGGATTCCGGTGTGGGCCGCTGGCGTGATCAACGGTCTGGGCCATGCTGTCGGCTACCGCAACTTCGAATGCCGTGACGCGGCGACCAATCTGGTACCGTGGGGCATCCTGATCGGCGGCGAAGAGCTGCACAACAACCATCACACCTACCCCAACTCGGCCAAGCTGTCGGTGAAGAAGTGGGAATTCGACCTCGGCTGGGCGTGGATCAAGGTCTTCTGCTTCCTGCGTCTGGCCAAGGTGCAGCGGGTCGCACCGATTGCCCACCGCGTCGAAGGCAAGGGCAGCCTGGACATGGACACCGCCATGGCGATCCTCAACAACCGCTTCCAGATCATGGCCCAGTACCGCAAATTGGTGATCGGTCCGCTGGTCAAGCAAGAGCTGGCCAAGGTCGATCATTCGGTGCGCCACCAGTTCCACCGGGCCAAACGCCTGCTGTCGCGGGAAACCAGCCTGCTGGAAGACCGTCATCACCTGCGCATCCAGACCATGCTCGAACACAGCCATGCTTTGAAAGTGATCTACGAGAAGCGCCTGGCTTTGCAGCAGATCTGGGTCAAGACCAGTTCCAATGGCCACGACATGCTGGCCGCCATCAAGGAATGGATTCACGAGGCCGAGGCCAGTGGCATCCAGTCGTTGCGGGATTTTGCTGATCAGCTGAAAACCTACTCGCTGCGTCCTGCGACTGCCTGACCTGCAACGAGGCTGCGATCTCGAAGATCGCAGCCTCGTTACACACGTCGCCTCCTTAACCCCGCCGCCCGGCGGGACTCGGTAATGGCCGGGAACTTCGCCGAAAATCCTCTATCTCAAAGACACTTCGCCACTCCGGCGGGTTGTCCTGTGGCCGTTGTCGATATTGCGGCGCGCCCTTTGAGATTTGTGCCGATGGTCAACAACAACCAGAAAGACACAACCTTCACCCAATGGCCCGAGGCCGCGCAAACGCTGATGGCGCTGATGCATGCGCAGGGCGAAGTCGCGCGCCTGAGCGAGCGCGAACAATTGATCAGTTCGCTGCTGGTCAGCGTCAACGCCGTGCTCTGGGCTTTCAACTGGGAAACCCGGCAGGTGCTGTACGTCAGTCCGGCCTATGAGCGGATCTTCGGCCGTTCCGCCGCGCTTGTGCTGGCTGACTACAACCAGTGGCGTGACAGCATTTACCCCGATGATCTGGAGTACGCTGAACAAAGCCTTGCCGAAGTCCTGCACCGAGGTGCGGTGGAAGATCGCGAGTACCGCATCATCGCGGCCGATGGCCAGGTGCGCTGGCTCAGCGACAAATGCTTTATCAATCGCCAGGACGAGCCCGGGCAGCCGGTGATCATCGTCGGCATCGCCGAAGACATCACCGACAAAAAACACATGGAAACCGAGCTGCAACGCTTGGCCACCACCGATGTGCTGACGCAAAGCAGCAACCGCCGCCACTTCTTCGAATGCGCCCACCGCGAGTTCGCCGAGGCGCGGCGCCAAGGCACACCGCTGGCCTTCCTGCTGCTGGACATCGACGATTTCAAAGTGATCAACGACAGCTACGGCCACCCCGAAGGCGACAATGTGCTGCAACGGATCGCCGAATGCGGGCGCGGCTCATTGCGCCGTGGCGACCTGTTCGGGCGGATTGGCGGTGAGGAGTTCGCCGCGGTGTTTCCCGGCTGCGCGCCGGAGATGGCCGTGCAAGTGGCGGAGCGCCTGCAACAGGAGATCCAGCGACTGCGCTTCAACCACGACGGCCAAGCATTCAGCATCACCGTAAGCCAGGGCCTGACCAACCTCACCGACGAAGACAAGAGCCTGGACAGCCTGTTCGCCCGCGCGGATGCCGCGATGTACGAGGCGAAACGGCAGGGCAAGAACCGGATCATTGCGGCCTGATCCCGGTTTCCACGCCTGGTGCTGTACCTGTGGGAACGAGCCTGCTCGCGAAAGCGTTCTGTCAGTGAACTCAAAGCTGAATGACACGCCACCTTCGCGAGCAGGCTCTCTCCCACATCGGAATGTGGTGATCTGTCATTTGCGCATCCGCATCAACTCCGGCAGCCCGATCTTGAGCAACCGCGCCGTCCGGCTCTTCGCCAGTTCCTCAACGCCTTCATGCTCGGTCAGCCGCGCCATCTGCGCGGCCATGTGCATCACCAGCGCCTCGCGACTGTAAACGCCACCACCGAGCTGGTAGGCCGAAGCAATCAACTCGCGCAACTCCAGCGGCAGACGCCAGCGGGTGCGCAATGCCGAGCCATAAGAGGCGCCAAACTTCGCCAACGCTTCACCGACCTCCTCCAACTCGTCCAGTTCGCCGCCAGCTTGCTGCCATTCCTGCAGGCAGCGCAGCAGCGCCAGATCGCCGAGCCGATGCAGCATGCCCGCGCAATAGCAGCGCTCCTGATCGAGATCGAGCAGGCGCGCCAGCGTGCGGGCGTATTCCGCCGTGTGCAGTGACAGCCCCCAATAGCGCTCGGCGTAATCCGCCAGGCATGGATCGCTGAGCCGCGCGCTGCGTTTGAGCGCCAGGCCGAGAATCAGGTTCATGCTTTGCCCGGTGCCGAGTCGGTGCAGCGCCTGGGCCAGGGTTTGCACCGGCGCGCCGTAGTGTTGCGCGGCACTGTTGGCGGCTGCGATCAGCACGGCGGTAATCTGCGGATCGGTGCGGACCTCTTCCTCCAGCAGCTTGAGGTCCAGCCCCTCGGGATTGAGGCTGCGCTTGACCGCCACTTGCACGTCGGTCATCAGCGGCGCGCCATCAGCCTGCTCGCGACGCCGCTCAAGGAACACCGACAGGGTCATGCCCGGCGCCAGTGCCGGCACTTCGCAAACCACCGCTTCGCCAGCGTTGAGCAGCAAGCCCTGCAAGCGCTCGGTCAGGCCTTCCATGTTCAACGGTTTGGTCAGGTACGCCGTCGGCGCCAGCGGAATCGCTTCGCGCACGCTGGCGCTGTCGTTGCGGCTGCTCATCAGAATGAACGGCAACGGCGGATTGCGTTTGCGCTGGCGGACGCTGCGCAGCACATGCAATCCGTCGATGCCAGGCAGCTCCCAATCGACGATGGCCAAGTCATAGGGCACCTCGCTGAGCAACGACATCGCCTGCTGGCCATCGGCACACAAATCCAGGCGCGCATCGCAGCGCACGTTGAGCAGCACTTGTTTGAGCAGGTCGCGGGACCAGGGATCAGCCTCGGCAATCAGCACCCGGGGTACGGCGGGTAAATCAACGGCAGTCATGCGCGCTCTCCTTGCAATGCCTGAACCTTAGCCAATGCTGGCGATTCGATACAGCGCAAACAGGTCCGATGTGTTTCAAGGGACGAAAAAAACCCGCCGAAGCGGGTTTTTGTCGAGCGGGTCACGCGAGCGGATCAGAGTTCAGAGAAGCACTCTTCGATGATCGCCAGGCCTTTGTCCAGTTGCTCGTCCGGCGACGTCAGCGGAACCAGCACACGCAGCACGTTACCGTAAGTGCCGCAGGACAGCAGGATCAGGCCCTTGTCACGCGCCTTGGCCACCACGGCAGCCACGGCAGTCGGGTTCGGCTTGTGGCTGTCGCCGTTTTCGAACAGCTCGACCGCGATCATTGCGCCCAGCGCACGCACTTCACCGATGACCGGGTACTTGGCCTGAATCGCCTTCAAACCGGTGACCAGGCGCTCGCCGACAGCCTTGCAGCGGTCCAGCAGTTGCTCTTCTTCAAACACTTCCATGACTGCCAGCGCAGCGGCGCAAGCGATCGGGCTACCGGCGTAGGTGCCGCCCAGACCGCCCGGAGCGATGGCGTCCATGTACTCGGCCTTGCCGCACACGCCGGCCAGCGGGAAGCCGCCAGCGATAGACTTGGCGAAAGTGGTCAGATCGGCGGCAACGCCCATCTGTTCCATGGCGAAGAAGGTGCCGGTACGGCCAGCGCCGGTCTGCACTTCGTCCGCAATCAGCAGAATGCCGTGCTGGTCGCACAAAGCGCGCAGACGCTTCATGAATTCCTTCGGCGCGACGTAGAAACCGCCTTCGCCCTGCACCGGCTCGATGATGATTGCAGCGATGTCTTTCGGCTCGGCGTCGTTCTTGAAGATGCGTTCGATGGAAGCGATCGAATCGTCGATGCTCACGCCGTGCAGTTCGTTCGGGTACAGCGCGCGGAAGATGCCGCCTGGCATCAGGCCCATGCCCGCCGAGTACGGCACGACTTTACCGGTCAGGCCGAGGGTCATCATGGTGCGACCGTGGTAAGCGCCGGTGAAAGCGATCACGCCAGCGCGGCCAGTGGCGGCACGGGCGATCTTCACGGCGTTTTCGACGGCTTCGGAACCGGTGGTGACCAGCAGGGTTTTCTTGGCGAAGTCACCCGGAACCTTGGCGTTGATTTTTTCGCACAGCTCAACGTAGGGCTCGTAAGCCAGCACCTGGAAGCAGGTGTGGGTCAGCTTGTTCAGCTGTTCAGTCACGGCGGCGATGATTTTCGGGTGCACGTGGCCGGTGTTCAGTACAGCGATACCGCCAGCGAAGTCGATGAACTCGCGACCTTCAACGTCGGTCACGGTGGCGTTCTTTGCCGACTCGGCGAAGATCGGGTGAATCTGGCCAACACCACGAGGTACGGCATTGGTGCGGCGGGCCATCAGTTCAGCGTTAGTCTTGCTCATTACAGTCCTCATTCGCCGCTCATCGGGCGGCGTGGTTCAAGGATGAAGCGGGAGGAATCGGCGGTGGCAGCATGCGATGATCGACTGCCACGGCGTTCCCGGCCGCAGAGAAAATTTCTGTTTGAAACCACGCAAAGGGACAGCGCTCTCGTGCCCTTTGCGTTTGCAGCGATCCCTTTCCCGGCTTAGATGCCCAGGCAGAGGTATTTGATTTCCAGGTAATCTTCAATGCCGTACTTGGAGCCTTCACGGCCCAGGCCGGAAGCCTTGATGCCGCCAAACGGCGCGACTTCGTTGGAGATCAGCCCGGTGTTGACGCCGACCATGCCGTACTCCAGCGCTTCGGCGACACGGAACACGCGGCCCAGATCACGTGCATAGAAATACGAGGCCAGACCGAATTCGGTGTCGTTGGACATGGCGATCACTTCGGCTTCGTCTTTGAAGCGGAACAGCGGCGCCAGCGGACCGAAGGTTTCTTCCTTGGCCACGGCCGCGTTTTTAGGCACGTTGGTCAGGATGGTCGGCTCGAAGAAATTGCCTTCCATCGCCTTGCCGCCCGCCAGCACGGTGGCGCCTTTGCTTACGGCGTCAGCGATGTGTTCCTGAACCTTGGCCACGGCTTTTTCGTCGATCAGCGGGCCGGTGGTGGTGCCGTCTTCCAGACCGTTGCCGATCTTCAGTTTGGCCACCGCCACTTTCAGCTTCTCGGCGAACGCATCGTAGACCGCGTCCTGAATGTACAGACGGTTGGCGCAGACGCAGGTCTGACCGTTGTTGCGGTACTTGGAAATGATCGCGCCTTCGACGGCCTTATCCAGATCGGCGTCGTCGAACACGATGAACGGCGCGTTGCCGCCCAGTTCCAGCGAGACTTTCTTGATGTCCTTGGCGCATTCGGCCATCAACTGGCGACCGATTTCGGTCGAGCCGGTGAAGGACAGTTTGCGCACGATCGGGTTGCTGGTCAGCTCGCTGCCGATGTCGCCGGCGCTGCCGGATACCACGCTGAACACGCCCGCCGGAATGCCTGCACGCTGAGCCAGTTCGGCCAGGGCGAAAGCGGAAAACGGAGTTTGCGAAGCCGGCTTGAGCACCATGGTGCAACCGGCGGCCAACGCCGGGCCGGCCTTGCGAGTGATCATTGCTGCCGGGAAGTTCCACGGGGTGATCGCAGCTGTGACGCCGATCGGCTGCTTGATCACGATCAGGCGCTTGTCCGGCTGGTGGCCTGGAATCACATCACCGTAGATGCGCTTGGCTTCTTCGGCGAACCACTCGATGAACGATGCGGCGTAAACGATTTCGCCCTTGGCTTCGGCCAGCGGCTTGCCTTGCTCGAGGGTCATCAGGCGCGCGAGATCGTCCTGGTTCTCGATCATCAGTTCGAACCAGCGACGCAGCTTGCCGGCACGCTCTTTGGCAGTCAGTGCACGCCAGGCCGGCAGCGCCTTGTCGGCGGCCTCGATGGCACGGCGGGTTTCAGCGGCGCCCATCTTCGGCACGGTGCCGAGGATTTCGCCGGTGGCCGGGTTGTTGACCTTGATCGTCTGACCGTTGTCGGCATCGACCCAAGCGCCATCGATGAAGGCTTGCTGGCGAAACAACTGGGTGTCTTTAAGCTGCATGTCGGCTTTCCTTAACAGCACCGCGGCCTGCGCGGAGCAAATTATGATTGTAGAAAGGCGCCTCGCAAGGCTGCCGTCAGGGAAATCAGTGAGCGGATTGTGGCGCATCAACAGTGCACGACCGGGCGCACTTGCGCTGCAACATCCCGCCAAAGAGCGTTTGAAATCTCAAACGGATCGTAGGTTCAAAGGGGGTAAAGGACAATAGGTCGTTCGAAAAAAAGAACAAAAATGCCGCTTTTCAGATCAACGTACCGAAAACCCTTGCCGCAGGAAAAACCTTAGATCAACCCCGGCAAAGCGCCAAGCGAGGGTTTTGCAGGACGTTACCGCTTTAAGGAATGCAGCGATTTTGTGCCGACACGCACACTGACAAAACCCGCCAAACCCGGCATGGACGCCCTGAGCCGACCTAGGTATGATGTCGCCCGCTGCACCAGTAGCTCAGCTGGATAGAGTACTGCCCTCCGAAGGCAGGGGTCGTGGGTTCGAATCCCGCCTGGTGCACCATGAATCAAACGAGAAAGCCCCGGACTGTGATGGTCCGGGGCTTTTTTGTGGGTAACGATATATGAGACTTATTGAGGCTGATCCGTGGTGGGGGTATCAAATAGCCGCGTTGTATCCCGCGCGCCATGTAGTACCCGCTCTATCAGCACATCACTTTTCAATATTGAGTAGAAAATGAGGTATCTGCCGTGAGTGATCATTTTCAGACCTCTGGCGCAATCCTCCCGGGCAATTCCTTGATTTGGCAAACTGGTCAATTGAGCACATCGCATACGTAATTCGGCGACGAAAGAACGAGCACGTCCAGGATTGTCACGAGCGATATAGCGGACAATCTGCAACAGATCATCTCGAGAGATTTCAGAAAATAATAATCGCTTCATCCATGATTTTGCTCAGCTTCGATGCCATCTATAAGCGCATCAAGCTCCGCAAATACCGTATCGGCTGCAACAGGCGGACGAAGATCATTTCGACTTGCAGCAATCGCTTCACGCAATTCAGCCGCTCGAAGACGATCTAATAGTTCTTGATATGTCGCATGGGCTAATAAATAGGCAGCCGGACGATTATGGTTGAGAACGGCGATGGGTTCTGTCCCAGCCTGGTCAATCACCGTACTGGGACTGCGTTTCAATTCGGTAATACTCACCGAGCGATTAGCAAGCAGCTGCTCCATAACGACTCCAAGGGTACGTAAAAAAGTACCTAATAGTGCTCTTTTAAGAAGTCTTGGGTCAATCAGCAAATAGCCAACGGCGTGCAGGCGTCAGCTATTCGCGGTCAAGGGTCAAACGCATCCATCGCCTATGGAGGTAGGATTTCAAAGCACGTCACTCCGTGGTCCAGTCAAACTCATCATATTCATCGTCGTCATCCCCCTCCTCCTCAGCCTCGTCAAATACCTCGTCTTCTTCAACGAGGTCTTCTTCCGGCTGATTCAGCAGAAATTCCTTACGTGTCTCGGTTACTGCACGCCGCATTTGTTCGCCCTTTTCCGGGCAGTTGAGTAGCTGGGCGATGCGGTCGATTTTTGCTGCCACGGTGTCCTCCAGCGCATTGGCAATGGATCGATAGTGCGCGTTTTCGCGGGGCAATGCCAAATGGCTGGGGAATCGGGCAGTCAGCCGCCCGTGAGCGGCCGAACCTCAGCGGTGATAACGCCGCACCGCGCTGCTGTTACGCAGCACATGGCCTTTGATTTTTTCCATCAGCTCGGCGCGGGTCAGGCCGGCGGGCAAGGCGTCCGGGGCAAGATCGAGGGCGTAGATCTGGATGATGTAGTGGTGCGCGCTGTCGCCCACTGGCGGGCACGGACCCATGTAGTGGGTGTTGCCTTTGCTGTTGGTGCCGCCGACGCCTTCGAGCGCGGATTTGGCGCCGACGCCGGCCGCGATCTGGTGGGTGGTGGGTTTGATGCCGTAGTGAATCCAGTGATCGACGCCCAGACCTTTCTGGCCATCCGGGTCGTGCATGACGATGGCGTAGCTCTGGGTTCCGGCCGGGCCGGCGTTCCAGCTCAGCGCCGGCGACTGGTTCTTGCCGCCGCAACCGGGTGCGTCGCTGGCGGCGGCCGAGGTGAACAGACGGTTATCCGACACGCCGGGGATGCTCAGGGTGAAGCGCTCCTGGGCCTGTGCCGGGAACTGCATGCAAAGGGTCACGGCGATGGCCGCCAGCCATGGGTTGAAAGAGGTCAATCGGGTCATTCCGGGAGCACCTTGTGCAGTGAGGCCGTCGTCGGCCCGCAAACTATAGCTGTACCGTTCGTGCCTTGGCAGTAGCAAATGGCTGAACCTCGCGCGGCGCCGCCAACTCACAAGAGAAATGCCTGCGAGGAAGCCGAAAATGTCCCTGCACCGTGTCGCCCGTTTCGCCGATGTCCCGCAAGACCGTGGCCTGCAAGTCGAAATCGGTGACTGCAAGATCGTCCTGCTGCGTGCCAACGGCGAGTTGCGGGCGTTTCAGGGCCTGTGTCCACATGCCGGCGCACCGTTGGCCGAGGGGGCGTTGTGTCACGGCCGGTTGATCTGCCCCTGGCACAAAGCCGCGTACCGCGCCGAGGACGGTGGCCTGTGCGAGCCGCCATCGCTGGACAGTCTCAAGCGCTATCCGCTGGAGTTGCGTGGCGATGAAGTCTGGGTCGATGACCAGCCCCTGCCCGATCCGCACACCCCGCCCGCTGACGATCCAAGAACCTTTGTTGTCGTGGGTGCCGGCGCCGCGGGCACGGCTTGCGCGGCGGCGCTACGGGAGAAGGGTTTCGGCGGACGCATCGTGCTGGTCGATGGCGAACCGGATGCCGGCTACGACCGCACGGTGTTGAGCAAATTTGTTCTCGCCGGGGAGATGTCGCCGAAAGAAGTGCCGCCCCTGCGCGATGAGGCGTTCTATCAAGCGCAACGCATTGAACGCGTACAAAGCGAAGTGACTTCACTCGACGCCCCAGGCAAAGCGCTCCATCTGAACAACGGCGGCATCCTGCGCTACGACGCCGCTGTACTCGCCACCGGTGGCGTGCCCAATCCGTTGAAGCTGCCTGGTGCCGAGTTGGCCAACGTCTTCGTCCTGCGTTCGAAAGCACAGGCTGAACAGATCATCAACGCCGCTCAACCGGGCCAGCGCGCGGTGATCATCGGCGACAGTTTCATCGCCCTCGAATGCGCGTCAGCCCTGCGCGAGTTCGGCCTCGACGTTACCGTGATGGCACGCCACGCAGTCCCGTTTGCCAAGCAATTCGGCGAGGCCGTGGGCAAAGCGATTCGCGGGTTGCACGAAGAGCACGGGGTGAAGTACATCAACGAACACGAGGCTACGCAGATCCTTGGCGAGGACAAGGTCGAGGGCGTGCTGCTCGACAACGGTCTGCGCTTGGCAGCGGATCTGGTTCTCGCCGGCGTCGGCGTTCACCCGGCCACTGAACCTTTCGAATCATTGCCCAAGGAAGAAGACCAATCCTTGCGTGTCGATGACGGCATGCGCGTCGCCGATGGCCTGTGGGCCATCGGCGATATCGCCACGTTTCCGTTGAACGGCCAGCCAACCCGCATTGAGCATTGGCGCCTGGCCCAGCAACACGCGCGCATCGCTGCGGCCAACATGCTCGGTGGCGAGGAACATTATCTGGATGTGCCGTTTTTCTGGACCTACCACTTTGGCAAGAACTACGACTATCTCGGTCACGCTCAAGAATGGGACGAGGTCGAGTTCAGCGGTGAGCCGGAACAGCCGCCGTTCATTGGCCTGTTCGCAAAAGACGGCATCGTTGTTGCGGCGATGGCCTGCGACAAGCAACGCGCAATGGCGCTGCTGGCTGAGCGCATGAAGCAACCTTTGCGGATGAAAGAGGCCTGGACGCTGATCCAGGCCTGACACCGGCGCTGTACGAGGTCAGGTCAGGCGTTTCACCGGCTCGCGACTGTCGTCTTCTTCGGCATGCAGAAAGATCACCCGTGGATGCTCCAAAGGTGCCAGCGGCGCCGGTAGTGCTTGCTGCTGAAGCGGCCACAAATGCGTTTCGACATGGCTGATGTCGCCGTCCTGATCGTTGTGAATGGTCATCACCCCCGGCGTGCGCAGTTTCTGGAAACGCTCATCGCACAGTTTGAAACTCTTGCTCAGACCTTCATCACCAATTACCGGCGACGGCAAACGGCGCTGGGCGAAGCTGCGGCTTTTGCGTTGCTGGTAACGCGCCCAACCGATCAGGATCACCGCGTTGACGAGCGCCACCCACATATAAACCTGCAGAGTCCCCAAGGCATCGAACGCCGAATGATCGATGCGCGGGCCGCCGCTGGTTTCGATCAATGGCCATAACCCGCGTACCAGCAGGAACAGCAGGCCGACCCAGGCCAGGACGGTGAGGATCACGTCGATCACCACCAGAAAGGGCCGTTGGCGAGTCCGGATAATTTTCATTTGATGACTTCCTCCTGGTCGTCGCCCAGCGGTTTGATACCCCGATCAGGACTGACCCAGCGCGCGCGTTTTTTGTGTTGGCTGAACAACACCTTGGGGAAGCTGACCAGGGTGGTCAGCAGACTGACGAGCCAGAACACCAGCGGATACCAGACCACCCAGAACATGGTCTTGCCCAGACCCGGTTCATAGCGCCGATCGATGATGATGCTGACAGCGAACTGCACCAGGCAGACGAACGCCAGCAACAGACCGGTAAAGGCCGGTGGCATCAGGTGATCGACGGCGATCGCGTCGGGCATGACCATGAACTTGCCCATGCCCCAGAAAATCACCGACAGCAGGAAAGTGAACGCCCAACCGGTGGACAGGCAGTACTCGAACAGCAGCGGCCACAGGTAGCGATGGCGGTACTGCCAGATGCCGCGAATGTTCTTGAACAGCACTTCGGCGCCGCCCTGAGCCCAGCGCAGACGCTGCTTCCACAGGCCACCGAGGGTTTCCGGCATGAGGATCCAGCACAGCGCACGCGGTTCGTAGAAGATGCTCCAGTGATCGAGTTGCAGCTTCCAGCTGATGTCGATGTCTTCGGTGATCATGTCCGGGCTCCAGTAGCCGACCCGGTTCAGCGCAGTACGACGGAACGCGACGATCACGCCGGAGACGGTAAAGATGCGCCCGAACACCCGTTGCGTGCGTTTGATCAGACCGATGATCGAAGAGAACTCGCCGACCTGCACCCGCCCGATCAAGGTCGAACGCGTGCGGATACGCGGGTTGCCGGTGACCGCGCCAAGACGTGCGTTATCCAGCATCGGCGCGACCAGATAAGCCGCAGTGTTCGGGGCCAGCAAGGCGTCGCCGTCGATGCACACCAGATACTCGCTGCGCGCAGCGATCGCGCCCATGCGCAGAGCCACAGCCTTGCCCTGGTTTTCCGCCAGATGCAGAACCCGCAGTCGCGGATCTTCCTTGGCCAGCGCATCGAGCACTTCGGCAGTGTTGTCCTTGGAGCCGTCGTTGATCGCGATGACTTCGATGTTCGGGTAGTGCTGGGCCAGCGCCGCGTAAATGGTATCGGCAGCGTTATCGCCTTCGTTGTAGCAAGGAATCAGGATCGAAATCAGCGGCTCACCTTCCAGCGGCGGCGGCAGCGTGTCGTCCTGCCATGGCCAGTGACGCTCCCAGTGCAGCCAGAAATACAGGCCGCCGGCGATCCACAACCCGGACATGAACAGTGGGTAGAAGAACACGAACGACATCAGGAACTGGCCGGTCACGAGGAAGATCAGCCCCAGCGGAACGCCAAGGACAATCGCCAGAACAAGCAGGGCTAACAGTCTATCCAGCATGTTATGGATTCCATTTGTTGGAGAGTGCAGGCCTTACGGTTTTCAGGTCTGGCAGGTTGTCGAGGAAGTTGTCCGGGTAGTAACCGAAACTGGTCGCGCCCTGGCGCTTGAGCCGGCCCATCCAGTCCGCCAGATGCACGGCATCGATATCGGCCTGATCCTTCTGGTTCCAGTCACGCGCCTGCAATTCGAACACGGTGCGGTTGAGCGCGCCGGGACGTTTCTTCACCGTGGCAACCAGTTCTTCCAGCCACGGGCCGGATTCGGCCAGCGTCTGTTTTTCCATCAATGGCATGGCCATCGGCGCCGTCCAGTCGTAGGTGGCGAGGAAGTCATCGAGGTTCTGCGCGAACCACGCTTCGCTTTCAGGGTTGAGCATCGGTTCGGCGAAGATGTTGCGCGCGGTCAGCACTTGCGGGCCGCGAATCGCACGGACCTTGGCGGTCAGTTCGTTGGTGAAGTCGATCAGGTAGCGGCTCTTGAAGCGCGTCCAGCGTTGCATCGCCGCCGGATCGTCACGCAGCGCGGCAATCGAACCCGGCAGACCTTGAGCGGCGTAGGCCTTCATGGCATCCGGGCTGGCGTCTTCGAAATCCGAGAGCACCGCATCGTCGTGGTAGAGAATGCCGTCGACCGAGGTCAGCCGCGCCACGTCTTCATAGATTTCACCGATGATCTTGCGCACTTCGGGATTGAACGGTGACAGGCGTTTGTACTGCTTCGGATCGACCGAGGTGATGGCGGTTTTCGGGTCCCAGCGGGTTACACGCGGCAGCTTCGAATCCAGTTCGAAACTCAGCACCGGCATCCATGCAAAGACTTTCACATGGGCACGGGTGCGCAACTGCCAGGCGACGCGGTCGAACAGGTCGGCGCGCATCGGCAGGTGGCGGTTGGGGAAGTACAGCGAATGCACCAGACCATCGCCCTTGGGATCGGCGAAGGCTTGCAGGAACACCGTGCTGGCGCCCAGGTCAGCCATGCGCTGCACCAGTTTGCCGAGGTTGATGTCCTGCTGGGCCGGGTCCGGGTCGTAGACGTTGTCGAGATCGACATGCACCACGCGCATCGGCCCTTCGGCCTGCACCGAAACGATGCTGTTGGCGAAATGCTCGCCGTCAGGATCGGACGCGACGAGGAAGCGCGGCCCGCTCATCAGGTTATCGAGGGTGTCGAGGCCGTCGTCCAGGGTCAGGGCCATTTCATAGCCCTCCTCACCGACCACGGTCAGCGAGGTACCGTCGGCGGTGCCGTACGGCCAGACCCAGACCCGAGGTTTGTAACCGGTGGCCTTGCGGATCTTCTCGGAAATGTTCTTCACGTCGGTACGAATGCGTGCCTGGAAATCGGCTTCGGATTCATAGCGCTTGGTCACCGGGTCATAACGCCGGGTCGCGGCGGCCGGCTGCAGGTTGCCCTGCGGGTTGCCAAGGATGCCTTTGTGGTTGGCATCGGTGTGAGCGGCGATCTCTACCAGACCGGACTTGGAAATTTCGCGGATCTGCTGCCAGGTCAGGAAGTTGTCACGGTTACGCGGCGTGCCGGCGAAATCCACCGGTTGATTGAGCGGCGTGTCGATCCAGGTGCCCACCGGCGCCAGCAAGGCTGGCCAGTTGTAGGCGCGCAGCACCGGCAGCACGCGGGTATAGAAGCTGGCGTAACCGTCGTCGAAACTGAGCAGCACCGCTCTCGCCGGCAGCTCCGGGCCACCCTTGCGCGCGGCCATGATCTGGTCGACGGTCACTGGTTTGTAGCCGTTCTCGCGCAGCCAGGCGAGCTGCTCGATCATGCGCTCGGTGCGCACCGCCACCACGGCCTGATCGGGATCACGGTCTTCGACATCGTGGTAGGCAATGCCGAGCACATGGTTTTTTGGCCACGGTTGTTCACTGGCCGCGACCGGGCGCTCGGAGGGCGGCGCGAAGGCCGGGGCTTGCTGGGCGCAGGCGCTGATCAGCAGCGCTCCCAGCAGAAGGATGAAACGCGAGATAAAAGGCATCTTCAAACTCTTCTAGAAGCGGAAAGTGAGGTCGACGAGCAGACGCAGATCAGTTTCCCGATCACCGTCGTAAGGCCGGTTGATCACACTGAACATGCCGCCCACATCGAACACGTCGTTCCAGGCGTACCGTTGGCCGTAACCGAGCAATGCCATGCCGCCGGTGCCGTGGTCGCGCTGGCTGTAGGTGCCCGCGCCGGCCTGAAATTGCTGGCTCCAGGAAGTCTCGTAGCGGTGGTAGAGCACGTGATTGACGTTGACCAGCGGCATCACGCTGAAGTCCGACTTCGGGTTGAAGTACGGTACGTCGTCGGATTTCGAGTTGTGGCTGGTGCCGACTTCCAGGCCGGCGTCGACCTGGATGTTCGGCGCGGTGTAAATGCCCTCGCGCCCGGTCACCAGGGCTTCGACGCGATTGTTGCCATCGCTGAAGTGCGACGGGCTGACCGACACGCGCCACTCGCGGCTTTCGTTGGCGCGCCAGCGCAGGAACGCACTGCCGCCGTTAGCCTTGATGTCGCTGTTGAGCGCGCGCAGCGGGGTTTCCGCCGAGAGGTATTCGAGGCTGCCGCCGTACTGCCAGTGATCGTTGATGTCGCGGGCGATCGCCAGGCGCGCGCCCTGTTTGTCACCGAAGCCGTAATCGTGATTCGACACCTCGGCTTCGAGGGTCATGTCACGGGTGCGCCGTTCCAGGCCGACGCGCTGGAAGCGATGGTGACCGGTGCCTTCGGCGAAATCCCGGGTGGCATAACCGGCCCCGGCGAACCCCCGCCAGTCTTCGTTGATCGGTGGGCTGTAAAGGGTGCTCTGGATACCGAAATCACGGCTGCCGCTGACCGCACCGGCATCGCCGCTGCCGCCACCGTTGGCCTTGCCGCCGTAGGCTTCGACGCGCAGTTCGGCCATGTCATGCACTTCCCGTTCGCGAGCCAGGCGCTGCACCTGGCGGTTGTCCGGATAGCGCGCGACCACGTCGTCGACCAGTGCATCGTTCTGCCGCCACTCCTGCAACTCCATCGCGGTGCGCGCCTGCGCGACCTCCAGGCCGGCATCGCGCGGGGCCATGCTCTCGGTTTCCTTGAGCTGGCTTTCCGCGCGGCGCGGCATCTGGCGGGCGAGGTAGAGATCGGCCTGGGCCAGACGCAAGCCAAGGTTGCCCGGCGCCTGATCGACCAGCGTCTGCAAACGCTCTTCGCCGTGCGGAAGATCGGAACCGTAGGTGCCGGCCTGGGCGGCGAGTTGCTGGGCGTCCATCCATTCGTCGTTGGGGTTGCCGATCGGCAAGCCCTTGAGCTCGACGCGCGGACGCTGAGCTTTCGCTGCGTCCTCGGCGACCTTGCGTGCTTCGTCGGCGCGGTCGCTTTCCAGCAGCGAGTAGTACAGCGCAGTGGTGTCCTCAAGACGATCACCGACATCGGCGTCCGGCGCCGAAAGCACCTGGCGATACAGATCGGTGGCAATCTCAGGCTCGCGTTGATCCAGATAAGACGCCGCTACCCAACGCAAGGCGTAAGTCGGAATCTCCACGCCTTCGGCTTGCAGTTCCTGGTACTCGCTGATGACGTCGGCGGTGCGCGCGCGGGCCTTGAGCGCGCCCATGCGATCAATGCGCCAGCGCGTCACGTCGTCGTGAGCAGTGGCGTCAGGGGTCCAGGTCGCGAGCAATTTGTCGTAATCGGCCAGCGCGCGGTCGGCAATGACGTAGCGTTCCTTCTCGCTGCGCGTGGCCAGTTCGGCGAGGCGCACGCGTTCGGCGGCGAGATCACCTTCGAGCCGGCGCAAGGTCACCGGATCAATCAGGCCAGGACGTTGACTGGCCAGACGCAGCGCCGGTTCAGGCAGGCGGGCTTTTTGCAGGGCGACCACGTACTCGCGGGCGACTTCCGGTTTGTTGCCGGCGCGGATGAAGGCTTGATCGAATTCAAACAGCGCATCGTATTGTTTGCCGGCGCGGCCGAGGGCATAGCCCAAGGCCAGGCGGCGTGACGGATCGTCGGGTTTGGCGGCGACCAGCGCCTGGGCGCGGGTGACGGCCTGATCGGGCTTGCCGGCATCGGCCTGGGTCAGCGCGAGGCCCAGTTGCAGGTCAGCGTTGTCCGGCTCCAGCGCCAGCGCTTTGTTGTAGACCTGGGTGGCCTGATCCCAGCGCTTGAGGTTGCGATAGGCACGCGCGGCGGCGGTCAGTGCCTGCACCGGCAGGACGCGGTCGCGACCTTGGGTTTCATAGACCTTGACCACTTCGGCATCGAGCCCGGCCCAACTGGCGATTTGCAGGTGATCGCTGACCTGGCCGTCGCTGGCCTGGCCCGGCGGCACCTGACGCAAAACCGTCAGCGCAGGCGTGTAATGCCCGGCGCGGGCATCGCGCACCATCTCGTCGTAGGGTGTGTCGGCCAACGCCAGCACTGGCCAGAGCAACTGGCTGCACAGGGCGAATCGGAACAAAGGGCGCAAACCACGATGTAATACAGGGCCATCAATACGCGGCATTTGTCAGCATCCTTACATGGCCAGCCGGGTCGCAATGCCCTCCTTGCCCATTCGTAACGGTGGCCGACAATGACAGCCTTCGGCCAAGCTTGGTGAGGCAGTCTGCACGCAAGCGTAGTCGAGTTTTCACAACGCAATAATTGTTCAGAATCGGCCTGTCTGTAAAAAACCCGTACAGCAAAACGCCCGGCGCCTGTTTACACAGGGGCCGGGCGTCTGGAGGGCGCGCGGTGGGCTTATTGCTCTTGGGTGACGCCGGCAAACTTGCTCATCAGGAAGCCGATGAACTGCTCGACGGTCATCTTTTGGCCGTTGAATTCGACCTGATTGGCCGCGTAATGCAGTTTGGTCACCACGTTGGTGCCGTCGGCGACAGCCAATTGCGAGCCGACCGCCATGCCGGCGAACATGTCCGCCGCTTCCTTGGACTGATCGACGATGGCTTTGGCGTCAGTCTGGCCATCGAGTTGCGCCTGCACGCTGAGCAGATCGACCAGCATCGGCTTGGACACCTGAATGTTCAGGTCGAGCAGCGCGATCAGTTGCTTGCCGAGTTGATCCGGCGGCAGGTCCATCGATTGCGGCTTGGTCAGGTCGATCACCAGATTGGCGCGGCTTTCACCGTTGGCGGTGTTGAACGACAGGTTCTCCAGCGCCAGCTGCGGACCGGCCGCCAGCAACTTCTGCAGATCGGCTTTGACCTGGGCGTTTTCCGCTTCGGTCAGATTCAGCTCCGGTGCCGGCAAACCTTGTGCGGCGGCCTCGGCGGCGGCTTTTTCATACGGCTGCAATTTGGTCTGGTAGATCTGCATCAGCGACATGGTCGACGGAATGTCGAGGTTCTTCAGGCTCATGGCCATGGCCGCCGAACCGACTTTCTTGTCGTTAAGCGTCACTTCGCCGATTTTGTAGTCGGCACGCCCCGAGGCGTTGCTGCCGCTTTCTTCGGTGCGGTTCTTCATTTCGAAGTTCTTCACGCCCAGCACCATCGGCTTGGCGCCGAAGGTGGTTTTGCTGCTGGTCACTTCCAGGGTGTTTTCCCCGGTGTAGTAGCCGTAGCTGCTCTTGGCGAGGTTGCTGGCCAGGGTCAGACCGTTGAGCTCGACCTGCACCGGCGCCTGGTCTTCCGACACGGTGACCAGTTTCAGGTTGTCCATGTAGCCGTCGGCCTTGACCTTCTGCGCCTGGGCGCTGGCGGCGATGTCCATGCTCAGACCGGAAAACTTCAGGCTCGATTGCTCATCCAGCGCAGTTTCGAACGGCACCAGATTCAGAGTGCTGGTGGTCGATTCGTCGTAACCGATGTTGGTCACGCCCTTGAGCGGCGCGGCGCCGTTGGTGGCGGCGAACCATTTTTCCGTGGACGGGCTCTTTTCCAGCTCGTAGTTGCTGGTGGCCATGACCGGCAGCCACTTCAGCGAAACCAGACGCGAGAACGGCAGCGGGCCGTGCTCGATGTGGTCGACAAACAGCAGCTCGACCGGCGCATCACCGAACATTTCGCCTTCGCCCTTGAGGCGATAGTGCGCGGTGCTGGTGAAGGTGTGGCGTTCCAGCGACACCAGTTCCAGCGACGCGGTGCCGTTGGAGCCGGCCATGGCGGTCTGCAACTCTTTGTTGGCATTGGTCACGGCGTTGTTCAGCACGCCTTCGATCTTGGTCCCGGTGTACCAGGCCCCGCCTGCGCTGATCGCGCCAATGGCAACAACAATTCCGAGAAGCACGCCTGCTGATTTATTCATGAATGACCTGATCGGTTTCCGTGGCTGTGGATGAAGTCGTCTTCCTTGAACCCGGGATCGGGTCGCGGCTCGACTGTGCGCAATTAAGCGGTGGAGATTAGCACCGGGCGCGGACGACGGCCCAATGTTTAAAGGTTAAAGAGTGTCTATGGGGGGAATGGACAGTCGGCAGGAGCGAAGAGGTCGGTGGATTCACAGCAAATCAGGAGTACTGAAGCTCGATTTCATCCAACTGATGATCAAAGCTCTTCAGCCGCGCGGTCCAGGTATACACCAGCACTTCAAAGTCGCGATCGATCACCGCCCCGCCGGTGGTATCCGCTCGCACATCGCAGAAATCCAGCTGATAGCGTTCACGAGCCATGGCCGTGGCGACGTCGGACAGCTCGCGGGCGTTGTTCAGCCAGTGCCAGCCGTCATCGGCGATCTGCTTGTCGAGTTCCAGGCATTGCTTCTTCAGGGCTTCGAGGCTTTTTTCCAGCGGCGTGCCGGTGAGCTCGCCCATGACTTCGGCAAAGGTTCGCCCGGGCTGCCAGTAACTGCCCCAGAAGTAGCGGTCGAACACGGTTTCGACCCGGCGCAGGGCGACTTTGGTGTCCCAGATCAGCACGAGCATCTTGCCGCGTTCGAGCTGGCGCTTCTTGACCCGTTGCAGCTGAATTGAGGTCCACGCGACGACGACGATCGCCATCACCGCGATCAGCGCAACGGCGCTGTCGAGGAAGATCATCGCCGTATCGATCTGGTGGGCCAGCATGATCCCGTAGAAATACGTGGCCGAGAGCAGCACCAGTGCGACCAGAGCGCACCAGAAGCCGAGAGCGTAAGGGTTTTTCATTATTGGTTTCCCCTGGACCAGCACTAGCAATGTGCATTGCAGGAGCGCTTGGCATGGGGCGCCCCTCCAACACTTCAAAGCATAGCAACGGCCTCAGGGTTTGCTGGCGCTCGAGGTGTTCGTTCGTCCGCTTTCCCAGCCACCGCCCAGGGCGAGGAACAAATCGATCTGGCTCATCGCGACCTGGGTGTTGGCGGCGGCCAGTTGCGCGGTGACATCGGTGTAGGTGCGGGTTGCTTGCAGGTCGGCAAGGAACGACTCGCGGCCGGCCTGGAAGAAGCGGTGCGTCTGCTCGGCGGCGAGCTTGGCCGACTGCTCGGCTTCGGCCAGCGCATCGCGGCGTTGCAGCAAGGCGCTGTACTGGGCCAGACCGGTCTGCGTTTCGCGGATGGCGTTGAGCACCACGCCGTCGAAATGCGCCAGCGCGCCTTGAGTGTTGGCCTCGGCTTCACGAATGCGCGCACGGGCGCCGTTGGTCGGTACTTTCCAGCTCAGCGACGGGCCAAAGCCCCAGCGGTTGGTCGACGGATCGCCGAGGTCATCAATGATGCCGACGGTGCCGATGGTCGCGCCGATGCTGATGTCCGGGTACAGCTCACCGGTGGCGATGCCGATGCCGGCGGTTGCCGCCGCAAGACGCCCCCCGGCCCGACGAATATCCGGGCGGCGCTTGAGCAGCGCAGCGCCGTCACCGACCGGCACCAGTTGCGCGATCTTCGGCAACTCGGCGCAACTGGCGGTACCTGCCGGCAACTGTTCGACCGGTTTGGCCAGCAGCATCGACAGACGGAACAGCCCCGCCTGACGCGCGGCTTCATAGCGCGGCAAGTCGGCGCGCAGGGATTTGAATTGGGTCTGCGAACGGGTGACCTGAGTCTCGTCACCACGCCCGGCATCGCGCAGACGCTGGATCAGCGTGGTGCTCTGCGATTGCAGGTCGAGAGAGTGCTCGGCGATTTCCCGCTCTTCGTTGGCTGCGCAGACTTGCGTATAGGCGCGAACAACGTCCGCCACCAAGGTGATACGCGCCGTGTCGGCTGCGGCCTGAGTCGCATCGGCATTGGCTTTGGCCGCTTCGATGCCGCGTTGCAAGGTGCCCCACAGGTCGAACTGGTACGAAGCGCTGATGCCGATATCGGCAATGTTGGCCACCGGGACTTTCTCCGGCAGCAGGAACGCCTGACCGGATTCCTGCAAACGTTGCGCGCCCATTTTCACCCCGCCGCTCCAGCCGCCAGCGGCCTCGGCTTCATCCACCTGAGCACGTGCCCTCGACAGGTTCGCCGCCGCCACGCGCAGGTCGGTATTGGAAGCCATGGCCTGCTGCACCAGTTGATCGAGGCGCGGGTCTTTATACAGCCGCCACCAGTCCGCCGGTACCGGCGCCGAGATTACTGGTTTGCCGGCGACTGCCAGCTCGCCCTGAATATCCTTGCGCTGCACCGCCGCGTCAGTGGGCATCTGATAATCCGGGCCGACCATCTGACAGGCCGAGAGCATCACGCCCAACCCGGCGATCAACCAGGCCCTGCTCATGGCTGCGACTCCTCAAGCTGGTCGTCGATGATCGACACGGTGGCGGTACGCCCGGCGATCATGCGGAAGTCGGCCGGCACCTCGTCAAAAGCGATGCGCACCGGAATCCGCTGCGCCAGGCGTACCCAACTGAACGCCGGGTTGACGTTGGGCAGCAGGTTGCTGCCGCTGGTGCGGTCGCGGTCTTCGATGCCGGCGACGATGCTTTCGACATGCCCGCGCAACCTGGCGCGGTCACCGATCACGCGAATATCCACCGATTGCCCGACATGGATGCCGTCGAGTTTGGTTTCTTCAAAATAGCCATCGATGTGGAAGGAGTTGCTGTCGACCACCGACAACACCGGGCGCCCGGCGGTGACGAATTCCTGCGGACGCGGCGCGCGGTCGTTGACGTAACCGTCGACCGGGCTGCGGATCACCGAGCGATCGAGGTTGAGCTGCGCACTATCGACCGCCACTAAGGCTTCGGCCAATGCCGACTGTGCACGGGCGACGCGCGACTGGCTTTCTTCCAGTTGTTCGGCCGGCACCAGATTGCCGAGGCCACGGTTGCGCTTCGCTTCACGCTGGGCCTGGGCGAGGGTTTCTTCGCGATCGGCGACGGCGGCCTTGGCCTGGCGCAGAGCCAGTTTGAAGCGGTCCTGGTCGATGCTGAACAGCACCTGGCCACGCTTGATCAACTGGTTGTCTTTCACCTCGACCTGCTGAATCAGCCCGGACACATCTGGGGCGATCTGGATGATGTCGGCGCGAATGTGGCCGTCGCGGGTCCACGGCGCGAACATGTAATACATCACCATGCGCCAGACGAGGACAACGGCAAAAGTCACGATCAGCAGGGTCAGGACCACGCGACCGATGGTCAGAAACGGTTTTTTCATGTCATCAGGTATCGACTGAGTGAGTCCACGCCGTACAGCAGCACGGCGTAGAGCGCCACGTTGAACAATGCCCGGTGCCAGACCAGACGGTAAAAGTGCAGGCGTTGCAGCACGCCATGCACCAACAAAAACAGCACGTAAGTGATGCCCATCAGCACCAGCAGGGTCGGCAGGAAGATGCCGCTGATATCCAGATCACCGATCATAGGGGCGCTCCATCGGGCAGCGGTTCTTCGGGCTCGGCGCTGGAGACGAACTCGACGCCGGGCAGCAAGGCCAGACGCAGACCGCTCAAGGCGTGCAACAGGTGTCGACGGGTTTCATCGTCGCCCTGGCCGTTCAGCGCACGGCGGGTGCGATCAAGGGTCATCAGCAGACCGCTCGGTGCCGGCAGGCGTTCGTCGGCTTTGAGGCAGGCGCGGAAATACTCGCCAACCTCGCCCACCACTTGTCGCAGCAGGGCGTTTGGCACGCCAGTGACGCGCGGGGTGTAGGCAAGCAGATCGAGCATGTTCAGACCGACACGCACTTCGCGCATGGCGATACCGGTGTCCTGACCGGTCAGGGCCAGGCGCGGCAGGTGCTGCATCAGCCGATCAAGCAGTTGCACGCCCAAGTGCCGATGCTCGGCGAGGCTGGCCGGCTCGGTCATGCTGACGATGTCTTTCCAGCTGAACCGGGTCAGACGCTTGGCCGCCAGCTCGGCGCCGAACGGTCGCGCCACCAGCGTCCAGATGAAAGCGAACAACAGCCCCAGCGGCCCGGCGAGGTTGGAGTTGGCAAAGGCGAAAAAGTCAGCGTCGTAGGCGCCCTGAATACTGATGAACGACGAGGTATTGACCAGCGTCAGCAGCATGCCGAGGTAGAATCGCGGCTGCACGGTCAGCGTGCCGACGCAAATGAACGGCACGGCAAACGCCAGCACCAGCATCGGGAAATCGTGCAGGTTGGGCAGAATCAGAAACAGGTAAAGGCTGGCGAACAGCACCGACATCCCGGTCCAGAAAAAGAACCGGTAAATCTGCGGCGCCGGGTCGTCCATCGAGGCAAAGAAGCTGCACGCCACCGCCGCCAGGATCACCGCGCTGCCGCCGTCCGGCCAGCCGAGCAGGATCCACAGCACCGAAGCAACGATGATCGCCAGAATGGTCGAGGTCACCGAGTAGAGCATCAGCCCGCGATCGATGAACGGCGTCAACCGGCCCAGGCGCCAATGCCGGTACACCGCGCGCCAGCTGTCCTGGCGCTCGCACAGAATCGCATCCTGCAGGCTGCGGCAGTCCTGCCACAGATCGATGAATTCACCGAGGCGGTAGATCGCGTTGGAGAACAGCAACTGTTTGCGCTCCTCCAGCGCTTCGGCGCTCGGTTGCAACGCGTCGAGTTGATCTCTCAGTGCTTGCCAGCGCTCGAGATTGGCGTCCGCGTGGCCCAGCCATTCCCGGGTCGCGGTCAGCAACGGCTGGAATTTTTCCACCAGTTCCGGGGTGCGGCGTTCGAGGGCGTAAAGCGAATCCTCGAGGGCATCGATCACCGGCAACAGGTGAATCATCCGCCCGCGCAGTTCCTTGGTGTTACGCACGGTTTGTGGCCGCGCGCCTTCGTGGGGCAACTGGCCGATCATCAACTCGAGGCTGTTGAAGTTGGCGACCATGGCCATGCGCAGCGCGGTAACTTCTTCCGGCTGCACATCGCGGCTGAGAAACTTCAGGCTGTAGCTCGTCGCGTCGGCGAACCACTTGCTTACTGCATCGTTGAACACCGGCGCCAGCCGACGCGGCCAGAACATCGCACCGACCACCGCAGCGACGGCGATGCCAAGGAAAATCTCTTCGGTACGCGCCTCGGCCACGTCCCACACCGCCAGCGGATTATCCACCACCGGCAGGGCAATCAGCGGCAAGGTGTAGCCGGCCAGCATCAGTGCATAGCTGTTGGCGGTGCGCAGATGCAGGGACATGAACAACAAGATCCCCGTCCACAAGGCAATCACCACCACGAGCACATACGGGCTCTGCACGAACATCGGCACGAACAGCACCGCCGCCGCCGCGCCGAGAAATGTACCGGCCGCGCGGTACAGCGCTTTGGAGCTGGTCGGGCCGAGAAACGGGCTGGAGACGATATACACCGTGGCCATCGCCCAGTAAGGACGCGGCATTTGCATGAGCAAGGCGATGTACAACGCAATCATCGACGCTGCAAAAGTACGGACCCCGTAAAACCAGTCACGGGCCGGCGGCATGCCAGTGAAAAAACCGTTCAAGAATTGACCACCACAGGCGAACTCGCCGCCTCAAAAGCCCTCAGTACCCGAAGCGTAGCTTCCAGATCGCTGCGCTCGATGCCTTCCAGCACTTCGTGGCGCAGGCGCACCAGCTCGGCCTCCACCGCCTGCACCAGCTCGCGGCCGGTATCGGTCAGGCTCAGGCACTTGGCGCGGCGATCCTGAGCGTCTTCGGTGCGACAGACGTAACCGGCATGGCACAACTGATCGAGCAAGCGCACCAGCGAAGGACTCTCCATCCCCGCAGCCTGGGCGACTTGCACCTGACGCACGCCCTCGCCCAAGCGGCCGATCATCAACAAGGGCACGGCGCAGGCTTCGGAAATTCCGTAGTTGACCAGCGTGGTCTGGCAGATCTTCCGCCAATGCCGGGCGGCCACCACCATGGCGCTGCTGATGTTCATCTGGAGACTGTCGAGGGAGTCGGACACGGGACAAGGGACACTGTTAGTTTGCTAACTATCAATATCGCATTGGAGGGGAATTTCAGTCAAGTTTTGAAACAAATCTTTGAAGCACTCGCGGCGAATACCCTGATCAAGCGCCTGCCATAACATCCGGCATTGCCCAAGCGCTTGGTCATAGCAGAATCGTCAGCCGCCATAGGCTGAGGACATTTCCTCGATGTAATCGAACACCTCCTCCGGCACGCTGTACTGAAATTGCTTGCGGCGATGCTTTGAAACCTTGTCAGCGTTGTCCAGGCACATCATTACCAACTTCGAAAGATCGCTTCCCCGAACATCGAAACGGTCATTCACCGCTTTGATGACGAAATCGTATTTTTCAAGAAACGCGGTCTCCTCGCGTAGCTCCACTTCCAGTGCCCGCATGGCCATCTGCAAAGTAAATTCTGCGCATTGAGTAGCATCCCAGAATCGGTAGATAGCGTCGTGACCGATGAAATCGAACGTCATCTCATCGGAATCCAGCCAAGTGACATTCCAGAACTCTCTTGCTGGTTTCGAAAACTCTTTCAGCGCTTCCAAGTAGCTGGATTCCTCATGCTTCATCGCCACGGAAACGGGCAGCAACAAGCCGTTTTGCAGTGCACCGGAATGGCAAAGCGTCTGGTGAATAAGAAATCGTGAGAGCCGACCGTTGCCATCCATGAACGGGTGAAGAAAAACAAACCCAAACGCCACAACCGCCGCTGCTATCAGCGGATCCACCTGCTTCGCCGAGTGATTGGCGAACGCCATCAAATTCTCCATCAACTCACGACACAATTGCGGATCTGGCGGCACATAACTGACTCCGGCGGCGCCTCTCAAGCCGTTGTGTAAATGGTTCTGTTGATGACGGAAGAGCACTGCTTTATCGAAGGGATTCGAGACCGTGCTGTTTTGCAACTCGACCAGATAGTCCTCGCTGAGCTCTGTGCGCTCGTGAGCTTGACGTAAGAGCCGAACAAAGCGCCGCGACTTTTCTTCGCTGGGCTCTTCTTTTTCGATAGCGAAGGAATCGCGAGTCTCATGCAGGTAGGCCCAATTGATTGCCCGATCCATCATCTCCGGCGGCAACGTCGCCATGAAAACCTGGGCTCGCCCAATGATGTCCCGATCGATCAGCTCCTGTAGTTTCACCGTTCGCTCAACGGTGGCGCAGTAATGCAATGACCCCAAACCATTGAAATCGACTCGCCAGCGACTATTCCGAACCGCTGGCCCGGTGACGTAGCGCTTGGGATCGAACAAGGCGACGACACTGCCTCGAACCGGGACTGAGTAGTCCAGTTGTTTGCCAGTAAAGCTTTCCCATAGAAAACAGGCTTTACGGATGTATACCCCGTTCGGGGATCTGCCAAGCTCACTTAACAGATCGCTCGCTTCAACAGATTCCAAGGCCTGGGCAAGAATGCACAGGTTTATTCCTTCATGTTTTAGCGCAAAAAGAATGTGCTCGATCGTTGATCCCTGTGCAGGCGCGACGGCGGCTGGAACAGCAAGACAATCACCGATCAAGGTAACTCGGGTGACCGGTTTGATCATCGCAACGCGCTTGGGAGCAAATGCCTTGAGCTTCAGCGCGTCACGCAGGTAGGCATATCCAACAGCTGGCATCGTCATCTTCCACAGAAAAAATCCACTGCGACGATTAAAGCCCAGTTTTTTTTACAGTAGGCATGTTTTTTTTACATTTCAGCCTTTTCCTACAATTTTTTTTACACGCTGCGTTTCTTTCGTGAAGCGCCCCGGCAACCAATGACGCAGCTTGTTTCCAGACAACAGAAACTCAAGCTTATAAGTCATCCAGATCTACGGGCATGGGTGTCTCGTGAGCTCGGGAACGCGCAATCTGCATAAGCTCAAGATCATCAAGCCGCTCGACCAATGCTTCGTACACATCAGCAGGCACCATGTAGCCCATGACCCGGTTATGATTGAGCACTGCCACAGCACCCCCATTTGCGTCTTTTAGCACGGCAGCAGGATTTTTCTTCAATTGAGAAATACTGACGGCCATATCGGCCAGAACGCTTTGCATGGTAAAGACCTCGAATGCGATCGAAATTTCGGTCGATATCGAAGCTTATCAATTGCTGTGGTTACAGAGGTCGCAAAGGTTCACCCTAGTCGCCCCTTGTGCAACATCACATTCAGTTGATCTACAACCTCTGCCCAATCCGCATCGTCCAAAATCTCTTCGCGCAGAAACTGCGCCTGACCTGCTATCCAGAAAAACGCGTCAGCCAGATGCAAATCCGGCTTGAGCGGGGAATGGCTGGCGATGAATTGGTCGATGCCGGTCGGGTCGTCGGCGAGGCCGAGTTGCTTGAACAGGGCCGGTAGGCTGTGCTGCGGATTTTCCATGATGCAACTCCTCTGCAATTCAGGTCCGGCGTTGCGCCGTTCGCTGCAGTGAAGTTGATCATAGCTGTCGCGGTGGGTTCAGGGTTTGGCGACGTCAAGTGAGCCTGCGGCCAGTTGCGCTGCCGGATAGACCGACTGCCATCCGCCGCCCAACGCCTTGTACAAACCGACCATCGCCAGGGAAACGCCGGTCGAGCTTTCCACCCATTGTTCCTGCGTGGCGAGCAAGGCGCTTTGCACGGTGAGGACGTTGACGAAATCGACCACGCCTTCGACGTATTGCTGTTGCGCGGTGCGCAAGGCGATCTGGTTCTGGCGCACGGCTTCGGCGAGGCTGTCGCGACGGCGCTGGCTGGCGTTGTAGGCCGTCAGTTGATCATCGATTTCATGCCAGGCACGCAGCACGGTTTGCTGGTAGGCGATCGCCGCTTCCTGCTGTTGGGCTTCACGCAATTGCAGCATGCCGCGCAGGCGTCCGCCGTCGAACAACGGCAGGCTGAATTGCGGGCCAATGGCAAAGGCACGCGAGCCCCATGAACCGAAATCGCTCAGTTGCATGGCCTGTGAACCGAGGTTGCCGGACAGGGTGATGCGCGGATAGAAATCACCCTTGGCCACACCGATGTTGGCGGTGGCGGCGTGCAGACGCGCTTCGGCCTGGCGGATATCCGGACGGCGTTCGGCCAATTGCGACGGCAGGCCGATGGCGACTTGCAGTGGCGACTGCGGCACTGCCGCGTCTGTGGATAACGCTTGAGCGAGGGCCTGCGGCGGTTCGCCCATCAGCAGACTGATCGCGTTGATCAGTTGCGCCTGACGCTGCTCGAGCGCCGGCAGCCGTGCCTCGATGGCGGCGACTTGCGCGGCGGCTTCGGCGACGTCCAGGTCGGTGGCCACGCCATCGGCCAGCCGCAACTGCGAGAGTTTCAGGCTGTGGCGAGCGACGTCGAGGTTCTGCTCGGTGACGGCGCGGGCGTTCTGCACCCCGCGCAGCTGAATGTAGTTTTGCGCGGTGTCGGCAAGCACCGTCAGCAGTACGTCACGACGGTCGTTTTCTGCCACTTCGAGATTGGCATCAGCGGCTTCGGTTTCACGGCGCACGCGACCCCAGAAGTCCAGTTCCCATGAGGCGGAGAAACCGGCATCCCACAGATTGAAAGCCTCGTCGCCGTTATTTCCCGATGGATCGTTCAAGCCTTTGCCACTGTTGCGTTTGCGCCCGTAGCTGCCGGTGGCAGAGCTGTGCGGATAGCGCTCGGCGGTGATCACCTGACGCGCGGCGCGGCTTTGTTGCAGGCGGCTGCTGGCCAGTTGCAGGTCGAGGTTGTTGTTCAGCGCGCGCTGGGTGAGCGCGGAAAGTTGCGGGTCCTGAAAGGTTTCCCACCAGCGTTCGTTCAGGGGTTCGCTGACGGCCTGGCTCGGGGCGGATTGGCTCGGTTTGGCCCAGTCGGCAGGCTGCCTGGTTTCGGGTTTCTGAAAGTCCGGGCCGACGGTACAAGCGCTGAGGCTGACTGCAAGCAAGGCACTCAGGGTGAGCTGCTGCCTATGCCGCCATCGCTGGCAAGCCAGCTCCCACAAGGATTGCGCAGGTTGTGCAAAATGGTTCAGCCTGCCAATGACCCCTGTGGGAGCTGGCTTGCCAGCGATGAGGCCAACCGATTCAACACCGATCATCGCTGCGTCACCTCGCGCCCGGACGCCTTTGAGCTGGCGGTATCAATGCTCGCCTCGACCGACATCCCCACCCGCAACCGCTCAGCCAGTGGCTGGCCCGGTTCCAGCACGATCTTCACCGGAATCCGCTGCACAACCTTGGTGAAATTACCGGTGGCGTTATCCGGTTTCACCGCCGCGAAGGTCACGCCAGTTGCCGGCGCAATGCTCTCGACGCGACCGCTCAAGGCTTCGCCGCCAAGGCTGTCGACCCGCACTTGCACACCCTGCCCGGGCTGCACATCGGTCAACTGGGTTTCCTGAAAATTGGCCACCACATAGGCCTGCTGCAACGGCACCACCGCCAACAGTTTGCTGCCCGGCGTGACGTAGGCGCCGACGCGCACCGCACGCTCGCCGATCATGCCGTCCTGCGGCGCGGTGATACGCGTGTAGGACAAGTTGAAACTGGCAATCTCCAGCGCCGCCTGCGCGTGTTTCAGATTGCCGTCGGCGGCGTTGCGCTGGGCGGTGAGAATCTCGACCTGCTTGCGTTCGGCCGCCAGCTTCGCGGTCGCGGTGTCGAGGCGCGCCGAGGCCTGATCAATGCGCGTGCGCGCCTGCTGCGCGTTCTGCACGGTGCCAGCGCCGACACCGGCGAGATGGTTGTAGCGGTTCAGTTCCTGCTGCGCAAAAGCCATTTCCGCTTTGGCCGAGACCACGGTGGCCTGCGCCTGAGCGATCAGCGAAGCCTGCCGCTCGAGAGTCGCGTTGGCGTTCTGCAACTGCGCCCGCGCGACCAGGGTTTGCGCATCCGCCGCTTCCGCCGCTGCGCGTAGATCACGGTCATCGATCAGCGCCAGCAACTGCCCGGCCTTGACCTGTTGGTTGTCTTCGACCAGCACCTGCTTGATGAACCCGGCCACGCGCGGCACCACCAGCGTGTAGTCGGCGGAGACGAAGGCGTCGTTGGTGGTTTGCTCGGTGCGTTGGCCGAACAGCCCGGGCATTGCCAGATATACCAGCACGCCCACCGCCAGCGCGGCAGCCACGGCCACCGCGAGTTTTTGCTTGGATTGAGTCATAAAAAACCTTCAGTTTCAGTACAGCGATCAGGTCGGCGCGCGCGGCGGATAAATCCGCGTCGGCAGCCAGAAAATCAGCAGGATCAAAGCCACGGCGACGCCGGCCATGCACACGTACAAATCGGACGAAGTCAGCACCACCGCCTGCTCATGCACGCGGTGAGCGAGGCCCGGATCGCTGTGATCGGCCAGCGGCGAATTGCCGAGGCTGTCGACCAACATGCTCGAATGAAAATGCAGGCGCGCGGTGGTCAGCGCTTCGATGACGCCGGTGGCGACCACGGCGGCCAGGCCTTTGACAGTGTTGAACCACGCCGATGCGAACGGCCCTTCCATCGGCGTGATACTGCCGGTCGACAACATCAGCAGCGGCAACACCGCCATCGGCTGGCCGAAAATCTGCAGCCATTGCAGGACGTAGAAATCATCGCGAATCCACGCCGAAGTCAGGTGCGAACCGCCCAGGCAGGACAGCGCGAGCATGCTCAGACCAATGCCGAGCACCCAGCGGCAATCGACCCAGCGCAAGTTGCATAGCGCCGCCACCAATGGCAGCGCGATCAACTGCGGCAGCGCGGCAATGAGCATGATCGGCGCGGTTTGCGCCGGACGATAACCCTGCACCTGGGCCAGATAACTCGACGGAATCAGCACCACCGCCAGCAGCACGATCAGCACCCCGGCGAGGGTGATCAACGCAAACAGCAGGTTGCGGATGCCGAGCATTTGCAGTTTGAAAAACGGAATCGGCTGCGACCATTCATTGATCATAAAAGCCACCAGCAGTAGCGAACCGGCACCTAGTAATCCACAGATCAGATTCGACTCGAACCAGTCCAGTCGATTGCCCTGCAACAGACCGATCACCAGCATGCAGATCGCCGGAAAGCCCAGCAGCAGGCCTTTCCAGTTGAACGACTTGAGGCGCTCCAAGCGCAGCGGATCCTGGGGCAATCCGTAAGCCACTGCGGCCATGGCGATCAGGCACGGCACGATGATCTGCCAGAAGGTCCATTGCCAGCCGACGTATTCAGTCCACAGACCGGCCAGCGGCGTGCCGAGTCCCGGGCCGAAAGTCGCGGTCAGTGCGTAGCCGGCCAGTCCGTAGAGTTTGATGTTCGCCGGGAGGAAGCGCAGCGCGACGGTCATCAGCATCGGCGGCAATGCACCACCGGCGAGGCCTTGGAGGATGCGCATCAGCAGCAGACTTTCGTAGTTCGGGGCGAACGGGCACAGCACGCCGAGCAGAGTAAACAGGCCGATCGCGCAGAGGGTGAAGCGGCGCAGCGAGAAGGTCACCGAGCACCACGGCGCGAAGGCCATGGCCGCGACCGACGTCGCCGTGTAGCTGGCGACCAGCCAGGTGCCTTCGTCGTAGCCGATGTGCAGCGCGCCGCGAATGTCGGCGAGTGCGACTTTGGTGACCATCTCGTTGAGGCCCGAGCCCAGCACGGCCAACAGCACGCCGACCAGACCAATGATGATCCGCGCCCCGAACACCGGAGGCGCAGCCGCCGTCGCCGGGCTGGTCGCGGCAAGGGGTGCCGGGACCGTCAGGGATGTCATGAATGAAAACTCCGGCGGTGAAATACCGGAGCATTTTAGTGGGGCTTGATGCTGACGAAAATTGACTTATTGGCAGGTTATAAGTGCATCAGACACAACGGTGAATGCGTATGTGGGAGCGAGCCTGCTCGCGAAAGCGGTGGACCAGTCGCCATTGAGGTGACTGATTCGACGCCTTCGCGAGCAGGCTCGCTCCCACAGGGATTCGATGGTGCCTGATGATTTACGGCTGTGCCGCCAGCCACGTTTCATCGCAGCAGGTCTTGAGGGTTTCGCGCAGCCAGCGGTGGGCCGGGTCCTTGTCGAAGCGCGGGTGCCAGGCCTGGGTCAGCATGAGCATGGGCAGCGGAATCGGCAGGTCGAATGAACGCAGTTTCAGGCCCAGCCGCCGCACGCTGAGCAGTGCTTCTTTGGGCACCGGCAGGATCAGGTCGGAGTCGGGCAAGGCAAACATTGCTGCATGGAAACTCGGCGCGATCACCGCCACCCGGCGCTCCAGCCCCAACGCATTCAACGCCGTGTCGATCGGGCCGCGAGCGATGCCACGTCGCGACATGCTGATGTGGGAAAAACCGGCGTAGCGCTCAGCGGTGATTTCGCCATCGAGCAACGGATGATTCTCGCGCACCAGGCCGACGAAATGCGTGGAGAACAGGTTCTGCACTTTCACTTCCGGCGTAAGCGGACGAGTGTTGCTGACGCTCAGATCGATGCGCCCTTCGCGTAGCGCTTCATCGTCGCCATCGCCTTCCGGGACGAAGCGCAATTCGCAATGCGGGGCGAGTTGGTCGAGGGTATCGAACAGCTTGCCGCCGTAAACGCCGACGAAGAAATCATTGGCGCGAATGCTGAAGCGTCGACGCAAGGTGCCCAGTTCGACGCTATCGGCGGAGCGAAACAGCAGCGCCGCCTGCTCGACCACGTCGCGCACCTGTTCGCGCAGTTCGAGGGCCTTGGGGGTCGGCACCAGGCCACGCCCGGCGCGCACCAGAATCGGATCGCCGATGGCTTCGCGAATCCGCGTCAGCGTGCGGCTCATGGCCGCCGGACTGAGGTTCATGCGCCGCGCCGCACCGACCACACTGCCCTCGTCGAGCAAGGCATCGAGGGCGACCAGAAGGTTCATGTCCGGGAGTTGCATGTTGAGCACTCTTGGCTGATCTGGATTGATCCGGGCGCAATGCTAGCAAACATCCCTCAAGAGTGACGATGCCAGCGCTGGCCTCTTCGCGAGCAGGCTCGCTCCCACCTTGGAATGCGTTCTCATATGGAAGCGAGCCTGCTCGCGAAGAGGCCGCCCAGCCAACGAAGATCTCAGCGCTGCATACCCCAGCGCTTGACGGTCACCCGCTCAAGGGTGGCAAACACCAGATTCTCCACCAGCAAACCAATCAGGATCACCACCGCCAACCCGGCAAACACCTTGTCGGTGTACAGCTCATTGCGATTCTGGAAGATGTACCAGCCCAGCCCGCCCTTGCCACTGGTCGCGCCAAACACCAGTTCGGCGGCGATCAAGGTGCGCCAGGCAAACGCCCAGCCAATTTTCAGCCCGGCGAGAATCGACGGCAGTGCCGCCGGGATCAGGATGAACAACACAAGGCGCAACCCCTTGAGACCATAATTGCGCCCGGCCATACGCAGCGTTTCGGAGACGCCGAGAAATCCGGCATAGGTGTTCAGCGCCAGCGCCCACAGCACCGAATGCACCAGCACGAAAATCAGACTGTTCTGCCCCAATCCGAACCAGAGCAGCGCCAGCGGCAGCAGGGCAATCGCCGGCAACGGATTGAACATCGAAGTCATGGTGCTGAGCAGATCACGTCCCAACTGGGTCGAGACCGCCAATGTCGTCAGGGCGAACGCGAGGACGATGCCGATCAGGTAGCCCTTGATCAGCACCACCAAAGATATCCACACCTTGGCCAGCAGCTCGCCACTGAGCAGCCCGTCGAACAAGGCATGTGCGGTTTGCAGAAAACTCGGCAGCATCAGGTCGTTGTTCTGAATCCGCGCGACCACTTCCCAGATAATCGCCAATACGATCAGGATCAGGCTTTTGCGCAACCAGCCCTGTTGCCACAGGCGCGTGCCAAGCGGCAATTCGCGCTCGACCGGCACTGCGGTCAGCGGCTCGAGCACGGTTTCGAATTCTTCACGCACGGATGATGAATGGCTCATCGGGTAGTCCTCCTGGCCGCTCAATAGGCGATGCGAATATCGTTGAAGTCGTGATCACGTTCGGTCTCCGGCGCCTGGCCCTCATCGAACAGCAGACGATGAATGCGCCGCGCCGACTCCTGAAACGCCACGCCGCCGAGGCTGTGCAAATCGTATTGATGGCTGCGCACTTCGGCGCGCACCCGCCCCGGATGCGGCGACAGCAAGAGGATGCGATTGCCGATCACCAAGGCTTCTTCGATCGAATGAGTGACGAACAGCAGGGTGAAACGCACCTCTTCCCAGAGCAGCAGCAACTCCTCCTGCATCTTGCGGCGGGTCAACGCATCGAGTGCAGCGAAGGGTTCGTCCATCAAGAGGATTTTCGGTTGCATGGCCAAGGCCCGGGCGATCGCCACCCGCGCTTTCATGCCGCCGGACAAGGTGTGTGGATAGGCGTCGGCGAATGCTGCGAGGCCGACCTTTTCCAGATAATGCAACGCACGCTCTTCGGCGTCTTTCTTGTTCAAGGTGCGCGAGGCGAGCAACGGGAACATCACGTTCTGCTTGACGGTTTTCCACGGCGGCAACTGGTCGAATTCCTGAAACACCACAATGCGGTCCGGCCCCGGCGCATCGACGCGCTGGCCTTGCAGGCGGATCTCGCCTTCGCAAGGCTGGATGAACCCGGCGACCGCCTTGAGCAAGGTCGATTTCCCGCAACCGGATGGGCCGAGCAGGACGAAACGATCAGCCGGGTCGACGGCGAAACTGACTTGATGGGTAGCGCGCACCACCCGCTGCGGCGTGCGGTATTCGAGGCTGACGTGATCGACGGCCAGCAACGCTTCGCTGCGGGCGATCGGGTTGCTGGCCGCGTGGCCTGGCAAAGGGGCGTTCATGATCGATCTCCGGCAAATCAAAAAGGCGCGTCGCCCTGAATGGTCGTGCGATACAGCTTGCGGCGCAGATGCGCAGGGCACCCGGCGGCAAGGTGGATCAGCGAGCGGTTGTCCCAGAACACCAGGTCATGCGGTTCCCACTGATGGCGGTAGATGTTTTGCGGCAGCACGCTGTGGGCGAAGAGTTCGCCGAGCAACTGACGACTTTCGTCTTCCGGCAGACCGACAATTCGCGTGGTGAAGCCTTCGCTGACGAACAAGGCCTTGCGGCCGTTTTCCGGATGGGTGCGCACCACCGGATGCACCACTTCGGCGACCTGAGCCAACTGTTCCGGGGTCAGGGTCGGGCGCCAGTTGCCCTCGAACTTGGTTTCGCTGTAGCGCGCCGTGTAGGAGTGCGCGGCGAAGCGGCCTTCGACTGCATTGCGCAACGCAGCGGGCAAGTCGTCCCAGGCTTTGTGCATGTCGGCAAACAGCGTGTCGCCGCCCTCGGCGGGCAGCTCTTGGGCGTGCAGCATCGAGCCGAGACTCGGCAGCTCTTTATAGGAGAGATCGGAATGCCAGAACTTGCCGGCGTCTCCGAGACCGATGTTCTGGCCGTTCTCGATGATGTTGGAAACGATGAGGATTTCCGGGTGATTGGCCAAGAGGAATTGTTTGAGCACGTGGATCTGCAACACGCCGAAACGGCGGCTGAAATCGATTTGCTGTTGCGGGGTAATCTGCTGATCGCGAAAGACCACGACGTGGTGATCCAGGTGCGCGCGGTGAATCCGCGCGAAGTCCTGATCATTGACCGGCCGGCTGAGGTCGAGGCCAACGATCTCGGCGCCGACGGCACCGCTGAAGGGACGAATTTCAAAAACTTGTGGCGCGGCAGTTGCGGCGCTTTCGGTGGCAGTAGCGGCGGACATCAATCATCTCCCACGCACGGCGCGCTCACGGACGCGCTCGTCGATCAGACACTCACGCTGGATTGCGTGTCGGTTCAGGTCGTGCGGCGCGCCGATTGGTCGGCAGGTACGCAGGGAGATGACTTTATAGCTATAAGAATTGGAAATTAAATACCGTTAATGAATAACGATATGGCGAATGGTGAGGGCGTGGGTGACCATTTGTGTCACTTACCGACGGATATGTAGCGCTTCGGAGGACGCCTTCGCGAGCAGGCTCGCTCCCACAGTTGGAATGCAATCTCCTGTGGGAGCGAGCCTGCTCGCGAATAGGCCGTCATCAGCGCCGAAGATCTAGCGCTCGTGCAACGCCTCAGCCCGCGCGCGGATGATCGGCTTGAGCAAATAGCTCAACACCGACTTCTTGCCGGTGATGATATCCACCGAAGCGACCATCCCCGGGATGATCAGCAGTGGCTTTTCATCCGTGCCCAAGTGGCTGCGCTCGGTGCGCACCTTGATCACGTAGTAGGTGGTTTTCTTGTCTTCGTCGGTAATGGTATCCGCACCGATCTGCTCTAGCTGCGCCTTGAGCCCGCCGTAAATGGTGTAGTCATAGGCGGTGAATTTGACGATTGCTTCCTGACCCGGATGCAGGAACGCGATGTCCTGCGGGCGGATCTTGGCTTCGACCAGCAGGGTGTCGTCCAGCGGCACGATTTCGACCATGTCGCTGCCCGGCTGGATCACACCGCCGATAGTGTTGACCAGCAACTTGTTGACGATGCCCCGCACGGGTGACGTAACCAGCGTACGGCTGACGCGGTCTTCCAGCGCCTTGCCGGTGGCTTGGGCCTTGTTCAGATCGGTGCGCGCTTCGTTGAGCTGGGTCAGCGCTTCGCTGCGGAATTTGCCGCGGGTTTCGTCGATCTTGCGCTGCACTTCCTTGATCGCCGATTCCGCGCGCGGAATGGCCAGCGTGGTCGCATCGAGCTGGCCACGGGTTTCCACTTCGGCACGTTTGAGGCGCAACACTTCCACCGGCGAGACCGCGCCCTGCGCCACCAGCGGCTCGGACATGTTGATTTCCTGACGCTGCAAGCCGAGTTGCTGACGGTACTGCGCCTGCTTGGAGCTGAACTCCCGCAGCTCTTGCTGGCGCTGGATCAATTGCTCCTGCAAGCCGCCGATTTCATCGTGCAACTGCTGACGGCGGCTGATGTACAGCGACTCTTCGCTTTTCGCCTGGCCCGGCACGGCTTTGAGCACGTCCTCGGGGAAATTCAGCGGACGATCATCGACTTCCGCGCTCAGGCGCTCGACCCGCAGCAGCATCGACAGGCGATCAGCCTCGGTTTCGCCGACATTGGAGGCAAAACGCGTGTCGTCGAGACGAATCAGCGGCGCGCCGGCCTCAACGATCTGGCCTTCCTTGACGAACAGCTCGGAGACGATACCGCCCTCCAGGTTCTGGATTTTCTGGATCTTGGAAGACGGAATCGCCTTGCCGTCGCCCTTGGTCACTTCGTCGATCACGGCGAAGTTGGCCCAGAGCATGAGGAACACGAAAAAGCCGATGATCGCCCAGATGGTCAGGCGCACGACGCGCGGGGCGTCTTCGATCAGCGCCTTGTTGACCTCTGGCAGCGGCTGGCCCTGCAGCGAGGCAGAGCCCTTGAAGTAGCGACGGATCGACTCCTTGACACCGGACTTAAGCAACACTGATCTGCCCCTTCTTCAACGCTTCCATCACGGCGGCTTTCGGGCCGTCGGCGAGAATCTGCCCGCGGTCGATCACCAGCAGGCGATCGACCAGCGACAACAGCGATGCCCGGTGCGTGACCAGCACCACGGTCTTGTTTTCAATCACTGCTGCGAGGCGTTGCTTGAGGCGTTCTTCGCCGGTGTTGTCCATCGCACTGGTTGGCTCATCCATCAGCAGAATCGGTGGATTGAGCAACAAGGCCCGGGCCAGGGCGACGTTCTGCCGCTGGCCGCCGGAGAGGTTCTGCCCGCGCTCACCGACTTGCAGCTCGTAGCCTTGCGGGTGCAGACGGGCGAACTCGTGCACGCCGGCTAGTTCGGCGGCTTGCAGCACCAGCTCGTCTTCGACGTAACGCGCGCCGGACACCAGGTTGTCACGCAGGGTGCCGGACAGCAGCTGAATGTCCTGCGGCACGTAACCGATGTTGTAGCGCAGTTCGCTGACGTCGATCTGGCGGATGTCCACGCCGTCGACCAGCAAGGCACCGTCGTCCGGTTGGTACAGGCCCACCAGCAGTTTCGCCAGCGAACTCTTGCCCGAACCGCTGCGGCCGATGATGCCGATCTTCTCGCCGGGACGGATCACCAGGTTGATGTTCTTCAGCGCCGGGTTCTGCTGGTCCGGGTAGGTGAAGCTGAGCTGACGGCATTCGATCGCACCCTGCAGCACCTTGCGGCTCAGCGGGCGCTCCTCGAAGTTGCGCTCCTGCGGCAGCTCCATCATCTGGTCGACCGAGGTCATGGTCACCCGCGCCTGTTGATAGCGCGTGAGCAGGCCGGACAGCGACGCCAGCGGGCTCAGCGCGCGGCCACTGAGCATGTAGCAGGCAATCAGCCCGCCCATGCTCAGGTTGCCGGCGATGATCTGGTACACGCCGAAGACGATCATGATCACCCCGGCCAGTTGCTGGATCAGCAAGGTGATGTTCATTGCCAGACCGGAGAGCATTTTCACTCGCAGCTCGAGACGGCTGAGGGTGCCGATGGTCTGCTCCCACTGATACTGGCGCTCGCTTTCAGCGTTGTTGACCTTGACCGCATCCAGGCCGGCGAGGGTTTCGATCAGGCTCGACTGGCGCTCGGCGCCCAGCGCCATGGTGCGCTCCATGGTCGCGATCAGCGGCTTCTGCAAGGCGTAGCCGATCAACAGGGCAATCGGGAACGCCAGCACCGGAATCCACACCAGATGCCCGCCGAGAATGGCGATGACGATGAAAATCAGGATGGTGAACGGCAGGTCGATCAGACTGGTCAGGGTCAGCGAGGCGAGAAAGTCGCGCAGGCTCTGAAACTCGTGGATGTTCTGGGCAAAGCTGCCGACCCGCGCCGGGCGGTATTTCATCGCCATGCCGACAATGCGCTCGAACAGCGTGGCGGAGATGATCAGGTCGGTTTTCTTCCCGGCCAGATCCAGGCACAGGCTGCGCAGGCTCTTGAGGATCAAGTCGAAGATGTAAGCGCCGGTGATGCCCAGCGCCAGCACCCAAAGGGTTGCTTCGGCCTGGTTCGGTACCACGCGGTCGTAGACATTCATCACGAACAGCGGCGCGGCCATGGCGATGATGTTGATCAGGAAACTGGCGGCGATCGCATCGGCGTACAGCCAGCGCGAACGCTTGAGGGTGTCACGGAACCACGAGCGTGCGCGCGGGATCAGCGTGCCGTGGTTGACGTCGAATTTGTGCTGCGGCTGGGCGAAGAAGACTTTGCCGGTGTAATCGTCGGTCAGCAGTTCACGGCTGACCACCGACTCGCCGCCATCGCTTTCGCTGAGCAGCACTCGTGCTTCGTCGTCGCCCTGCCAGCCGAGCAGGACGGCGCTGCGGCCATCCTTGAGCAATAACAGCGCGGGCATGGCGATCGCCGGGATTTCTTCGAGTTTGCGCTGCAACACCCGCCCCTGCAGGCCGGCGCGAGCTGCTGCGCGCGGCAGCAACTCGACACTCAAACGTTGTTTGGGCAGCGGCAGGCCAGTGGTCAGCATCGCCGCGCTGGCAGGCTTCTGGTGCAGCATGCACAGGGCGAGCAGACCATCCAGCAACGGATCGTCGTGCAACGCGCGTGAATCATGGCTGAGTTGAACTCGACTGACTTCTGATTCCACGCTCGACACTCTTTAACAGTTGAAAGGGATAACTCAGTTCATCCCAGGCAGCTGGACCTTGGGCTTCACGTCGTTCTGCACAACGGATGCCAACGGCGCGACCACTCCCTGGCTTTTGAGCAATTGGCCCATGGTCGCCTTGATTCGATACTGAGTAAATAACTGAATGTTCTTGATTTCCGCCAGACGCCGCGAGGCGGTGAACAATTCGTTTTCGCTGTCGAGCAAGTCCAGCAGGGTGCGTTCGCCGAGGCTGAATTGACGCTGGTAAGCAGTACGCACCGAAGTGCTGCGATCGACGTATTGCTGGGCGATCGGCACCTGGGCGTTGGCATTGTTCAGCGCGTTCCAGGCCAGGCCGAGCTCTTCGTTCAACTGACGCAGGGCGTTGTTACGGATGTCCAGCGCCTGGTTGGCCAGGTACGACTTGGATTCCAGATCGGCCTTGTTGCTGCCACCGGAATACAGGTTGAAGCGCATGCGCAGCATGGCCTGCCATTCGTTGTTATGGCCGTTCTGGCCGTCGATATCGTTATCGGCGGTACGGCCCAGTTCGGCGTCGAAGCGCGGGTAAAAGGTCGATTTGGCGGTAGCGAACTGCTTCTCGGCAGCGGCGATGTCCGACTCGGCGGAACGCAGGATCGGGCTGTTTTCCAGCATCTGCGCGCGGGCTTCATTGAGGTTGGCCGGCATCATCGCCATGAACGGCGCCGGGCGCTCGAGCTGGTCGGGCATCTGGCCGACGGCGCTGAGGAAGTTGGTTTCCGCGTCGGCGAGGTTGGTCTGTTCGGTGATCAGATTGTTGCGGGCCTGGGCCATACGGGCTTCGGCCTGATCAAGGTCGGCACCGCTGCCGACACCGCGCTGGGTGCGCAGCTGGATCTGATCGTAGATGCGCTGGTGGCTCTTGAGGTTTTCCTCGGCCAGACGGACGAATTCGCGACGGGTCAGCACGTCCAGATACACCTGGGCGACGGTCAGCGCAGTGCGCTCGGAAGTGCCCAGCAACGAGTAAGCACGGGAACTGACGTTGGCTTGTTGACGCGCAACTTCGTTGGACGTCGCGAAACCGTCAAAAACCATTTGCGAGAGACGTAAACTTGACTCGCTGCGGTTCAACGTCTCCCAGTGATTGCTTCCACCGTTCGCTCGAGTGGTCACACTGTCAGTGCCTTCACGGCCATAACCGCCGAGCAGATCGACCTTGGGCAGGTACCCCCCTTTCGCAGCCTTCAACTGATAATCCGCCGCCAACCGACTGTTGACCCCCGCCTGAATCTCCGGATGGACATCCAGCGCCTGTTGCATGGCTTCTGGTAAGGATTGTGCTTGTACAAAAGAGGCGGCGAGAGCGAAGGGAGCGGCAAAGAGCAAAAGCGAACGCATGGTTGGAATTTTCCCGGAACTTCTTGTCTTGAATCACAGCAGAAACGTGGCGCTGCGTCGGATGATGGCAACCCGAAAGACCGTATGTCGGAAAGTTCAAAACAGGAACTGGATGACAGGCTGAAGGACAGGTCGCCGCGGAAATATCAATGTGACATTAGTGGGGCGATTGTTTAGGATGGCTCCCAGAAGGTCAATAGTTTGGCATAAAGTTAATCGCGATAATTTATAGCCATATTTTTGACGGAAATACAGCGTCAATAAGTTATCCATCTATAGAAAGTACGTCCAGACTGAAGTGGCGCCGACGCCCGTCAGGTCCATGGAAGTCAACTGAATGTGACACCCCGGAGAGTCTTCAATGAGCAGTGTTGTTGCCGTCGTCAAAAGCATTGTCGGTCAGGTTTTCGTGGTGTCCCCAGAGGGCGTGCGTCGCGTACTCGTTGAAGGCGATCGCCTGTATGTCGGCGACCAGATCGATACCGGTCTGTCCGGCGCGGTGTCGCTGGAACTGGCCGATGGCCGCATGCTCGATCTGGGTCGCGACACCCAGTGGAGCGCCAGCTCGCCTGACTCCAGCACTGACCTGGCCGAAGCCACCGCGCAGGCTGCGCCTTCTGTAGAAGAACTGCAGCAAGCCATTGCCGCCGGTGTCGACCCGACCACCGCACTTGAATCCACCGCGGCCGGCCCGACCGCCGCAGGTACCGGTGGTGCTGCCGGTGGCGGTCACAGCTTCGTCATGCTCGACGCCACCGCAGGCCGCGTCGATCCGACCATTGGCTTCCCGACGGCGGGCATCAATTCTGCCGGGCAAGTCGCGCAGGACACCACCGGCGGCCTGACCACCGACACCACCACCAACGCGCTGCGTGACTCGACCCTGAGCCTCAGCGCCACGCCGACCATCACCGAAGCCGGCGGCGTGCTGGTGTACACCGCGACCCTGACCCAGGCGCCGCTGACCGACCTGACCATCACCCTGTCCAATGGCGCAGTGATCGTCATCCCGGCCGGCGCCACCACCGGCACCGTCAACGTGCCGCTGGCGCCGAACGACACGGTCTACAACGACCCGACCCAGATCGACGTGACCGTCACCGGCACCAGCGGCGGCAACGGCATCACCGTGACCCCGCCGACTGTCCCGGCAACCACTCAAGTGACCGACACCGTCGATACCACTACCCTCACGTTGACGGCTGGTTCGAGCGTGACCGAAGGCGGGCAGATTACCTATACGGCGACTTTGACCAACCCGGCGCAAACTCCGGTAACCGTCACGCTGTCGAACGGCTCGACCATTACCATTGGCGCTGGCCAGACTACCGGCACTGTTAACGTGCCGACGCCAGCTAATGACGTCTACAACAATGGCAGTACCGTTACGACCACGATCACCGGCGCTACCGGTGGCAATTTCGAAAATCTGGTGCCGAACCCGACGCCAGCCGTTACCACCATTACCGACTCGGTCGACAACACCGGCCTGACCCTGACCGCGACCAACAACATTGTTGAAGGCGGCCAGATCACCTACACCGCGACCTTGACCAACCCGGCGCAAACCCCGGTGACCGTCACTCTGTCCAACGGCTCGACCATCACCATTGCTGCTGGCGAAACCGTAGGCACCGTCAACGTGCCGACTGCGGCCAATGACGTTTACAACAATGGCAGCACCCTCAGCACCACGATCACTGGCGCTACCGGTGGCAACTTCGAAAACCTGGTGCCAAACACCACGCCAGCCGTTACCACGATCACTGATTCGGTTGATAACACCGGTCTGACGTTGACCGCGACCAACAACATCGTTGAAGGCGGTCAGATCACTTACACCGCCACGCTGACTAATCCAGCGCAGACGCCGGTTACCGTCACCCTGTCGAACGGCTCGACCATCACCATTGCTGCGGGCGAAACCGTTGGCACCGTCAACGTGCCGACTGCGGCCAATGACGTGTACAACAATGGCAGCACCGTCAGCACGACCATCACCAGTGCAACCGGTGGCAACTTCGAAAACCTGGTGCCAAGCAACACGCCTGCGGTGACCACGATTACCGACTCGGTGGATGACACTGGCCTGAGCCTCAGCGCCACCGGTTCTGTGGCCGAGGGCGGCCAGATCACCTACACCGCGACGTTGACGAATCCGGCCGGCACCCCGGTAACCGTGACCCTGAGCAACGGCTCGGTGATCACCATTGATGCCGGCAAAACCACAGGCACCGTTACCGTTCCAGCGCCGGCCGATGACGCCTACAAAGACGCCGGCCAGGTCGAAGTCAGCATCAAGGACGCCACCGGCGGCAACTTTGAAAATCTGGTGCCGAACATTACGCCTGCTGTGACCGAAATCACTGACACCGTCGATACCTCGACGGTGAAACTGACCGCAGACAACTCGGTTGCGGAAGGCGGCACCGTGACTTACACCGCCACCGTCGGCGCGCCAGTCACCGGCTCGCCTGTCGTCGTGACGTTGGCCAACGGCCAGAACATCACCATTGCCGTCGGCCAGACCACTGGCTCCATCACCTACACTGCACCGAACGATGCCTTGACCGGCAACGCTCCGCTGACCAACTCGATCACTGGCGTAAGCGGCGGCAATTACGAAAACCTGGTGGCGGACAACACTCCAGTTTCGACCACCGTCACCGACGTGGCCGACACCACCAATCTGTCGCTGAGTGCGACCGCTTCCGTGGCTGAAGGCGGCCAGATCACTTACACCGCCACCTTGACCAATGCTGCTGGCTCGCCAGTGACCGTGACCTTGTCGAACGGCGCCGCCATCACCATCCAGGCAGGCGAAACCAGCGGTAATGTGAGCTTCCCGGCTCCGTCCGACGACGTCTACAAAGACTCAGGCTCCGTGCAGGCCACCATCACCAGCGCCACCGGCGGCAACTTCGAGAACCTCGTTCCGAGCACCACGCCAGCGGTCACTCAAGTCACCGACACCATCGACACCTCGACGGTCAGATTGACCGCCGACACCTCGGTCGCGGAAGGCGGCACCGTCACCTACACCGCCACTGTCGGCGCGCCCGTCACCGGCTCGCCTGTTGTCGTGACGCTGGCCAACGGCCAGAGCATCACCATCGCCGTGGGCCAGACCACCGGCAGCGTCACCGCCCCGGTATCGAATGACGTGCAGATCGGTCACGCACCACTGACCAACTCGATCACCAACGTCAGCGGCGGCAACTACGAGAATCTGGTCGCCGACAAGACCCCGGTCAGCACCACTGTGACCGACACCGTCGACACCACCAGCGTCGCGCTGACTGCCACCGGCAACGTCAACGAAGGCGGGCAGATCACCTACACCGCGACGCTGAGCAACCCGGCCGGTACGCCGGTCACGGTTAACCTGAGCAACGGTTCGGTCATCACAATTGAAGCCGGCAAGACCACCGGCACCGTGACCGTTCCGGCACCTGCCGATGACGTCTACAAAGACGCCGGCAAAGTCGAAGTCACCATCAAGGACGCCACCGGCGGCAACTTCGAAAATCTGGTGCCGAGCACTACGCCTGCGGTGACCAACGTTGCCGACACGGTCAACACCACGCACCTGACCCTCAGCGCAGAAAGCTATGTGCTCGAAGGCTCTTCGATCACTTACACCGCCACGCTGACCAACGCCGCGCAAACGCCGGTAACCGTCAATCTGAGCAATGGCCAGACCATCACCATCGAAGCCGGCAAGACCAGCGGTTCGGTGACGATCGCCGCACCGAGCGATGACGTCTACAAGGACCTCAGCAAGCTCACCGTGACCATGACCGACGCCAGCGGCGGCAACTTCGAGAAACTCGACGTCAGCAAGACTCCGGTCAGCACCACGGTCAACGACACCGTCGACACAACCGCACTGACCCTGACCGCCAGCGATACCGTCAGCGAAGGTGGCCAGATCACCTACACCGCGACCCTGAGCAACCCGGCCGGCACTGCGATGACCGTGACCCTGGCCAACGGCGCGGTGATCAACATCGCTGCCGGTGCTACCAGCGGTTCGGTGAATTTCCCGGCGCCCGCCAATACGCCGTACATCGATGGCAGCAACGTGCGGACGGCGATCGCCAGCCACAGCGGCGGCAATTTCGAGCGCGTCGATGCCGATCGTTCGGCTGTGGTGACCAAAGTCACCGACGCCGTCGACACCACCGACATCAGCCTGAGCGCTACCGGCAGCGTTGCCGAGGGCGGCTCGATCGTCTACACGGCAACTCTGAGTAATCCGGCCGGCACCGCCATGAGCGTGACCCTGAGCAACGGCGCGGTGATCAACATTGCCAAGGGTGCGAGCACTGGCACTGCGACCGTCGCCGCGCCTGGCGATGACGTGTACAAGGACGCCGGCAAGGTCGATGCGAGCATCACCAAGACCAGCGGTGGCAACTTTGAAAACCTGGTGATCGACAAGACTCCTGCGGTAACTGATGTCACCGACACCATCGACAACAGCACCGTTGCGCTGACCGCCAGCGCCAGCGCGGTAGAAGGCGGCGTGGTTGTCTACACCGCGTCCGTGACCGCACCGGTCACCGGCTCGCCAGTGGTGGTGACTCTGTCCAACGGCCAGATCATCACCATTCCGGTCGGCGCCAGCAGCGCCAGCGTCAACTTCACCACGCCGAACGATGCACAGGCCGGCGGCAACACCCTGAGCGTGAAAATCGACGGCGCCATTGGTGGCAATTACGAAAATCTTGTGGCTGACCAAACCCCGGCGGTGACCTCGGTAACCGACGTCGCCGACACCACCAACCTGTCGCTGTCCGCGACCGGCTCCGTGGCCGAGGGCGGTTCGATTGTCTACACCGCGACCCTGAGCAACCCGGCCGGCACGCCGGTGACCGTGAGCCTGAGCAACGGCGCGGTGATCACCATCGAGGCCGGCAAAACCAGCGGCACCGTCACCGTTCCGGCACCTGCCGATGACGTCTATAAAGACGCCGGCAAAGTTGAAGTCACGATCAAGGACGCCACTGGCGGCAACTTTGAAAACCTGGTGCCAAGCACCACGCCAGCGGTTACTGATGTCACCGACACCGTCGACACCTCGACGGTCAAACTGACCGCGACCGAAATCGCGGCCGAAGGTGGCACCGTCACCTACACCGCCACCGTCGGCGCACCGGTCACCGGCTCGCCTGTGGTCGTCACCCTGGCCAACGGTCAGAACATCACCATCGAAGTCGGCAAGACCAGCGGCAGCGTCAGCACTACCGCGCCGAACGACGTCCTCGCCGGCCACGCGCCGCTGACCAACTCGATCACCAACGTCAGCGGCGGCAACTTCGAAAACCTCATCGCCGACCAGACCCCGGTCAGCACCAGCGTGACCGACACCGTCGACACCACCAACCTGTCGCTCAGCGCCACTGGTGCGGTGAACGAAGGCGGCCAGATCACCTACACCGCGACCCTGAGCAACGCCGCCGGCACACCGGTCACCGTGACCCTGTCGAACGGTGCGACTATCCTCATCGAGGCCGGCAAAACCACCGGCAGCGTGACCGTCGATGCTCCGAAAGACGACGTCTACAAAGACGCCGGCAGCGTTGAAGCGACCATCCAGAGCGCAACCGGCGGCAACTTCGAAAACCTCGTCACCAGCAAAGAGCCGGTGGTGACCACGGTCAACGACACCATCGACACCACCACCGTGTCGCTGAGCGCCACTGCGAACGTCGCTGAAGGCGAAACCGTGGTCTACACCGCCACCGTGGGCGCGCCAGTGACCGGTTCGCCGGTCATCGTCAGCCTGTCCAACGGCCAGACCATTACCATCGCGGTCGGCGAAACCACCGGCAGCGTCAACTACGTCGCGCCGAACAGCCCGCTGGCGGGCGGCAGCTCGCTGAGCGTGATCATTGATGGCGCCACGGGCGGCAACTACGAAAAATTGGTGGTCGACGGCAAGTCCGCCGACACCGTGGTATCGGACACTACCGACACCACCAATCTGAACCTGAGCGCCAGCGATTCGGTCGCCGAAGGCGGCCAGATCACCTACACCGCAACCCTGACCAACCCGGCCGGCACACCGGTGACCGTGACCCTGTCGAACGGCGCCACCATCACTATCGACGCGGGCAAAACCACCGGCACCGTGACAGTCGATGCACCGAAAGACGATGTCTATAAAGATGCCGGTAAAGTCGAAGTGACCATCGAGGGTGCGACCGGCGGCAACTTCGAGAACCTGGTGCCAAGCGCGGTTCCAGCGGTGACCAATGTCACCGATACCATCGACACTTCGACCGTCAAACTGACTGCCGATACTTCGGTGGCTGAAGGCGGCACTGTCACCTACACCGCCACCGTCGGCGCTCCGGTTACCGGTTCGCCTGTCGTCGTGACTTTGGCCAACGGCCAGACAATCACCATCGGCGTCGGTCAGACCACTGGCACTGCAACCGCTGTTGCTGCGAACGATGCGCTGACCGGGAATGCTCCGATTACCAACTCGATCACTGGCGTAACTGGCGGCAATTTCGAAGATCTGGTGGCGGACAAAACTCCGGTCTCGACTTCTGTCACCGACGTTACCGACACTACAAATCTGTCCTTGAGCGCCACCAACTCTGTTGCCGAAGGTGGCCAGATCACCTACACCGCGACCTTGACCAACGCCGCTGGCTCGCCAGTGACGGTGACCTTGTCGAACGGCGCTTTGATCACCATCAAGGCTGGCGAAACCACCGGCACTGCAACCGTTGCGGCACCATCTGATGACGTCTACAAAGATGCCGGCTCTGTTCAGGCCACGATCACCAGTGCCACCGGTGGTAACTTCGAAAACCTCGTTCCGAGCACTGCTCCGGCCGTGACGACAGTCACCGACACCATTGACACTTCGACCGTCAAACTGACCGCCGATACGTCGGTAGGCGAAGGCGGCACTGTGACTTACACCGCCACCGTCGGAGCGCCGGTAACCGGTTCGCCTGTTGTCGTGACGTTGGCGAACGGTCAGACCATCACCATTGGCGTCGGCCAGACTACTGGCACTGCAACTGCTGTTGCTGCGAACGATGCGTTGGCCGGTAATGCTCCGATCACCAATTCGATCACTGGCGTGACCGGCGGCAACTTCGAAGATCTGGTTGCCGACAAAACTCCGGTCTCGACCACTGTTACGGATGTCAACGACACCACCAATCTGTCGCTCAGCGCCAGCAATTCGGTGGCTGAAGGTGGCCAGATCACTTACACCGCGACATTGACCAACGCCGCTGGCTCGCCAGTGACCGTGACCCTGTCGAACGGCGCTGTGATCACCATCAAGGCTGGCGAAACCACCGGCAATGTGACCGTTCCGGCACCGTCCGATGACGTTTACAAAGACGCCGGCTCTGTGCAGGCGACGATCACCAGCGCTACCGGCGGTAACTTCGAGAATCTCGTTCCGAGCACTACGCCTGCGATCACTCAGGTCACCGACACCATCGACACGTCGACCGTCAAACTGACCGCCGATACGTCGGTAGCCGAAGGCGGCACCGTGACTTACACCGCCACCGTTGGTGCGCCAGTTACTGGTTCGCCTGTTGTGGTAACTCTGGCCAACGGCCAGACCATCACCATCGGCGTCGGTCAGACCACTGGCACTGCAACCGCTGTTGCTCCGAACGATGCACTGACTAGCAACGCCCCGATCACCAACTCGATCACTGGCGTAACTGGCGGCAATTTCGAAGATCTGGTGGCGGACAAAACTCCGGTTTCAACTTCCGTCACCGACGTTGCCGACACTACAAATCTGTCGCTCAGCGCCAGCAATTCGGTGGCTGAAGGTGGCCAGATTACGTACACCGCAACCCTGACCAACGCCGCTGGCTCGCCAGTGACCGTGACCCTGTCGAACGGCGCCGTGATCACCATCAAAGCAGGCGAAACCACCGGCACCGCGACCGTTCCGGCACCTTCTGATGACGTCTACAAAGACGCCGGCTCTGTGCAGGCGACGATCACGAGCGCTGCCGGTGGCAATTTCGAGAATCTCGTTCCGAGCACAGCTCCGGCCGTGACGACTGTCACCGACACCATCGACACCTCGACCGTCAAACTGACCGCCGATACGTCGGTCGCTGAAGGCGGCACCGTGACTTACACCGCCACGGTTGGTGCGCCAGTGACTGGCTCGCCTGTGGTTGTGACCCCGGCCAACGGGC
>NZ_CAMPPP010000015.1:35000-182026 GCF_946901175.1 Pseudomonas sp. Marseille-Q5117 | reverse complement strand
ATAAATAAGTAACACCAAGCCCCACCCAAGCGCACCCGACACCTCCAGCGCACCATTTCAGTGCCGCGAATGCACCGCAAAAACCACCCGCAAACGGTCAAATGCGTCAAAAGTTATACGGATGCGACATTAAGGTACGTTCGTGCCACCGTTTAACGCCGCCGACCGCTCTGGATCTTGCATTGGGTATGGGGCCTGCATAAGTATCCGCAGGCACGACTCACGAGGTCGTACCTCACAACTAAAAAATGACAACAAATCATGAGGCCAACATGCTTAAACACGCGGTCATTCCGTTTCTAGTCGGCGCAGGCTTGTTAGCCTCCGCACCTTTCGCCACCGCTGCGACTAACCTGGTGTTCTGCTCCGAAGGGAGCCCGGCCGGTTTTGATCCAGGCCAGTACACCACCGGAACCGACTTCGACGCCTCAGCCGAAACCATGTTCAACCGCCTGACCCAGTTCGAGCGCGGCGGCACCGCCGTGATTCCTGGCCTGGCGACCAAGTGGGACATTTCCGACGATGGCCTGACCTACACCTTCCACCTGCGTGAAGGCGTCAAGTTCCACACCACCCCGTATTTCAAGCCGACTCGTGAATTCAACGCCGACGACGTGCTGTTTACGTTCAACCGCATGATCAACAAGGACGACCCGTTCCGTAAGGCGTACCCGACCGAATTCCCGTACTTCACCGACATGGGGATGGACACCAACATCACCAAGATCGATAAAGTCGACGACCACACCGTCAAGTTCACCCTGAAAGAAGTCGACGCCGCGTTCATTCAGAACATGGCCATGAGCTTCGCGTCCGTGCAGTCCGCCGAATACGCGGCCCAACTGCTCAAGGATGGCAAAGCCGCCGACATCAACCAGAAGCCGATCGGCACCGGCCCGTTCGTGTTCAAGAGCTATCAGAAAGACTCGAACATCCGTTACACCGGCAACAAGGATTACTGGAAACCTGAAGACGTGAAGATCGACAACCTGATCTTCGCCATCACCACCGACCCGTCGGTGCGTATCCAGAAGCTGAAAAAGAACGAGTGCCAGGTCACCCTGTTCCCGCGTCCGGCCGATCTGAAAGCGCTGAAAGAAGACAAGTCGCTGAAGATGCCGGATCAGGCTGGCTTCAACCTGGGCTATATCGCTTACAACGTGATGGACAAGGTCAAGGGCAGCAACGAGGCCAACCCGCTGGCTGACCTGCGCGTGCGTCAGGCGCTGGACATGGCCGTGAACAAGCCACAGATCATCGATTCGGTTTACCAGGGTGCGGGCCAACTGGCGGTCAACGCCATGCCGCCGACCCAGTGGTCCTACGACACCACCATCAAGGATGCCAAGTACGACCCTGAGAAAGCCAAACAGCTGCTCAAGGAAGCCGGCGTCAAGGAAGGTACCGAAATTGTCCTGTGGGCAATGCCGGTGCAGCGCCCGTACAACCCGAACGCCAAACTGATGGCTGAAATGCTCCAGTCCGACTGGGCCAAGATCGGCTTGAAAGTGAAGATCACCAGCTACGAATGGGGCGAGTACATCAAGCGCTCCAAAGGTGGCGAAAACCAGGCCATGATCATTGGCTGGAGCGGTGACAATGGTGATCCGGACAACTGGCTCAACGTCCTGTTTGGCTGCGACTCGCTGAGCGGCAACAACTTCTCTAAGTGGTGCGACAAGAAGTTCGACGGCCTGGTGAAAGAAGCCAAACGCACTACCGACCAGGGCAAGCGCACCGAGCTGTACAAACAGGCGCAACACGTCCTCAAAGATGCAGTTCCAATGACACCTATCGCTCACTCGACGGTGTATCAACCCATGCGCGCCAACGTGCAGGATTTCAAGATCAGCCCATTTGGCCTGAATTCCTTCTACGGCGTCAGCGTCAGCAAGTAAGACATCGCGACGGCGGCGTTTCTGACGTCGCCGTTGCTTTATCTACCGGGAAAAAAGGAAAAGGCCTACACCCAAATCCGCCGCAGATGATTGCTTCGGTATAGGCGCGTCGACTTTTCCTACGAGCATTAAGGCAATTACGTATTTACTGCCAGAGGCACGGTGCCTACCGTCGCGTACTGACCAGTGTCTGCGTGGGCCACCGGTTTTGCCGTACGTATTGGATTGAGCTCAATGCGACCAGAAAGTCCCGGGATAGGGACCCTGACGCATTGCACAACACTAAAAAGAGGGAGCGTCATGCGCCATACCTTGGTTTTTTCCGCTCTGTTGGGCGCCGGCCTGTTGGCCGCCACGTCTGCAAGCTACGCCGCCAGCGACAGCCTGGTGTTTTGCTCGGAAGGCAGCCCGGCGGGTTTCGATACCGCGCAGTACACGACGGCCACCGACAATGACGCCGCCGAGCCGCTGTACAACCGCCTCGTCGAGTTTGAAAAAGGCGCGACCAATGTCGTGCCGGGCCTGGCGACCAAGTGGGACATTTCCGAAGATGGCTTGAAATACACCTTTCACCTGCGTGAAGGCGTGAAATTTCATACAACCCCTTACTTCAAGCCGAGCCGCGATTTCAACGCTGACGATGTCGTGTTCACGTTCACTCGCATGCTCGATGCGCAACAGCCGTTCCGCAAGGCGTATCCCACCGAGTTTCCGTACTTCAACGGGATGAGCCTGAACAAGAACATCGCCAAGGTCGAGAAGACCGGGCCGCTGACCGTGGAGTTCACGCTCAACAGCGTCGATGCGGCGTTCATCCAGAACATCGCCATGAGCTTCGCTTCGATTCTGTCTGCCGAATACGCCGACAAGCTGCTGGCCGACGGCAAGCCGAGCGACATCAACCAGAAGCCGATCGGCACCGGGCCGTTCGTGTTCAAGAGCTACCAGAAAGACTCCAACATCCGCTACACCGGCAACCCGCAGTACTGGGATCCGAGCCGGGTCAAGCTGAAGAACCTGATCTTCGCGATCAACACCGATGCCTCGGTGCGCGTGCAGAAGCTCAAGGCTGGCGAATGCCAGATCACCCTGCATCCGCGTCCGGCCGATGTTGAAGCGCTGAAGGCCGACCCGAAACTGCAACTGATTTCCAAGCCGGGCTTCAACCTCGGCTACATCGCCTACAACGTGCGCCACAAGCCGTTCGATCAACTGGAAGTGCGTCAGGCGCTGGACATGGCGGTGAATAAACAGGGCATTCTCAACGCTGTTTACCAAGGCGCCGGCCAACTGGCCGTCAACGCCATGCCACCAACCCAGTGGTCCTACGACGACACCATCAAGGACGCCGCCTACAACCCGGAAAAAGCCAAGGAACTGCTCAAGGCTGCCGGCGTGAAAGAAGGCACCGAGATCACCCTGTGGGCGATGCCGGTGCAGCGTCCATACAACCCGAACGCCAAGCTGATGGCCGAAATGCTCCAGTCCGACTGGGCCAAGATCGGTCTGAAAGTGAAGATCGTCAGCTACGAATGGGGCGAGTACATCAAGCGCACCAAGAACGGCGAGCACGACGTCAGCCTGATCGGCTGGACCGGTGACAACGGGGACCCGGACAACTGGCTGGGCACGCTGTACAGCTGTGACGCCATCGGCGGCAACAACTATTCCATGTGGTGCGACCCGGCTTACGACAAGCTGATCAAACAGGCCAAGGTCGTCACCGACCGCGACCAGCGCACCGTGCTTTATAAACAGGCCCAGCAATTGCTTAAACAGCAAGTGCCGATCACGCCTGTCGCCCACTCGACGGTCAACCAGCCTTTAAGCACCCGGGTCGAAGGGTTCAAAGTCAGCCCGTTCGGCCGCAACGTGTTCTCGGGTGTCAGTATCGATTAAACCCACCGATTAGCCGCAATGCTGAGGGGAGCCGTCTACTCCCCTCACGCAAGCGCTTTGCCGAAATTCGCCAATCCGGCTTTTTGCAAACGTTTGCGATGTGTGAACGAGTTCTAAACCAATAACCGGTCTACCAAAAAAAGCCGGGATAAAAAGAAAGTAAAGGAGCTTCACCCATGAAACTGAGCAGCACCGCGATACTGGCCCTGGCCATCAGCAGCATCACCGCTACCGCGTACGCCGAACCTGCAAGTCAGGAGTTCGTCCCTACCACATTGGCCGGCAGCAGCGCCCAAAGCGAGGCCAAAGGCTTTATCGATGGACAAAGCCTGGGCGGTACAACCCGAAACTGGTATGCCAATGAACTGAAGCGTCGTGATGACCGTTTCAGCTACGTGAAAAACAGCGACAAGAATACTTCGCCATTGGTCAAGACGCCGACTGCGCGTCGCATCAACTGGGTGCAAGGCACCATCGTCAACTACACCTCGGGCTTCACCCAAGGCACCGTGGGCGTGAGCACCGAAGTCGCCGCTTACAACGCCATCGTGCTCGACCGTGATCGCAAGGACATCGCCGGCGGCTCCAACCGTACTCTGGCGGACTCCGACGGCGACGCCGTTGACCAGTGGAGCAAACTGGGCCTGGCCAACGTCAAGTTCCGCGTGTCGAACACGACCCTGACTGCCGGCCGCCAGAACTTCAGCACGCCAATCGTTGATGTCATCGGCAACCGTCCGCTGCCTTCGAGCTTTGAAGGTATCAGCCTGCACAGCGAGGAATTCAACAACCTGTCGTTCGACCTGGGCGGTTTCGACCGCGTATCACCGCGTACCGAGCAGAGCCTGTCGAAATTCCGCACCGAATATTCGCAAACGGGCGTGGAAACCGACAAGGTCTACACCGCAGGCGTGAACTACCAGCCGCTGAAAAGCCTGAAAACCAGCCTCTATGTGGCCAACGTCGAAGACTTCTGGAACCAGTACTACTTCGGTGGCACCCACGAACTGGGTGACAGCCAGGTGCTGAGCCTGACCACCGGTCTGAACTACTACAAGACCGTCGACGAAGGCAAAAAGCTGATGGGCAACATCGATAACGATACCTACTCGCTGTCGCTGGGTCTGACTCACCAGGCCCACAGCCTGACGTTCTCTTATCAGGAAGTTAACGGTAACGAGTACTTCGACTACCTGCACGAAACCAACGGCATCTACTTGGCCAACTCCCTGCTGTCGGACTTCAACGGCCCGAACGAGAAGTCGTTCCAGATCGCCTACGGCATCAACATGGCCGAGTACGGTGTGCCAGGCCTGAAGTTCAACATCTACCAGGCACGCGGTTGGGGCATCGACGGTACTCACTACCGCGGCACCGCCTACACCGATCCGGGCGCCAAGCGCGGCGACCTGAGCCTGATGGATGGCGAGTCTCACTATGAATACGGTGTCGGGGCTTCCTACGCTGTGCAAAGCGGCCCGCTCAAAGCCACTGCGATTCGCGCGACGTACACCACGCACCGCGCCAGCGAGCATCAGGCTGACGGCAACATCAACGAGTTCCGCCTCGTAACCACCATCCCGTTCAACATTCTGTAAAAACGCCAACCGACGGCTGACTCATGATGAGTCGGCCGTTCGGTTTTCTGTCTTCAACCGATTGCAGAGGGTTATCGATGAAAATGCTTCCCCTACGTGCGGCCATCGCGGCTGCGTTGCTGAGTGTCGCTGTCGGCGCCTCGGCCAAACCCTTGGTGGTCTGCACCGAAGCCAGCCCGGAAGGCTTCGATATGGTCCAGTACACAACTGCAGTCACGGCGGACGCTGTGGCCGAAACCATCTTCAATCGCCTGGCCGATTTCAAGCCCGGCACCACAGAAGTGATCCCGGCGCTCGCCGAGTCCTGGGACATCAGCGAAGACGGCCTGACCTACACGTTCCACCTGCGCAAAGGCGTCAAGTTTCACACCACCGAATACTTCAAGCCGACCCGCGACATGAATGCCGATGACGTGGTCTGGAGCTTCCAGCGTCAGCTGGACCCGAATCACCCGTGGCACAAACTGTCGAGCGTGGGCTTCCCGTACTTTGAAAGCATGGGCTTCAAGGAACTGCTCAAAAGCGTAGAAAAAGTCGACGACAACACGGTCAAGTTCACCCTGACCCGTCGCGAAGCGCCGTTCCTGGCTGACATCGCCATGGCGTTCTCGTCGATCTACCCGGCCGAATACGCCGACCAGTTGCTCAAGGCCAACAAGACCGGCGATCTGAACAACAAGCCGATCGGCACCGGCCCGTTCATCTTCCAGCGTTACGCCAAGGATGCGCAGGTGCGCTTCAAGGCCAACCCGGATTACTTCCGTGGCAAGCCGCCGGCCGACGCGTTGATCCTGGCGATCGCCACCGACAACAACGTGCGCCTGCAAAAGCTCAAGGCCAACGAGTGCCAGGTCGCGCTGTATCCGAAACCGGATGACATCCCGAGCATCAAGAAAGACAGCAACCTGAAAGTCGACGAGCTGGACGCGATGACCGTTTCGTACATCGCCATGAACACCCAGCACAAGTACATGAGCGACGTACGCGTGCGCAAAGCCATCGACATCGCGTTCGACAAGGAAGCCTACGTCAACGCACTGTTCGGCAAAGGCAACGCGTCGGTGGCGGTCAACCCCTACCCACCGACTCTGCTCGGCTACAACCATGACCTGAAGAACCCGCCACGGGACCTGGACAAGGCACGTGCCCTGCTCAAGGAAGCCGGGGTTCCGGAAGGCACTACCTTCACCCTGTTCACCCGTAACGGCGGCGGTCCGACCAACCCCAACCCGATGCTCGGCGCGCAAATGATGCAGGCTGACCTGGCGAAAGTCGGGATCAAGATCGACATCCGCGTGATGGAATGGGGCGAAATGCTCAAGCGCGCCAAGGCCGGCGAGCACGACATGGTCTCGGCCGGATGGGCGGGCGACAACGGCGACCCGGATAACTTCCTGACGCCTATGCTCAGTTGCGAGGCCGCCAAGAACGGCGAAAACTACGCACGCTGGTGCAACGAGAAATTCCAGGCGCTGCTGGATGAAGCGCGGGCTAAAGTAGATCCGGCCGAACGCGCCGCGCTCTACGAACAGGCTCAAGTGCTGTTTAATCAGGACCAGCCATGGATCAGCATGGCCCATACTCGGATGTTCACTGCAATGCGCAACAATGTAGAGGGCTACCACATCAGCCCTCTCACCACTAATAACTTCGCCACCACCCAGGTGAAGTAGATAAGAAACGCCCGGCGTCCCTTACCTGAGGGACGCCGGACACGCCTAACCGGCTGATGAGGTACCACACAAGATGTTTAGTTTTATTGCCCGCCGACTGGGGTTGTTGATCCCCACGTTTTTCGGCATCACCTTGCTGACTTTCGCGTTGATTCGCATGATTCCGGGCGACCCCGTGGAAGTGATGATGGGCGAACGTCGGGTCGACCCCGAAATGCACGCTCAGGCAATGGAACGCCTGGGGCTGAACAAGCCGCTGTATGCCCAGTACCTGGACTACATCGGCAAACTGGCCCAGGGCGATCTCGGTGAGTCGTTGCGTACCCGTGAAAGCGTGTGGACCGAGTTCACCTCTCTTTTCCCGGCGACCCTGGAACTGTCCATGGCCGCCCTGCTGTTCGCTGGCATCCTCGGGCTTCTGGCCGGGGTGATCGCGGCACTCAAACGAGGATCGCTGTTCGACCACGGGGTGATGGGCATCTCCCTCGCGGGCTATTCGATGCCGATCTTCTGGTGGGGCCTGATCCTGATCATGTTCTTCTCGGTGAGCCTGGGCTGGACCCCGGTTTCCGGGCGCATCGACCTGCTGTATGACATCGAGCCGAAAACCGGCTTCATGCTGATCGACACGCTGCTGGCCGATGACGTCGGCGCGTTCTTCGACGCCCTGCATCACCTGATCCTGCCGGCGATCGTGCTCGGCACCATTCCGCTGGCGGTAATCGCGCGGATGACCCGTTCGTCGATGCTCGAAGTACTGCGCGAAGACTACATCCGCACCGCCAAGGCCAAAGGCCTGTCGCCGTCGCGCGTGGTGTTCGTGCATGGTCTGCGCAACGCACTGATTCCTGTGCTGACCGTGGTCGGCCTGCAGGTCGGCACGCTGCTGGCCGGTGCGGTCCTGACCGAAACCATCTTCTCCTGGCCCGGCATCGGTAAATGGCTGATCGAAGCCATCGGCGCCCGGGACTATCCGGTGGTGCAAAACGGCATCCTGTTAATCGCCTGCCTGGTGATTCTGGTCAACTTCGTGGTGGACATCCTCTACGGCTTTGCCAACCCACGCATCCGTCATCAGCGCTGAGGTCAATACCCATGAGCACTCCAACATCCTCAGTAGCCACCGCCACGTCCGCCGTGGATCAAAGCCTGCTGTACCCGTCGCCGTACAAAGAATTCTGGCAAGCGTTCTCGAAGAACAAGGGCGCCGTTGCCGGCCTGCTGTTCATGCTGCTGATCATCTTCTGCGCGATCTTCGCGCCGTGGGTAGCGCCGCATAATCCGAGCGAGCAATACCGTGACTTCCTGCTGACGCCACCGGCGTGGCTCGAAGGCGGGCAGATGCAGTTCCTCCTCGGCACCGATGAACTCGGCCGTGACCTGCTGTCGCGTCTGATCCAGGGTTCGCGCCTGTCGCTGTTGATCGGCTTGTCGTCGGTGGTGATGTCGCTGATTCCGGGGATCCTGCTGGGTCTGTTCGCCGGTTTCTTCCCGAAAGTGGTCGGCCCGACCATCATGCGTCTGATGGACATCATGCTGGCCCTGCCGTCGCTGCTGCTGGCCGTGGCGATCGTCGCCATCCTCGGCCCTGGCCTGATCAACACCGTGATCGCGATTGCCGTGGTTTCCCTGCCGTCCTACGTGCGTCTGACCCGTGCCGCCGTCATGGGCGAACTGAACCGCGACTACGTCACCGCCGCGCGTCTGGCCGGTGCCGGTCTGCCGCGCCTGATGTTCATCACCGTGCTGCCCAACTGCATGGCGCCGCTGATCGTGCAGGCAACCCTGAGCTTCTCCTCGGCGATTCTCGATGCCGCTGCACTGGGCTTCCTCGGCCTCGGCGTACAACCGCCAACCCCTGAGTGGGGCACCATGCTGGCCTCGGCCCGCGACTACATCGAACGCGCCTGGTGGGTGGTAAGTCTGCCTGGTCTGACCATTTTGCTCAGCGTGCTGGCAATCAACTTGATGGGCGACGGCCTGCGCGATGCGCTGGACCCGAAACTCAAGAACGCCGCCTGAGGAGATTCAAATGTCATTGCTAGAAATCAAGAATCTCAACGTCCGCTTCGGCGACAAGACCGCGACCCCGGTGGTCGACGGCCTAGACCTCAAGGTCGACAAGGGCGAAGTCCTGGCCATCGTTGGCGAGTCGGGTTCGGGTAAATCCGTGACCATGATGGCGCTGATGGGCCTGATCGAGCATCCCGGCATCGTCACCGCTGACTCGCTCAGCTTCGACGGCAAGGACATGCTCAAACTGAGCAATCGTCAGCGTCGGCAGATCGTCGGCAAAGACCTGTCGATGGTCTTCCAGGACCCGATGACCGCGCTGAACCCGAGCTACACCGTCGGTTTCCAGATCGAGGAAGTGCTGCGCCTGCACCTGAAAATGTCCGGCAAGCAAGCGCGCAAGCGTGCCATCGAACTGCTGGAAAAAGTCGAGATCCCGGGCGCCGCCAGCCGCATGGACGCCTACCCGCATCAACTGTCTGGCGGTATGAGCCAGCGCGTCGCGATCGCCATGGCGATTGCCGGCGAGCCGAAACTGTTGATCGCCGACGAACCGACCACCGCGCTGGACGTGACGATTCAGGCGCAGATCATGGATCTGCTGCTGGCGTTGCAGAAAGAGCAGAACATGGGCCTGGTGTTGATCACTCACGACCTCGCGGTCGTGGCGGAAACCGCCCAGCGCGTCTGCGTGATGTATGCCGGCCAGGCGGTGGAAGTCGGTCAGGTGCCGCAACTGTTCGACATCCCGGCGCACCCGTACAGCGAAGCGCTGCTCAAGGCGATTCCCGAGCACAGCCTCGGCGCCTCGCGCCTGTCGACCTTGCCGGGCATCGTCCCGGGCCGCTACGACCGTCCGCAGGGTTGCCTGCTGTCGCCGCGCTGCCCGTACGTGCAGGACAACTGCCGCACCCAGCGTCCGGGCCTTGATCCGAAAGCCAACAGCCTCGCCCGCTGCTTCTACCCGCTGAACCAGGAGGTGGCGTAATGGCCGTCGTACTTACCGCCCGCGACCTGACCCGTCACTACGAAGTCTCCCGTGGCCTGTTCAAGGGCCACGCCACCGTGCGCGCGCTCAACGGCGTGTCGTTCGAACTGGAAGCCGGCAAGACCCTTGCCGTGGTAGGCGAATCGGGCTGTGGCAAATCCACTCTCGCCCGCGCCCTGACGCTGATCGAAGAGCCGTCGTCGGGCTCGCTGCAGATCGCCGGTCAGGAAGTTGCCGGCGCCGACAAGGCCGAGCGCAAGCAACTGCGCAAAGACGTGCAGATGGTGTTTCAGAGCCCGTACGCGTCGTTGAACCCACGGCAGAAAATCGGTGATCAACTGGCCGAGCCGCTGCTGATCAACACCAAGCTGTCGGCCACCGAGCGTCGCGAGAAAGTCCAGGCGATGATGAAGCAGGTCGGCTTGCGCCCTGAGCATTACCAGCGCTATCCGCACATGTTCTCCGGCGGTCAGCGCCAGCGTATCGCTCTGGCGCGGGCAATGATGCTGCAACCGAAAGTGCTGGTCGCGGACGAACCGACTTCGGCGCTGGACGTGTCGATTCAGGCCCAGGTGCTGAACCTGTTCATGGATTTGCAGCAGGAGTTCAACACCGCCTACGTGTTCATCTCGCACAACCTGGCGGTGGTGCAGCACGTGGCCGATGACGTGATGGTGATGTACCTCGGCCGTCCGGTGGAACTGGGTCCGAAGAACGACATCTACGAACGCCCACTGCATCCGTACACCCAAGCGCTGCTGTCGGCGACCCCGACGATTCACCCGGACCCGAACAAGCCGAAAATCAAGATCGTCGGCGAGCTGCCCAACCCGCTGAACCCGCCACCGGGCTGTGCTTTCCACAAGCGCTGCCCGTACGCGACCGAACGTTGCACCACGGAAGAGCCGCTGTTGCGTGAACTGGATAATCGGCAGGTGGCTTGCCACTACGCCGAGCAGTTTCTCGACGGCGCGGCGTAATAAAAAAGCCCACGATATCGTGGGCTTTTTCTATTTATGCAGTGGTCACCTTCTGCCTGACGCAAATTGGGAATTAGAGGTGGCTACTGTTGTTGCAGATACGATCACGAGCATCTTATTGACAGCGAACAGGATCGAAGGTGCAGATGCTCGGTCTGACGCTATAAAACCTGGCAACTATTTAAACTTAAAAATATTTTTTTCGTCCAACACCTTTTTATTATTCTCCTGAATCCCTAAAAACTCTCCACGGGCATCAACCTGCTTTGTTTCTGAGCTATTGGACATGGCAAGTTTGGAAACTATCTTGACGTTTCCGGCTTCCACATCGAACACTTCAAAAACAATCGTTCCTGACACCCCCTCATATTTCTCTCCTTTCTTGTTTTCATATGCCGCGTAGGCCGTCCCTTCCTCGTAAAACTGTTTGATGTCAAAACTACTTCCTTTTTCGACATCCAGTGTGCGAACAAAAAACACCACTCGCTCTCCTTCGGCACTAGTGCCTTCAAGCGTATATCCCTTATCAGACAAACTCCGATTGACGAAAACCTTCTCACTGACAAAACCCGACACTGAAGTTCCCGAGGCGTGCAGATGCCCTGTAGTTTCATTGCTCATCATGCGCTTCCTTTCTGTTATTTAATGACAGTAGTTAGGAAGTTAATTTATAAAGCCCACATAAGGATGCGTCTACTGTCACTTCTGACAGGGTAATGAGATTTATTCGAAATAAGAAATTAACCATCAGGCGAAAGACGAATAAGCAAACTGCGATTTATGGACTTCCCTCCATCGATCCGAGAGCGGAAAGCTGAAGGGAAATCCTTGAGTGATCTAAGTCTGGCTGTCCCCTTCGTCTGGATCATCACTGTCCAACTCGTCGGTGGTCGAGTCGTCATCATCGGCGCTGCCGCCCTGATTCATATCCCCCGGCTCCGACTCGGACTTGGCAATCATCAACCCGCTATGCCCGACCTGGCCGTTGAACGCCTGTGATTCGTGATCCTCGCACTCGGCCCACGCCGTTGCGGTGCCGAGGGACAGCATTACCATCACTTTCAACAACATCAAAACCCGTAGCAATCTGCTTTTCATGGCCGACTCCATCCTGTTGCGCTAAGACATGCTTGCCGGACTGGCTCGATGTGAAATCTAGTTGCGATCCGCCCGGCTCACCACTTAGGACGCGGTCGCGCAGGCAGAAATGCCATCGACCATCAGATTGCTTTCGAATAACCCCGATAACCGAAACAGCTAAGCGCCGCGCGTGGCCTGCCAAGTCAGTGGAATGGAGATCAGCACCAGCAGCGCGCTCATCAGCCACACACTGTGCCCGCCAAATTGGCCGTAGAGCTGACCGCTGAGCACCGGCGACAACAACGCGCTGGCGCTCCAGCTCATGAAGAACAGCCCAAAGTACTGACCGCTCTTGCCGCTCTGGGCAAACTGCATCGCCAGTACATTTAGTGGCGGCATGAACAGCGCCTCGCCCAAGGTCCAGATCAGTGTCGACAGACAGACAAAAGCCAGTCCGGAACCGAACGGCAACATGCCCAATCCGCAGGCCAACAGCACACTGCCGACGAGCATTTGCCAACGCGAGCCCCAACGCTCGACCGAGTGCGACAGCGGAATCTGCAGCGCGATCACCAACAGCGCATTGAGCCCGAACTGCCAGCCGATCGCTTCGGTGCTCAGGTGGTAGTAATCACGCAGATAATTGCCCAGCGTGCTGTACACGGTGTCGAACGCGATGCCCAATACGGCCGTCGCCGCCAGCAGCCAGAGGAACGGCTTGTCGCGATACGGCAGGCTTGAGCCATCCTTCGATTCGTCCTCAACCACGAGCACCGGCCGCCGCCACGTCGTGCGCACGAACCACAGCAACGCCAGCATCGTCATTGCCGCACTGACAAAAAACACCCAACGAAAATCCGCCTGCGCCAACACTCCGCCCGCCACCCCGGCAGCGGCCATGCCCAGATTACGCGCCACCCGGCTCAGCGCTTGCGCACGGGAACGTTGCGCGACTTCGCAATACTCCATGATCAGCCGCTGATGCAACGTCCGAATCGCGCCGTCGATGACACCGCTGAGCAACAACAAAGCGGCCAGCCACGGCACCTGCGTCACCAGCCCCAACAGCATCAGCACCCACACCGAAACGAAAAACAACGCCGCTGTCAGCCGCGCCGTGCGCACATGATCACTGAGCCATCCACCGAGCATCGAACCGACCAGCAATCCTGCGCCATAGGCCGAAAGCAACCAGCCGACGGTTTCAATCGCCAGGCCCAGCTCCTGACGCAGGTACAGCGCCATGAACAGCTTGACCATGGCGCTGAGGCGGTTGATGAACAACAGCGCCGCGAGGACCCAGGCCATGGGGGTGAAATAGCCTTTAAGAAGCAACAGGGGATTCAGCCGACTTGTCACTCCATTGACCTCTTCGAACGACTTGCAGGGACTGGAACACTACCGGTCAACATGGCGGTTGTCGCATACCAGCACATCCAAAACACGGGAAAAAGGAACCGCCCTACAACACGCTGTAAGAAATGTCGCAGGCTGAGAACTTTTGACCTTGCTTTTCAGGCTCGCAGTCTTCAACAACCGAATTGGATTGAGTGCATCAAACAGAAAATCGTCGGCTCGCAGATTGCCTTCGCGAGCAGGCTCGCTCCCACAATTTGACCGCGTACCTCCTCAGAAACAGGCCGGCTGTCAGGCCGCTTTCGCGAGCAAGCTCGCTCCCACAATTGGATTGGGGACGACCTCAAGAAACAGGTCGGCTGTCAGGCCGCCATCGCGAGCAGGCTCGCTCCCACAGAAAAGCAAAGCAGCGCAGCTGCCCGCGGCGAAACCGCCCCACTCAACAATGAGCGCAAGCTCGAGTGCTTTTGATCTTGCTGTTGATCCACCGGCGACGTCGGAAGGCTGAGTGGAGGGATTGATCCGGGCGTGGGAGCGCAGCGACCGTACGACGCAGTCGTACACAGCGGAAGGAGGTGCAGCGAAGCAAACCGGAGCCGCTGCGCCCGGATCAGTCCCGGAGCGAAGGAACCCGAGCCTGCGAGGGCCGAACGTAGGAGCAAGCCTTTTCGGTTACCTTTTTGGCGTTTGAAAAAGGTGACTCGCCGTAAGGGCGAAACCGTAATCAGCAACACCCGCAGAAACGGATATACACCCAAAACAAAAAGCAAAGAAAAACCCCCAAGGCATACACCTGGGGGGCTTTCGAACAACTCAGCTCAGCGCTTAATGATGCTCCCGCGTCGCGCGGAATTTCACATCCGGCCAGCGCTCTTCCATCAACGCCAGATTCACCCGCGTCGGCGCCAGGTAAGTCAGGTGACCACCGCCATCCAGCGCGAGGTTCTCCACCGCTTTGTTGGAGAATTCCTCAAGCTTCTTCTTGTCGTCACACTCGATCCAGCGCGCCGAATACACGGTGATCGGCTCATACGAGCACTCGACCTTGTATTCCTCTTTCAAACGGCTGGCGACCACATCGAACTGCAGCACACCGACGGCGCCAAGAATGATGTCGTTGCTGCGCTCGGGGAAGAACACCTGCGTCGCGCCCTCTTCCGCCAACTGCTGCAAGCCCTGACGCAACTGCTTGGATTTCAGCGGGTCACGCAGACGCACGCGACGGAACAGTTCCGGGGCGAAGTGCGGAATACCGGTGAAACCGAGGACTTCGCCTTCGCTGAAGGTGTCGCCAATCTGGATCGTGCCGTGGTTGTGCAGACCGATGATGTCGCCGGCGTAGGCCTCTTCCAGTTGCTCACGTTCGGAAGAGAAGAACGTCAGAGCGTCGCCGATGCGCACGTCCTTGCCGGTACGCACGTGGCGCATCTTCATGCCTTTTTCGTACTTGCCGGAGCAGATACGCATGAAGGCGATGCGGTCGCGGTGTTTCGGGTCCATGTTCGCCTGGATCTTGAAGATGAAGCCCGAGAACTTCTCTTCCACCGGCTCGACAGTACGCTCGTTGGCCACACGGGCCAGCGGACGCGGCGCCCAATCGACGACAGCATCGAGCACGTGGTCGACACCGAAGTTGCCCAGCGCAGTACCGAAAAACACCGGGGTCAGTTGGCCGTCGAGGAATTCCTGCTGGTTGAATTCGTGGCAGGCGCCCTGCACCAGTTCCAGCTGTTCGATGAAGCGCTCGTACTCATCGCCCAGGTGCGCGCGCGCCTCGTCGGAGTCGAGTTTCTCGATGATCTTGGTTTCGGTGCGCTCGTGACCATGACCGGCGGTGTAGACAATGATGTAGTCGTCGGCCAGGTGATACACGCCCTTGAAATCGCGGTAGCAACCGATCGGCCAGGTGATCGGCGCAGCCTTGATTTTCAGGACTGCTTCGATTTCGTCGAGCAGTTCGATCGGGTCGCGGATATCACGGTCGAGTTTGTTGATGAAGCTGACGATCGGCGTGTCACGCAGACGGCAGACGTCCATCAGCGCAATGGTCCGTGGCTCTACACCCTTACCGCCGTCGAGCACCATCAAGGCCGAGTCCACCGCTGTCAGGGTGCGGTAGGTGTCTTCGGAGAAGTCTTCGTGACCCGGGGTGTCGAGCAGGTTGATCATGTGTTCGCGATAGGGGAACTGCATGACCGACGTGGTAATGGAAATACCCCGCTGCTTCTCCATCTCCATCCAGTCGGATGTCGCATGGCGATCGGATTTACGGGATTTCACCGTACCGGCCACTGCAATCGCCTTGCCCATCAACAGGAGCTTTTCGGTGATCGTGGTTTTACCGGCATCGGGGTGGGAAATAATGGCGAAAGTGCGGCGTTTCGCGACTTCGGCGGCCTGTTGGGTCATGGGAAATCGCCTGGCGGTGATTCAAAAAAGGGCCGCGATTATAGCCCAACTCGCTGCAATAACCGAACCGTTGAGCACATTAAGGGTGGCCAAATGCTGCCGCAGATGGGAACCTTTTAAAGCACGGAGACGTCCATCCCCTGTTACGAACTTTCGTCAGGGGCTGAAAAATCAGCAAGTTAGCCTGACGAGGCTGCGCTCATGGCTCGCTTTCGCACCGCTTGGCCGGTGCTGGAAAACGGCTACTTTTCGCGAACGCTGACTCCGGCAGCCAGGAATGGCTTGCCACGCGGAGCAGCGCTCGCCGACTACAAAAAAAGGAGTCCGCCTGTGGCTATCCGCTATGGCAAAGGGCTGATGGGAGGTGCGGTGGTGATCGCGCTCCTGGCCCTGCTGGTCCACTGGATCGGCATCAACACGATCGAACACTACCGCGACGATTTGTTGTTTTACCTGCAAGCTCATCTGATTCTCGTCCTCGCCTCCATGCTGGCCGCCCTTGTCGTGGGCATCCCCGCCGGTATCTTCCTCAGCCGCCCGAGCATGGTCGGCCGCGCCGAACGCTTCATGCAGATCTTCAATATCGGCAACACCGTGCCACCGCTGGCCGTGCTCGCGATTGCGCTGGGCATCCTCGGCATCGGCAGTGGCCCGGCGATCTTCGCCCTGTTCCTCGCCTCGCTGTTGCCGATCGTGCGCAACACCTATGAAGGCCTGAAAAATGTCCAGGGCTCGCTGAAGGAAGCCGCTGTCGGCATCGGCATGACCCCGCGCCAAGTGTTGTGGAAAGTCGAATTGCCCAACGCCGTGCCGATCATCGTCGGTGGCGTGCGGGTCGCACTGGCAATCAACGTCGGCACCGCGCCGCTGGCGTTCCTGATCGGCGCCAACAGCCTCGGCAGCCTGATCTTCCCCGGCATCGCCCTGAACAACCAGCCGCAACTGCTGCTCGGCGCCGCGTGCACCGCGCTGTTGGCGCTGTTGCTCGATGGCGTGGTCACCCTCGCCAGCCGTCTCTGGCTGGAACGCGGTCTGCGCCCGTCTTAAGGCTTTGCGAAGGAATATTTATGAAACGACTTAGCTTGATCTTAGGCTGCGTCCTGCTGTTCGCAGGAATCGCGCAAGCCGCTGAAAAACCGGTCATCCGCCTCGGCGCCCGGGTCTTCACAGAGCAGACCCTGCTCGCCGAAATCACCGCGCAATACCTGCGCAGCAAAGGCTACGACGCGCAGATCACCGGCGGTCTGGGCAGCAACCTCGCCCGCAGCGCCCACGAAAGTGGCCAATTGGACCTGCTCTGGGAATACACCGGCGTGTCGCTGGTGGCCTACAACCACGTCACAGAGAAACTCGACAGCGCGCAATCCTACGCCCGGGTCAAAGAACTCGACGCGAAAAAAGGCCTGGTCTGGCTGACGCCGTCGAAATTCAGCAACACCTATGCCCTCGCTTTGCCGAAAAAAGTCGCCGAGCAATACCCGCAGATCGGCAATATCAGCCAGCTCAACGAAGTGCTGCGCGCCGAGGCCAAGACCAACCACCTGGTGACGCTGGATACAGAGTTCGCCAACCGCTCCGACGGTCTCGACGGCATGGTCAAGCTCTACGACATGAACCTGACCCGCAAGAACATCCGCCAGATGGATGCCGGCCTGGTCTACACCGCGCTGCGTAACGGTCAGGTGTTTGCCGGTCTGGTCTACACCACAGACGGCCGTCTCAACGCCTTCGGCCTGAAATTGCTGGAAGACGACAAGCATTACTTCCCCGACTACACCGCCGCTCCCGTGGTGCGTCAGGCCACACTGGATGCCAACCCGAAACTGGCCGAACAACTCAAGCCGCTGGCCGAACTGTTCGACGACGAAACCATGCGCCAGCTCAACGCGCGGGTCGACGTCGATCATGAAAGCCCATCGTCCGTTGCCGCCGATTTCCTGCGCCAGCACCCACTGAATTAAGAGAGGAGAAGTCATGGAATTCCTGAACGCCTTTTCCCATCTCGACTGGCAGCAGGTGATGCACCTGACCTGGCAGCACATCACTCTGGTCGGCATCGCCGTGACCCTGGCGATCGTCATCGGCGTGCCGCTGGGCATCCTGATGACGCGTTTTCCCACCCTCGCCGGCCCGCTGCAAGCCAGCGCCACGGTGCTGCTGACCGTGCCGTCGATTGCCCTGTTCGGTCTGCTGCTGCCGTTCTACTCCAAGTTCGGCCAGGGCCTCGGGCCGCTGCCGGCAATCACCGCCGTGTTCCTCTATTCGTTGCTGCCGATCATGCGCAACACCTCCCTCGCCCCCACCGGCGTCGAGCCGGGCATCCGCGAAGCTGCGCGCGGCATCGGCATGACCTTCGGCCAGCGCCTGCGCATGGTTGAGCTGCCGATCGCGGTGCCGGTGATTCTTGCCGGCGTGCGCACCGCCGTGGTGATGAACATCGGCGTGATGACCATCGCCGCGACCATCGGCGCCGGCGGCCTCGGTGTGTTGATCCTCGCCTCCATCAGCCGCAGTGACATGTCGATGCTTATTGTCGGCGCGCTGCTGGTCAGTCTTCTGGCGATTTTCGCCGACCTGTTTCTCCAATGGCTGCAACGCTCGTTGACTCCAAAAGGACTCCTCAAATGATCGAACTTCAAAACCTCAGCAAAACTTTCCAAAGCAACGGCAAAGATGTCAAAGCCGTGGACTCGGTGAGCCTGACCGTCAATGAAGGCGAGATCTGCGTGTTCCTCGGGCCATCGGGTTGCGGCAAAAGCACCACGCTGAAAATGATCAACCGCCTGATCAAACCGACCTCGGGCAAGATCCTCATCAACGGTGAAGACACCACCGATCTGGACGAAGTGACGCTGCGCCGCAACATCGGCTACGTGATTCAGCAGATCGGTCTGTTCCCGAACATGACCATCGAAGAGAACATCGTCGTGGTGCCGAAACTGCTCGGCTGGGACAAACAGAAATGCCACGACCGCGCCCGCGAACTGATGAGCATGATCAAGCTCGAGCCCAAGCAGTATCTGCATCGCTACCCGCGTGAATTGTCCGGTGGTCAGCAACAGCGTATCGGCGTGATTCGTGCGCTTGCGGCTGACGCCCCACTGTTGTTGATGGACGAGCCGTTCGGCGCGGTCGACCCGATCAACCGCGAGATGATCCAGAACGAATTCTTCGAGATGCAGCGCGCGCTGAACAAGACCGTGATCATGGTCAGCCACGACATCGACGAAGCGATCAAGCTGGGCGACAAGATCGCCATTTTCCGCGCCGGCAAGCTGCTGCAGATCGACCACCCGGACACCCTGCTGGCGCATCCGGCGGATGATTTCGTCAGCAACTTCGTCGGCCAGGACAGCACGCTCAAACGCCTGCTGTTGGTGAAGGCTGAAGACGCGGCGGACAACGCGCCGTCGGTCAGCCCGGAAACCCCGGTGGCCGATGCGCTGGAACTGATGGACGAACATGACCGTCGCTACGTCGTGGTCACCTGCGCCGAGAACAAGGCGCTGGGTTACGTGCGCCGTCGCGACCTGCATCGCCAGACCGGCACCTGCGCACAATTCCTGCGTGAGTTCAACGCCACCGCAGCGTACGACGAGCACCTGCGCATCCTGCTGTCGCGCATGTACGAGTTCAACCGCGCCTGGCTGCCGGTGATGGATGCCGAACGGGTATTCCTCGGGGAAGTGACGCAGGAGTCGATTGCGGCATACCTCAGCTCGGGACGTTCGCGGGGAATGAAGACCAGTATCGTCTCGCCGGCTGAGACGGTGGTCGCATAATCCGTCTGCGTGGTTGAAACCCGATCCCTGTGGGAGCGAGCCTGCTCGCGAAAGCGCAATATCAGTCGACGCTGATGGCGGCTGTGAAAATGCCTTCGCGAGCAGGCTCGCTCCCCCAGGATCTGCGTGATTTTGTTGATCTTTACAAGGTGACAAAGAATCTCAACAGCCTCTCCTGCAAGCGCGCCGTCAATTCAGCTTCTTCAAGGTCCAAATCCCGCTTCAAAACCCTCTCTCGACGCCAACGTCGCCGATGTTGCCGCTATCACACTTACCCGCGATCTAGCCGACAAAAGCCCCGAACGTGCAGATATGTTTAACACTCGAAAATTCACCGGGAACATCTGCCCGTCATCTCGGTCGGGTAGAAGGAGTGATGAACGCGACGCACGTCAGAAGCGTGCAAAAACGCGACATTTTTAGTTGATCTCGCGCCCCTCACGCCCTAAAGTTCGCGCCGAACGTCCATGCTGGAAACGATCCATCCGGCTCAAGTACTGACGACGAGACAGCGAGGCCAAGGGACAGCTGCACATCCCCAGGCCTTTTTGCTTTCGGCGACATGCCTTGGGAAGTAGGCGAACCAAAGTGGGGATACGGAGGGCGTTCATGCACCCATTGATTAACTTAGTTTGCCAGCAGGAGTTCCCAGCATGTCGATCCAGGTCGAAGACTATTTCGCGCGCGCTACATTCGACAAAATGAAGGCGTTCGCCGACAAACAGGAAACCCCGTTCGTGGTGATCGACACCGCGATGATCGCCCAGGCCTACGACGACCTGCGCGCCGGTTTCGAATTCGCCAAGGTCTACTACGCGGTCAAGGCCAACCCGGCCGTCGAGATCATCGACCTGCTCAAAGACAAGGGCTCGAGCTTCGATATCGCCTCGATCTACGAGCTGGACAAAGTCATGGATCGCGGCGTCAGCCCGGACCGTATCAGCTACGGCAACACCATCAAGAAATCCAAGGACATCCGCTACTTCTACGAGAAGGGCGTGCGTCTGTTCTCCACCGACTCCGAAGCCGACCTGCGCAACATCGCCAAGGCTGCGCCGGGTTCGAAAGTCTATGTGCGCATCCTCACTGAAGGCTCGACCACGGCTGACTGGCCACTGTCGCGCAAGTTCGGCTGCCAGACCGACATGGCCATGGACCTGCTGATCCTCGCCCGCGACCTCGGTCTGGTGCCGTACGGCATCTCGTTCCACGTCGGCTCGCAACAACGCGACATCAGCGTCTGGGACGCGGCGATCGCCAAGGTCAAAGTGATCTTCGAACGTCTGAAAGAAGAAGACGGCATCCACCTCAAGCTGATCAACATGGGCGGCGGCTTCCCGGCCAACTACATCACCCGCACCAACAGCCTGGAAACCTACGCCGAAGAAATCATCCGCTTCCTCAAGGAAGATTTCGGTGATGACCTGCCGGAAATCATCCTCGAGCCGGGCCGTTCGCTGATTGCCAACGCCGGTATTCTGGTCAGCGAAGTTGTACTGGTTGCACGCAAGTCGCGCACTGCCGTCGAGCGCTGGGTGTATACCGATGTGGGCAAGTTCTCCGGCCTGATCGAAACCATGGACGAAGCGATCAAGTTCCCGATCTGGACCGAGAAGAAAGGCGAGATGGAAGAAGTCGTCATCGCCGGCCCGACCTGCGACAGCGCCGACATCATGTACGAGAACTACAAGTACGGCTTGCCGTTGAACCTGGCGATTGGTGATCGTCTGTACTGGCTGTCGACCGGTGCATATACCACCAGTTACAGCGCGGTCGAGTTCAATGGCTTCCCGCCGCTGAAGTCGTTTTACGTTTAAGGAGCAGCTGCAAGTTTCGAGCTGCAAGCTGCAAGTGAAAAGCCCACGAATTTGTGGGCTTTTTTGTGGGTGTTCGGCTGGGGAGGTTTTTTGTACTAGATACCATAGCCCCTCACCCCAGCCCTCTCCCGAGGGAGAGGGAGCCGACCGAGTGGTCTTCCGTCCGACATCGACCTGAACCACCTTGGCGATTATGGATTCGGCAAAACCATTACAGGTCGGCGTACCTCCCAAGCATCCCTCGGTCGGTTCCCTCTCCCCCTGGGAGAGGGCTAGGGTGAGGGCTCGGCGGTTTCAGCCGCGCTGCAACTCTGCATACCGAGCGGCATACCGACTAGCCATCGCCTGAATTCGCAAGCCTGTCGCATCAGCCAGCGTCTGGCTCGCCACCCGCAGGAAATTCAGATTGCCGGCGGCCAAGGCTTTCTCCAGCCACTCGACCGCTTCATCAACCCGCCCCTCAGCCGCCACCACCGCGGCATAACTGAACTGCCCACGAAAATCCCCTGCCTCGGCAGAACGCCGATACCACTCGCGCGCCGCCAGCGGATCCGCCGGACACACCTGCCCTTCCTCCAGATACCGCCCAAGCAGATTCATCGATTTCGCATGGCCCAACTCAGCCGCGCGCCGATACAGCGCCAGCGCTTGCTGATGATCAACCGTCACCCCGCGCCCGGTCGCCAGCAAGTTGGCCAGGTTGTACATCGCCCAATCAAGACCCGCCTCGGCGGCGGCTCGATAATGCTGCGCCGCCACCGAGGCATCCGCCGCGCACCCCCAACCATGCTCTTGACAACGCCCGAGCATGTTGCGCGCCATCAGGTGTCCACGCTCGGCAGCGATGCCGAACCAGCGCAATGCAAGCGGTTGATCCTGGGCGATGCCTTGGCCATCCAGCAGGATCTGCCCAAGCAACGCCTGCGCTTCAACCTCGCCCTCGCCCGCTGCCAGCAAAATCGCCTGCGCAGCGCGGGCCGGGCTTTCTTCAAGCATTGCCGCCAACCCGGCGGCGTCGAGAACTTCCTCGCGGCGCAACTGGAAACTCATACCTCGACCCAGCGCCGCAGCAAGTTGTGATAAGTGCCAGTGAGGCGGATCAGCGAAGGGTGATCGGGAACGTCCTGGGTCAGCTGCTGAATCGCCCCGTCCATTTCGAACAGCAACGCGCGCTGGCTGTCTTCGCGCACCAGGCTCTGCGTCCAGAAAAACGACGCATAGCGCGCACCACGTGTGACCGCATTGACCTTGTGCAAACTGGTGCCCGGATACAACACCATGTCGCCGGCTGGCAGCTTCACGCGCTGGGTGCCGTAGGTGTCCTGAATCTCCAGTTCGCCGCCGTCGTAATCTTCCGGCTCGCTGAAAAACAGCGTCGCCGACAAATCGGTGCGCACCCGCTCGATGCTGCCCTTGGGCTGGCGCACGGCGTTGTCGATGTGGAAATCGAAACTGCCGCCGGCCGTGTAACAGTTCACTAACGGCGGGAAGACTTTGTGCGGCAGTGCGGCAGACATGAACAGCGGATTTTTCCACAACCGCTCCAGCATCGCCGCGCCGATTTCCTTGGCCAGCGGGTGGCCTTCGGGCAATTGCAGATTGTGCTTGGCCTTGGCCGACTGGAAGCCGGCGGTGATCTTGCCGTCGGCCCAATCCGCTTGCTCCAGGGCCAGGCGGATGCGCTGCACTTCGTCTTTTGCGAACAGCCCGGGAATGTGCAGCAGCATGGCGATGTCACCTGATGGCAAGAAGGCGGCAATGGTATTGATTCTTATTGACCGTGTAAAACCCGCAAGACGAACGAACAGGCAGAAACCGTAAGGGCAAATTGTAAAGAATGTAAATTCAATGCGAATAACAATGTTTCGCAATTGATACGAATACCTGTTTACCCTATATTCCGCCGCCTCAAATCCTTGGGGAGGGGAATAACAATGGCACGTCAACACGCACAATTACCGGTCAGTTCACCACGTCTGCTCGCCTCGGCAATCGGTGTCGCAATCACCGCCGGCTCCGCTGGGCAGATGGTCTTCGCGGCGGAAAAAACCGACAGCAAAGCGTCCGGCAACGCCATCGCCCTGGACGCCACCGCCATCACCGGCGAAGCCCAGGACTCGACCTCCTATCAGGTCGAAAAAGCCTCCTCGCCCAAGTACACCGCGCCGCTGGTCGACACCCCGCGCTCGGTCACCGTCATCCCGCAACAAGTGCTCAAGGACACCGGCGCGCTGAACATGCAGGACGCGCTGCGCACCGTGCCGGGCATCACCTTCGGCGCCGGTGAAGGTGGCAACCCGCAGGGCGATCGTCCGTTCATTCGCGGCTTCGACGCCCAAGGCGACACCTACCTGGACGGCGTGCGCGACACCGGTTCGCAGAGCCGCGAGATCTTCGCCGTGGAAAACATCGAAGTCAGCAAAGGCCCGAACTCGGCCATCGGTGGCCGTGGCGCAGCGGGGGGCAGCATCAATCTGGTGAGCAAGAAAGCGCACTTGGGCAACTCGTTCGACGGCGGCTTCACCTACGGCTCCGACCAGACCCAGCGCTACACCCTCGACGGCAACTACCAGTTCAGCGACAGCGCTGCCGGCCGTCTCAACCTGATGAGCCATGAGAGCAACGTCGCCGGTCGCGACAAGGTCGATTACGACCGCTGGGGTATCGCGCCGTCGCTGGCCTTCGGCCTGGGCACCGATACCCGCGTCAACCTCGACTACTACCATCTGGAAAGCAACGACACCCCGGACTCGGGCATTCCGTACACCATTCCAACCGGTGGTTCGGCCGCACGCACCAAGTCCAACCCGGACAAGCCGTACGCCGGTGGCGATCACGACAATTTCTACGGTCTGGATCGTGACTTCCGCAAGGGCCGCACCGACACCGCGACCTTCGCCATCGAGCACGACCTGAACGATGCGCTCACCATCAAGAACACCCTGCGCCACGGCAGCAGCATGCAGGATTACATCCTCACCCAGCCGGACGACAGCAAGGGCAACGTCAACAACGGCAGTGTCTGGCGTCGGGCCAACACGCGGGTGAGCAATACTGAAACCACCACCAACCAGACCGACCTGTTCGGCACCTTCTATGTGGGCGGTTTCAAGAACAGCTTCTCCACCGGTGTCGAATACACCCGCGAGCAGAGCGAGAAATCCTCGTACAACGTCAACACCGACACCACGCCGCGTACGACCAATGTGCCTTCCAGCAGCAACTGCACACCGGCGATGATTGGTGCCTCGAGCAATTACAACTGCACCTCGCTGTCGAACCCGAACCCGAACGATCCGTGGAACGGCGCGATCTCGCGCAACTACGCCGGCACCGACACCCAGGCCGACACCTACGCGCTGTACGTGTTCGACACGCTGGAGTTGTCCGAGCAATGGCTGGTGAACATGGGCCTGCGCTACGACCACTTCGACACCGACTACAAAACCTACAACGCCGCCGGCCGCACCACCTCCAAGGGTGATGACACCAGCGAATTCGTCACCGGCCAGTTCGGCGTGGTCTACAAGCCGGCGGAAAACGGCAGCATCTACGCCTCCTATGCAACCTCGGCGACGCCGCCGGGCAACACTTTGGGCGAAGGCCAGGAAGGCAACCCGCTGGGCGGCACCCCGGATCGCAGCGGCAACCTGCTGAGCAGCGACATGGAGCCGGAAACCACCAAGAACTACGAAATCGGCACCAAGTGGGATCTGCTCAATGATCGCCTGTCGCTGACCGCCGACATCTTCCGCACCGAGAAGGAAAACGCTCGCGTGCAGGTCGACACCAGCTCCTACGAGAACGCCGGCAAGACCCGCGTGCAAGGCTTCGAACTGTCGGCCAGCGGCAAGATCACCGACAAGTGGCAGGTGTTCGCCGGTTACGCTTTCATGGACAGCGAGCAGATAGATGGCGGCCCGCTGGGTCGCGCCAACGACGGCAACGATCTGCCGAACACACCAAAAAACAGCGCCAGCCTGTGGACCACGTATCAGGTCACGCCGAAGCTGACGATCGGTGGTGGCGCGTTCTACGTCGACGACGTCTACGGCAGTGTCGCCAACACAACGATGGTCGATTCGTACGTGCGTTACGACGCGATGGCGGCCTACAAGCTGACCAAGAACGTCGACCTGCAACTCAACGTGCAGAACCTGACCGACGAAACCTATTACGACAAAGCCTTCTCGACCCACTTCGCCAATCAGGCGGCGGGACGGACGGCGCTGTTGAGCACCAATTTCCACTTCTGACCAATGTGAAAACCTGTGGGAGCGAGCTTGCTCGCGAAGGCAATCTTTCAGCAACATCGATGCTGACTGACACACCGCTTTCGCGAGCAGGCTCGCTCCCACAGGGAATGTGCCGCGAGGCTCGGCCCCGTTCATTCAGTTGAACGGGGCTTTTGTGTGTAACGCAAAACGCTTCTTGATAACCCACGGCATAATGCGCGCCGTGATGAAAATTTCCGAACGGACGGCGAGTGACGTGTTGAAGAAAACCCTGTTCCAGTTGCACTGGTTTTTTGGCATCACCGCAGGGCTGGTGCTGGCGCTGATGGGCATCACCGGCGCGGCCTATTCGTTTCAGGACGAGATCCTGCGCGCGCTGAATCCGTCCGTTCTGCAGGTGGAAAAACAGGTCGCCGGCGTGCTGCCACCAGTTGAACTGGTGGAGCGCATTGAAGCCGCGTCCGGCAAGAAAGTCGCAATGCTCTGGGTCGAGACCGACAGCGGTCACGCCGCACGGGTATTCTTCACCCCGCCCAAGGGCGAACGGCGTGGCGAGATGCGCTACTTCGATCCGTACACCGCCGAGTTCAAGGGCGATGCCACCGGTCAGGATTTCTTCGGCCTGATGCTGCAACTGCACCGCTTCCTCGCCATGGGCGACACCGGGCGCAACATCACCGGCGCCTGCACCTTGATGCTGTTGTTCTTCTGCCTTTCTGGCCTGTATTTGCGTTGGCCGCGCCAATGGAACAGCTGGCGCGTGTGGTTGACCCTGGACTGGAAAAAGAAGGGCCGCGCGTTCAATTGGGATCTGCACTCGGTAGCCGGCACCTGGTGCCTTTTGGTCTATTTGCTGCTGGCGTTGACCGGTTTGTCATGGTCGTACGAGTGGTACAACAAAGGCCTGACCCGACTGCTTTCCGACGCGCCGCAAAACGAACGCGTACGCGGCGGTCGCGGCCCGGCGCCGGAAGGTCCGCCACCGACCGCCGACTACGCGGCGATATGGAGCAGCATCTACAGCGCTGCCGGCCCGGGTCTGGCCGCGTACAACATTCGCATGCCGGCGGTGGCCGGCCAGCCGGCGACGGTGTTCTACCTGCTCGACAGCTCGCCTCATGACCGCGCGCTGAACCAGATCACCCTCGACCCGGCCACCGGAGTGGTCAAACGCGTCGACCGCTATGCCGACAAAAGCTTCAAGGCCCAATTGCTGACCAGCATTTATGCGCTGCACGTCGGAAGTTATTTCGGCCTTGTGGGGCGCATCATCGTGACGATTGCGGCGGTGTGCATGCCGCTGTTTTTCATCAATGGCTGGCTGCTGTATCTGGACCGTCGACGCAAGAAAAAGCAGATCAAGGATGCCCGCCAAGGTCTCGCACAACCGTCCGCCGATGCTTCGGCATGGCTGATCGGTTTCGCCAGCCAGAGCGGTTTCGCCGAACAACTGGCGTGGCAGACCGCCGGACAATTGCAGGCCGCCGGATTGCCGGTCAACGTGCAGCCGCTGGCCAATCTGAGCGAACAGGATCTGCGTGAGTCGAACAACGCATTGTTCGTGGTCAGCACCTTCGGCGACGGCGAAGCGCCGGACAGCGCCCGTGGTTTCGAACGCAAAGTGCTGGCCAAAGCCTCGACACTCGACAGCCTCAACTACGCCGTGCTCGGTCTCGGCGATCGGCAGTACGCGCACTTCTGCGGCTTCGCCAAGCGCCTGCATCAATGGCTCGGCGAGCACGGCGGCAAGACCCTGTTCGCCCCGGTGGAGGTCGACAGCGGCGATCCCTACGCGCTGCGTCACTGGCAAACCCAACTCGGCCAGCTCACCGGACAGGCGCCGAGCGAAACCTGGCAAGCACCCAGCTACGACAACTGGACTTTGGTGCGTCGCGAACTGATGAACCCCGACAGCAGCGGCGCGCCGGTCTTTCTGCTCGGCCTCAAAGCCCCGGACACCCGCAGCTGGCTGGCCGGTGACCTGGTCGAAATGCTGCCGCGCAATTGCCCGTGGGCCATCGAACATTTCCTCGACGGCCTCGGCATTCGTGGCGAAACTCAGGTGAAGGTCAACGGCATCGACGAGCCGCTGGAAGTCGCCCTCGCCTCACGGCAATTGCCAGAGCACCGCGCGCATCTGGTCGGCCTGCATGCGCAGTCGCTGGTCGACGCGATGGTGCCGCTGGCGATGCGCGAATACTCGATCGCCTCGATTGCCGCTGACGGCGTGCTGGAACTGATCGTGCGCCAGGAACAGCACAACGACGGCAGCCTCGGCATCGGCTCCGGCTGGCTCACCGAACACGCGCCAGTGGGCGGCAGCATCAGCCTGCGCGTGCGGCGCAACAGCGGTTTCCATCTGCCGAACGAACCCGTGCCGATGATCCTGCTGGGCAACGGCACCGGCTTGGCCGGCCTGCGCAGCCTGCTCAAGGCACGCATTGCCGATGGTCAGCAACGGCATTGGCTGCTGTTCGGCGAGCGTAACCGCGAACACGATTTCCTCTGCCGCGCCGAGCTCGAAGAGTGGCTGGTCAATGGTGATCTGGCGCGGCTGGATCTGGCGTTTTCCCGCGATCAGGCTGAGAAGATTTATGTGCAGGATCGCTTGCGTGAGTCTGCGGATGAATTGAAGAAATGGTTGGCAGATGGTGCTGTGATCTATATCTGCGGCAGCCTTCAAGGTATGGCCTCAGGCGTAGACCAGGCCCTCAACGATATCCTCGGCAGCGCCGAAGTCGAACGCCTGATCGAACAGGGCCGCTATCGCCGGGATGTTTACTGACCCAACACCATCCCCTTGTGGTGCGAGCCTGCTCGCGAAGGCGATTTAACAGTCAACATTGGTGTTGGCTGTAAGTCCGCTTTCGCGAGCAGGCTCGCTCCCACAGGGGACGCGTTGCTCAGACCGGTTGGAGTTTCTGTTCGAAAACAGCGATGCCATCCAGATCCCGCAACACCACGCTCATCTCGCCGCTTTGCCCTTCGATATTCACCTCACCAAAAAACTGAAACCCGGCAAACGGCGAGGTGTTCTGTGCGGGCGGTGCTTTCTCGAACACCACCTCTGGGCCAAACGTCTTGTCCAGTGGATTCGGCCCGAAACTGCCGGCGTTCAACGGCCCGGCAACAAATTCCCAGAACGGTTCGAAATCCTGAAACGCGGCGCGGTCCGGGTGGTAGTGATGCGCCGCGCAGTAGTGCACGTCCGCCGTCAGAAACACGAAATTGCGCACCTGCTGCGCGCGCAGAAAGCCGAGCAGTTCGGCGATTTCCAGCTCTCGCCCCTGCGCCGGGCCGGGGTCGCCGTTGGCCACGGCTTCCCAGCGTGCAACGCCCGGGCTTACCTCGCCGTCCGGGACGCCAAGGCCGATGGGCATGTCGGCGGCGATGACTTTCCACTGCGCCGTCGACGCCTGCAATTCACGCTTGAGCCAGTCCAACTGCTCGCGGCCGAGAAACGGTTTCGCCGCGCCAAGGTTGGCATCGTTGGCCTCGCGATAGCTGCGCATATCCAGCACGAATACGTCGAGCATCGGTCCGTAACTGAGCTTGCGATAAATGCGCCCGCCGCCGTCCGCCGCTTGCAAACGCATCGGCGCATATTCCAGCCACACCTGCCGCGCGCGGCCGATCAGCTTGTGGATATCTTTCTCCTGATAACGCTCATCCAGCTGCTTGCCCGGCGACCAGTTGTTGACCACTTCGTGATCGTCCCACTGCCAGATCTGCGGCACTTCGGCGTTGAAGCGGCGGATGTTTTCGTCCATCAGGTTGTAGCGATAGTTGCCGCGATAATCGTCGAGAGTCTGCGCGACTTTGCTCTTGGCTTCGGTGGTGATATTGCGCCAGATGCGCCCGCTTTCGGTGGTCAGTTGCGCGGGCACCGGGCCGTCGGCGTAGATGGTGTCGCCGCTGTGGATAAAGAAGTCCGGCAGGCGCAGGCGCATGGCTTCGTAGATGCGCATGCCGCCGATGTCCGGGTTGATCCCGAAGCCCTGGCCGACGGTGTCACCGCTCCAGACAAAACGAATGTCGCGTTTTGTCGTCGGCACGCTGCGCAGATGGCCGAACCACGGCTCGCTGGCGACGCCGCTCTGCGCATCTTCGAAGTGCACGCGATAGAAAATTGCCTGGTTGGCCGGCAGGCCGGTGAGTTCGACGCGGGCGGTGAAATCGCTGCGCGCATCGGCCAGTGGCGAGACGAATTTGCGCGGGTTGCCAAACAGGCTGCCGGTGTCCCACTCGACCACCATGCGTGCCGGGCGATCGCTGCGGCTCCAGATCATCGCGCGGTCGCCGAGCAGGTCGCCGGACTGCACGCCGTCGGTGAGCTGCGGACGATCCTTGACCGAGGCAATCACCGCCGGCGCCAGCCCCGGCAACAACAGCCCGGCACCCACCGCTTGCATGACGCGACGCCGGCCGAGATTGAAATCGCTCATGGTGTTCTCCCTGCAAAAGGGAAAACTTAAGCACGGGTGTATGAACCCGCTATGACAATGCAGACTCCTGTGGGAGCGAGCCTGCTCGCGAAGGCGTCCTGCCAGCTACCACATCTTGAGCTGACACTCCGCTTTCGCGAGCAGGCTCGCTCCCACAGGGTTAGGCGGGGTGTCAGGCGTTGACGGGTTCGACTGCCAGTTCGACAGCCTCCGGCCGTTTGAGCAGCGCATACACCACCGCCGTGACCAGGCTCCCAGCGACGATCGCGAGCAGGTAAAGCAGCGCATGGTTGATCGCATTGGGGATCGCCAGCACAAACAAGCCACCGTGCGGCGCCATCAGTTTGCAGCCGAAGTACATCGACAGTGCGCCGGTCAACGCACCGCCAGCGATGCTCGCCGGGATCACCCGCAGCGGGTCTTTCGCGGCAAACGGAATCGCCCCCTCGGAGATAAAGCACAGGCCGAGCACGAACGCCGCTTTACCGGCCTCGCGCTCGCTCTGCGCGAACTTGCGCCGGGCAATGAAGGTGGCGATGCCCAGACCAATCGGCGGCACCATGCCGGCGGCCATGGTCGCGGCCATCGGTGCGTAACTCTGCGAGGCCAGCAGCCCCACCGAAAACGCATAGGCAGCCTTGTTGATCGGCCCGCCGAGGTCGACGCACATCATGCCGCCGAGCAACACGCCGAGCAGAATCGCGTTGGTAGTGCCCATGCTGTCGAGGAATTGGGTAAGCGCGGCGAGCATGCCGGCGACCGGTTTGCCGACCACGTAAATCATCACCAGGCCGGTCACCAGACTGGCCAGCAACGGGATGATCAGAATCGGCTTCAGCGCTTCCAGGCTCTGCGGCAATTTCACATAGCGGGCGATGGCTTTGGCGGCGTAACCGGCGATGAAACCGGCAATGATCCCGCCGATGAATCCGGCGCCCAGAGTGCCTGCGAGCAAGCCGCCGATCATCCCCGGCGCAAGGCCCGGGCGATCGGCGATCGAGTAGGCGATGTACCCGGCGAGTAGCGGCACCATCAGCTTGAACGCGGTTTCGCCGCCGATCTGCATCAGCGCCGCCGCCAGCGTGCCTTCTTCCTTGTAAGCGGTGATGCCGAACACGAAGGACAATGCGATCAGCAAACCACCCGCCACCACCATTGGCAGCATGTACGACACACCCGTGAGCAGGTGTTTGTAGACGCCGGTTTTTTCCGACTTGGCCGCAGCCTTGCCGTCGCTTGCCGCGCTTTCGACAGCGCCTTCGGCCAGGGCTTTTTTCAGGGTCGCTTCGGATTGCTTCAGGGCAACGCCAGTGCCGCAGCGATAGATCTTTTTGCCGGCGAAACGCTCGGTGGCGACGTCGATATCTGCCGCCAGCAGCACCACGTCTGCCTCGGCGATGGCCGTTGCGCTGAGCGGGGTTTTCGCGCCCACCGAGCCTTGGGTTTCGACCTGCAATTCATAACCCAGCCGCTTGGCAGTCTGCTGCAACGCTTCGGCGGCCATGAAGGTGTGGGCGACGCCGGTCGGGCAGGCCGTGATGGCGACGATGCGTGGCGCACGTGGCGCATCAATAGCCGGTTCGACTTCGCTCGCCACATAGACTTCGGCTTCTTCAGCACCGCGACGCAGCACCGCTTCGACATCCTGCAAGGCCTGCGCCGGAGCGATCTGGAACACGCGCTTGCCGACGAAGCGACTCGTGTCCACCGCGCCAGTGGTGACCAGCAACACCCACTCGGCGGCTTCGATGGTCGCCGCCGACAATTCGCGTTCCGGGTGCGCCGGATCGACCACTTCAACGCTGGTGCTCCAGCCCTGACGCTGCGCCGCTGCATCGAGCAGACGCGCGCACAGCACACTGGTGACCATGCCGTTCGGGCAAGCCGTAACAATGGCTAACTTCATCACAAACCCTCTTATTGTTCTGTCAGGGGGCGCACGCGCACACCCTGTTCGAGCTGCGCCAGTCGCGCTGCGTCGTTGATGCCAAAACCGATCTGGGTCACCGCCATCGCCGCGATCGCGGTAGCGGTGCGCAGGGTTTGCTCCGGCGTATCAGCACTGAGCAGACCGTGGAGCATGCCAGCCAGCAATGAATCGCCGGCACCGACCGTGCTGGCCACGCTGACCTTCGGCGGCGTAGCGTGCAGGGCCGAGCCGACACTGAACCAGTTGACCCCGTCGGCGCCGTGGGAGATCACCACGTGCTCGATGCCTTGCGCATGCAAACGTGCGGCGGCTTGTGCTTCGGCGATCGGCGAGACCACTTCGCAGCCGAGGGCGTGGGCCAGTTCTTCGGTGTTCGGCTTGATCAGCCAGGGGCTGGCCTGCAACGCGACGCGCAAGGCTTCGCCGCTGGAGTCGAGGGCGACTTTCAAGCCGAGCGCGTTCAACCGTTCAATCAGCTCGCGCAACCATTGCGCGGTGACGCCACGCGGCAGACTGCCGGCGACCACCACCGCATCGTGCCCCGGTGCGATCTGCTGCAAGCGATCAAGCAAGGCTTGCTGCGCCGTTGCATCAACCACCGGGCCAGGCCCGTTGATGTCGGTGATGCGCCCGTCCTGTTCGGCGACTTTGATGTTGCTGCGCGTCTCGCCCGGCACGCGGATGAACGCATCGACGAAACCGCGCTTGGCGAACAGGGTCTGGAACGCTTGCTGATTGTCTTCGCCGAGAAAACCGCTGACGGTGACCTGATGGCCGAGATCCGCCAGCACCTGGGCGACATTGACGCCTTTGCCCGCAGCGTGGGTGTGCATCTCCTCGCTGCGATTGACCTGACCGGCATCCAGCCGTGACAGCTCGACGGTGAGGTCGAGTGCCGGGTTGAGGGTCAGGGTGAGAATCTTGGCCATTACAGGGCCTCCACTAATGCGCGCACTTCATTCGCGCTGCCCACGGCCAGGGCCTGTTGAGCGAGGGTTTGCGCCTGGGTCAGGCTGAGTTCACGGATGCGCGCCTTGACTTCGGCAATGCTGCGACCGGACACGCTGAGCTCGTCGACACCGAGGCCAACCAGCACCGGCACCGCCAGCGGGTCCGCCGCCAGTTCGCCGCAGACGCCCACCCATTTGCCATGGGCATGGGCGGCGCGCACGGTGATGTCGATCAGTTGCAGCACCGCCGGGTGCAAGCCATCCGCTTGAGCAGACAGCGTCGGATGACCACGGTCAATGGCCAAGGTGTATTGCGTGAGGTCGTTGGTGCCAACGCTGAAGAAGTCGACTTCCTTGGCCAGTACCGGCGCAAGCAACGCGGCCGACGGCACCTCGATCATGATCCCCAGCTGAAGATCGGCGACTGGAATTTCCAAGCGCAGACGCTCGGTCATGTCACGGGCCTGGCGCCACTCTTCGACGCTGCCGACCATCGGGAACATGATCCGCAGCGGACGGTTGTCGGCCGAGCGCAGCAAGGCGCGCAGTTGCGCTTCCATGATCTGCGGCCGCTGCAGGGTCAGGCGAATGCCGCGCACGCCGAGGAACGGGTTTTCTTCCTTGGCAATCGGCCAATACGGCAACGGTTTGTCGCCGCCGACGTCGAGCGTACGCACCACCAGCGGCCGCCCGGCCAGACCATCGAGGACGCGACGGTATTCAGCTTCCTGGGTCGCCTCATCCGGCGCCTGTGGGTGGGCCATGAAAATCAGTTCGGTGCGCAGCAGACCAATGCCTTCGGCGCCCTGCTCCACCGCGCTGGTCACGCCTGCGCTTTCGCCGATGTTGGCGAACACTTCGACGGCGTGGCCGTCGGTGGTGTGTGCCGGTTGATGGCGTTGTTCGGCGGCGATCTTCAGGCGTTGCTCGCGGGTGTCGCGCTCTTCGGCGGCACGCTTGAGGGTCGCGGCATCGGCGTCGACATGCAGACGGCCACGCTGACCGTCGAGCAACAGCGGCGTGCCCGGTTCGAGCAACAGCACCGCTGCACCCGCGCCGACCAGTGCTGGAATACCGAGCGCGCGGGCGACGATGGCGCTGTGCGCAGTAGCGCCGCCGCGCGCGGTGAGAATCCCCGCCACTCGCGCAGGATCCAGGCGCGCGACATCGGACGGGCCGACTTCGTCCATCACCAGAATGTACGGTTGCTCGGGTTCATTCGCGGTCTGCACGCCACACAATTGCGCCAGCACCCGGCGACCGATGTCGCGCAGATCGGCGGCACGCTCGGCGAGCAACGCGTCCTGCAGCGATTCCTGCTGTTTGGCGGCGGCTTCGATCACCGCCATCCACGCCGCTTCGGCGCTTTCGCCTTGCTTGAGGCGGGTGTCGACTTCGTCGGTCAGATCCGGGTCGTCGAGCATTTCCTGGTGGGTGATGAAAATCTCGCGGATCGCCTTGGCCTTGCTGCGTTCGATCAAGCCCTGAATGTCGCGGCGCACGTCGCTGAGCGCTTGCTTGAGGCGCTCGCGCTCGATCGCGGCAGATTCGCCGCGCAACGGGTAATCGATGGCTTGCAGCACCTGAATGTGCGCCGGGCCGATGGCGATGCCCGGTGCGGCGGGAATCGCCTGCAACAGGCTGCCGGAGGCCGGGGCGATCAGCACTTCGGCGATGTCGGCGATCACTTCGCGCTGCTGACTCACGGCCGGCAGCGGCTCGACTTCCTCACCGAGGCCTTCTTCAATCGCCGCGAGCAAGGCCGGCAAGGCATCGCTGGCGATGCTCGGTTCGGCAATCAGCTCCAGCACCTGACCGCGGCGGGCGCCGAGGCTGAGCAGTTTGCTCAGGCTCTTCACCGACACGGCGCTGTCCTGGCTGTCGACGATGCGCACGCGGATTTCGCCATCAAAACTCTTCGCCAGTTGCGCAAGAATCTTCGCTGGTCGTGCGTGCAAACCATGGGCATTGGCCAGGGCAATACGTGCACTCGGCCAGTCGGCCGGCAGTTCACCGCCGAGCACTTCGAGAACTTTGCGGCTGCTGGTGGCGCGGCCCAGTTCGTGGCCGCGACCTTCGATCAGCAACGCGCACAAACGCTCGAGCAACGCCTGATGCGCTTCGCCCAGACTGGCGAGGCAGAACAGTCCGCTGAGCGGCTGGCCGAGGTAGCGCATCGGTTTGTCCGGGGTGACGAACGCCAGTCCCGGACGCTTCACGGTCTGCTCGCTGTGCAGCCACCACAGGCCATCGCCCAGTGGCAGCGCTTCGACTTGCTGCAACACGCCGGCAAAGCCGTTGCTCACACAATCGGCCTGACGCAGCAGACGTGCGCCGCGCCAGACCAGTTCTTCGAAATCGTCGGCCGACACGCCGAGGCCGATCATCTGCGCATCCAGCGCCAGTTCCTGCGGCGCGCCTTGCAACAGTTTCAGCAGCGCTTCGCGGGAGCTGGCGCGACGCAAGGCCTGGCCCAGATCGGTCTCGCCGAGGGCGCGGGTCAGCAGTTGCAGCAGGCGCAGGTGTTCATCGGATTTCGCTGCGATGCCGATGGCCAGATAAACGATCTGGCCATCGCCCCAGTCGACGCCGTCGGGAAACTGCATCAGGCGCACGCCGGTGGCGAATACCTGATCGCGGGTTTCCGGGGTGCCGTGGGGAATGGCGATGCCTTGACCGAGAAAGGTCGAGCCCTGGGCTTCCCGGGCCTGCAGGCCGGCGAGGTAGCCGTCGGCAACCAGACCGTCGGCGACCAGATGACTGGCCAGCAATTGCAGGGCAGCGGGTTTATCCACGGCCGACTGGCCCATGGATATCTGCTCTATAGTGAGCTCGAGCATGCGATCTCCTTTTTGGCGCAGTTCAACGCCAGGTATTGTTTTGAATGGTTCACAGCTTAGGCGCTCTGCCGCGCTTTTCAGCGGCAGTTTTGGCGGTTTCACGGCAGGACCGGCCAAAGGCGTCTAAAACGTAGAAAATACGCTTGCTGAAACGTTTAATCTAGATTGATCGGCACGTTACTCGATAATGTCTCATCCTTGAAGTCCAACTGGTCGGATCTGCCCAGGCAACAAGTCGACTGCCCTTATCGGGTAGGATTGGCGAAAATGTCGCGGCATGCTCGAAAAAACAAGGAAATACCGGGTTGAAACTCAGTGATATCGCGCGGTTGGCCGGCGTCTCCGTCACCACCGCCAGCTACGTCATCAACGGCAAGGCCGAACAGCAACGCATCAGCAACGCGACCGTCGAGCGCGTGCGCGCGGTGGTCGATCTGCACGGCTTCACGCCCAATCCGCAAGCGGCCGGCCTGCGCAGTCGGCACACGCGCACCCTGGGCTTTATCCTGCCGGATCTGGAAAACCCCAGTTACGCGCGGATCGCCAAGTTGCTCGAACAAGGCGCGCGAGCTCGCGGTTATCAATTGCTGATCGCCAGCTCCGACGACGCGCCGGACAGCGAGCGCCAGTTGCTGCAACTGTTCCGCGCGCGTCGCTGCGATGCGCTGATCGTCGCCAGTTGCCTGCCGGCCGGTGATGACAGCTATCGGCAGTTGCAGGCCAAGGGTCTGCCGATCATCGCCATCGACCGGGTCATGGAGCCGGAGCATTTCTGCTCGGTGATCAGCGACGACCGCGAGGCCAGCCTGCATCTGACCCAGAGCCTGCTCGATCCGCAGCCAAAGCAGATCGTGCTGCTCGGCGCACGCCCGGAGCTGAGCATCAGCCAGGAGCGTGCCGCCGGTTTCCGCGCAGCGCTCAAAGGCTTCAAAGGTGAGGTGCTGATCGAGCACGCCGAGTCGTTCAGCCGCGAGTGCGGCAAGCAATTGATGGAAGAACTCCTGCAGCGTCTGGGGCATTTGCCTGACGCACTGGTGACCACCTCCTACGTGCTGCTGCAAGGCGTGTTCGATGCCCTGCATGATTTCCCGCTGAAATCGCGGCCGCTGCGCCTCGGCACCTTCGGCGACACGCAGTTGCTGGATTTCCTGCCGCTGCCGGTCAACGCCATGTCCCAGCAACACCAGTTGATCGCCGACAAGGCCTTGGAACTGGCCTTGGCCGCGGTCGAGCAGGATGACTACCAACCGGGCGTGCAAGCCATCGCGCGGACCTTCAAGCAGCGTATTCATCGGGACTGAAGCGTGGAGCTGATCGACAGCCACACCCACCTCGACTTCCCCGACTTCGACGCCGATCGCGCCGAGTTGCTGGCCGAAAGCCGCGCTCTCGGCGTGCGGCGCATCGTCGTGCTGGGCGTGCATCAGGGCAACTGGCAACGGGTCTGGGATCTGGTGCAGAGCGATGCCGACCTGTACGCGGCGTTCGGATTGCACCCGGTGTTTCTCGATCAGCATCGCCCCGAAGATTTGCATGCGCTGGGGGACTGGCTGACGCGCTTGCGCGGACATCGTCAGCTGTGTGCGGTGGGCGAGATAGGCCTGGATTACTTCATCGAAAACCTCAATCGCGAGCGACAACAAGGGTTGTTCGAAGCGCAGCTGCAACTGGCCGCAGACTTCGGGTTGCCGGCGCTGATCCACGTACGCCGCAGCCACGCAGCGGTGATCGCCACGCTCAAGCGCTTCAAACTCAAACGCGCCGGCATCATCCACGCCTTCGCCGGCAGCCGCGAAGAAGCGCGGGAATACATCAAGCTTGGTTTCAAACTGGGCCTCGGCGGCGCACCGACCTGGCCGCAGGCGCTGCGCATGCATCGGGTCCTGCCGGAACTGCCGCTGCAATCGGTGGTACTGGAAACCGACTCACCAGACATGGCCCCCGCCATGTTCCCCGGCCAGCGCAACAGCCCGGCGCATCTGCCGGCGATCTGTGCGGCGTTGGCTGAGTTGATGAATGTCACGCCTGAACAACTGGCCAACGCCAGCACCGCCAACTGCTGCGAAGTCTTCGGCTGGTAACTCCGCCATCCCCTGTGGGAGCGAGCCTGCTCGCGAAAGCGATCTGTCAGTGACTTCGTCAATGCCTGACCCACCGACTTCGCGAGCAGGCTCGCTCCCACATTTTTGATCCGGTTCCAGCCTCTCAAACACGAAACGCGCTGATCAGTTGTTTGAGCTCAACCACCTGCGCCGACAGCGCGCGGCTGGCATCTTCGGTCTGGTGTGCACCTTGCGCCGTGCGTTCGCCGGCGCGGTTGATCTCGACGATGTTCTGGTCGATGTCATGGGCCACGGCGGTCTGCTGTTCCACGGCAGCGGCGATCTGCTGGTTCTGGTCGACGATCATGCCCACCGCGCCAAGAATATTTTCCAGCGCCTGCTGGACCTTCTCCGACTGCCCCACCGTGCCATTTGCCATCTGATGGCTGACGCCCATGGCCTTCACCGCCGCGCCGACGCCACCGTGCAGCTTGGCGATCATCTGCTCGATTTCTTCGGTCGATTGTTGGGTGCGCTTGGCCAAGGTGCGTACTTCGTCGGCGACCACGGCAAAACCGCGCCCCTGCTCGCCGGCCCGCGCGGCTTCGATAGCGGCGTTGAGCGCCAGCAGATTGGTCTGTTCGGCGATGCTCTTGATCACCTCAAGCACACGGCTGATCGACTGGCTGTCGCTGGCCAGTTGATTGATCACCAGCACCGACTGGTCGATTTCGCTGGCCAGCGCGGCAATGCTGCCCTGCTGCGATTCCACCAGACCGCGACCGCTGAGGGTTTCGTCGTTGACGCTGTGGGCGCTGCTCACCGCCGCAGCAGCACTGCGCGCGACTTCCATTGAAGTCGCCGACATCTGGTTCATCGCCGTCGCCACTTGTTCGATTTGCGAGCGCTGCCCAGCGACAGCCTGATTGCTCTGCGCCGACACGCTTTCGACCTGTCCGGCCTGACGCTCGACTTCGCCAACGGTGTGGCTGACGCGCTCGATCAGGTCGTGAATCTTCTTCACCGTACCGTTGAACACCTCGCCCAACTCGCCCAGTTCATCGCGGCTGCTGGCCTTGAAGTTGACCGTCATGTCGCCGGCCGCGACCTTGTCCATCATCGCGCCCAGGCTTTTCAGGGTGGTGCGGGTCGAGGCGTAGAAACCGCCATAAAGATAGAAAATCAGCACAAAGACCACCGACAGCGCCGAGGCTTGCAGAATCATGTGCGTGCGGTTCTGCGCCAGACGCTGCTGCCACTGGTTGTCGAGAAATTTCAGCGTGGCCTGATTGAGCTGGTAGGTGTGCTCCATCAGCCCGGTGACCTGATCGTAGAACGCCTGCCACGGCGCATCGAGGGTGTCGGCCATCACCACTTGTTCTTCGAACAGCTCGCTCGCCTGTTTGAGCGAAGCCTTGCTGCTGGCAGCCTGAGCAGTGAGGGATTCGCGTGCGGGGTTGCTGGAGCCGAGCGCGTCTTGCAGTTTCAGGGCGTACTCGGCCTGGAGTTTTTCGATCTGCACCAGCAATTCGTCAAAACGTGTGCTGGAAGAACTGTTGAGAAAGCCCTGGCCCAACGAATACGAACCCATCGCCCGGCCCTCACCGAGGGTCTGCGTCACGCTAGGGGTAATCAGCGTCACCAGTTCGCTGAGCTGACGAATGTCGCTCTGGTTGTCGCGGCTCAACCCGGCCTGACTGGTGATGATCTGGCTGAAAATCTGCGCACTGGCCAGCAACTTGCCGATCAACGCGCTTTTGCTTTGCAGCGAGCTCTCCGCTTGCTGGGCCTTGAACGCGGCGATCATTTCATCGCGCTTGGCCTCGAACTGCTTGATCTGTTCGGGATCTTCGGTCATCGCCGTCAGCCCTTCGAGGCGCGCGAGCACAGCCTGCTCCAGCGTCTGGATCTGCGCTTCGACATTGCCGGCCTTGCCGGACTGGCCGAGGGTAACGTCGATCTGCACCAGATTGTTCAGGGTTTCCAGATCCCGGCGCAGGCTCAGGCTGCTGCCCAACAGGTCGAGGCTTTGCAGTTCGACGCGGGTGCCCTGAAATTCGCGATAGGAATCGCGCACCAGATAGAAATTGGTCACCAGCATCGGCACCAGGAACAGCACGCTGATCAGGCTGAACTTCATGCCGAAGCTCAGACGGTTCATCAGCGAGACGGCGGGATAGAGCAAGCTCTTCACTGGAAGTCTCCCTTGGTTTTTCTTGTTTTTATTGGCAGGCGCGGGACGACAGCAGATAGCCACTATCGGGCGCTATCTCTGTATAGCGTAAATTGGCGGGAGGTTTTGTAACTTAAGGTTACTGATGAATGATGGAACAGGGTTTTCAGGGCTGCGACGCAGCCCATCGGGGATAAATCCCCTCGCCACAATGAAGTTTCACGCTGGCTTATCAGTGAACCAGAACCGTCCACAAGGCAAACCCGGCATACCACAGCACCGCCGCGCGCAGCAGCAGTTCCCACAGGCAATCGAGGGTGTTGATGCCGTCCGGGCCGACCACTGGCGGTGGAACTTCCCCGGCTGCCAGGCCGACCTTGTTGATCAACTGTGCAGCGCTGATGTTCCAGTTCAGCAGCTCATGCAGCATCACCCGGCTGACCGCGACGAAGTTGCCAACCAATGCCAGACTCGCCGCCAGCAAACGCACCGGCACCCAATCGAAGGCATGGCGCAACTGCGCAGCACGCTCCACCAGCGCCGGATTGCTGCCGTGCTCTTCGGCCAGCGCCAACAGGCGATAAGCCAATGCCGCCACCGGACCGAGGAGGAAGTACCAGAAGATCACCGCAAAGAAACTCTGGTAGGCCTGCCACAGCAGATGCCCCTGCACTTGTTCAAGCAATTGCTCGCCGCTGTCGGCGCAGATGTCCAGGTCGCGCTTGGCCACGTGGGCCGCCGCTTGCAGATCCTCACGGCGCCAGGCGTCGCGGAACGGCCCGAGGCCGCCGAGCAGGTCGCCACGCCCGAGGCTGTAAATCACCACCAGCAAATGCACCGGCAGCGCCAGCAAACCGTACGCCACCGGTTCCAGCACCAGCAGCAACAGCGCCAGCAACGCCACCGGGCACAGCACCAGAATCGTCAGCACCAGCCACGGTTGCCTGGCCAGCCGTTTGCTGTTTTCGAGTTTGTGCAGTTCGCGGATCCATCCGCCGTCGCGTTGAAGCCGATGGCGCAGGGCCGAAAACTTCTCGATCCACACCGCCAGCAGTAACACCAGAAAACTCATTGTCCTTCCTCTTTTGCCAGGGCGGCGCGGTAGCGTGCCCAGTCGAATGCCGGTCCCGGATCGGTCTTGCGCCCCGGAGCGATATCGCTGTGGCCGCAGATACGCTGAGCGGTGATCGCCGGAAAGCGTTTCTGCAACTGCCGGGTCAGCGCCGTCAGCGCTCGATACTGTTCGTCGGTGAACGGCAGATCATCGGTGCCTTCCAGCTCGATGCCGACGGAAAAATCGTTACAGGTTTCACGACCCTCGAACACTGAAACGCCTGCGTGCCACGCCCGCGCAAGACAAGAGACAAACTGGGTGACCTTGCCGTCACGTTCGATCAGAAAATGCGCCGAGACGCGCAGGTCAGCGATGCCTGCAAAGTAGGGATGTTCGGTGACATCCAGACGATTCTGGAAAAATTCCTGCACCTTGCCCGTGGCAAATTGCGCCGGCGGCAAGCTGATGTTGTGGATGACCAACAGGGACACTTCGCCCGCCGGGCGCTCATTGAAGTTGGGCGACGGGCAGATCTGCACGCCATGACACCACCCGCTCGCGGGATCCAACTGCATACCGATTCCTTCAACGCCGACCATGTGGGCGCCCAGTATGCCGCGATCCGCACCCGGCGCGCGATCACTTGCCGCGATTGAGTCGCCGCAGGTCGCCCAGCACCGACTCCAGTGCGCGGTCGAACAGCAAGGTGTCATCCAGCGCACGCGCGGCGCCACGGCTGAAAGCCAAGGCGAGGTCGGTGCGGCTGTGCTCCAGCACTTTCGTCCCGGTGCGGTCGACGAAGACATATTTGCCGGTCTCTTCGATGATCGCGGCGAGTTTGCAACGCAAGGTCTGTTCGTCGTCTGCGTCGAACACCACCCAGTGGCCCACACGCAACTGCTCAACCTGAGACAGGCCGGCATCGCCTTGCGCCAGGCGCGGCGCCGGGGTAGCTGCTGCCTGGCCGGCGCTGTGCTGCAAGACCTCGGGCGTGACTTCGATCAGCGGCGTAACGCTGTGCTCGGCATCGTCGGAACGCTCCAGCACGCGTACGTGCAGAGCCTCCAGCTCACTGAAAAATTCGCTGGTGGCAAACGGGTCGAACGCGGTGCTGCTCAGGCCATCGCGCAGTGACTTGAGCAAACCCGGGACCAGTGCCAGCAGGCGCAGGCTGGATTCGCCGTCGTCATGGCGCTGCACGCTCCAGACCAACTGTTCCATGGTCTGCACGTCGGCGTGCCATTCGGCGGACTGATCACCGTGCTTGAGGCAGGTCAGCAACAGCACTTTGCTCCAGGCCTGCTGGACGAAGCTCACCACCGTCGCCGGCAGCACTTTGCCCAGTAGCGCCTGTTGCAACGCCTGCGCGACACGCCGCTGAGCCAGCTCGGCCCTCGCCCGGCCTTCCTCGGCGTCCCGCAAGCGTTGTTCCAGCAGTTCAGTGCGACGGCGTTCTTCCTGAGTGAAGGCGAGGAAGTCGGCGAGCAGTTCGGAGAAGATCGCCGGGTCGTCGACAAACTCGCTCAGCAAGCGTTGCACCACTTGCTCGATGCGCACGTAGAGGCTGTCGCGCTCAGCGCCGTCGCAATCGCTCCAGCCCATTGCGGCCTCGGCGATTTCGTTGAGCAGGCGTCGCGCCGGGTGCGTGCTGCGGCTGAAGAAACTCTTGTCGAGCACGGCAACCTTGAGCATCGGAATCTGCAATCGGCCGATCAGCGCCTTGAGCGCGTCAGGCACGTTGCGATCGTCGAGGATGCAGTCGAAGACCATGGCGATCAGGTTGATCACATCTTCGTCGGCAGTCGCGACGACGCGGGAGCGGCCACTTCTGACGCTGACCCGGGTCAGCAGTTGCTCGAGCTGATGGCGCAGATCGAAATCTTCCTGGGCCTCAAGCGCCGGTACGTATTGCTGCAAGTGCGACAACAACCGCAGCAGGTCGCGGGTGTTGATCGGATGCGCCGGGGCGCCGGGCTCCAGGGTCGGTGTGACGCGGCCGCGCACCTGGGCGAGCAATTGCTGCATCGCGGCGAACACTTCCTCGATGCCTTCGTCCGCTGGCGGCTCGTCGAGATCTTCAATCAATGTGTCGCTGTCCGCAGGCTCGACCATGCGACGAGCCACGGCGGGCTTCAGATGTGGCAACACGCCGGTCGCGAGCAACAGCTGATTGGCCTCGCCATACAGCTGCTCGGTGTCAGCCAGCACATAGCGTTCGAACAGTTTGAGCAGGATCAACTTGACCTTGATCTCGACGCCGAGGTTACGCCCGGCCTGCAGGAAATATTCGCAGAGCATCGCCGGACTCAGCGGGTTGTGCTGATCGTCCAGACGCTTGCCGAGCATCGAGCTGAAGCGTGCGGTCAGTTGATCGAGAGCGAAGCCGTCGCGCTTGAGCACGCGACTGACCATGGTCTGCACGGCCACGGTACGCTCCATGGCATCGGTGCGCGGCGCCGACTCTTCGACCACCGGCGTGCGTGGCAGAGTGTTGGCGGCGGGGTCGTATTGGGTAAGGCCGGCGAAGGCTTCAAAGAACAGTTCAAGAAAGCCGCGCTCGATATTCTTGCGCTTGAGGCGCAGGTCGCGCATGGCTTCGAAAAAGATGTTCTGATCGACGTCGTTGCGCGCCCGGTCGGCCATTTCGAACAGCGTGTCGTCGGCGTTATCGAACAGCTCCTGCAAATCGTGGCGCAGCTGCTGCGCAGCCTTGTCGCGAACCTGCAGCAGAATCACCGGCAAGCGGGCAAGCGGCGAGTGGTCCGCCAGATCGGCAGTCGCCCGGTGCAAAGGCACCACTTTCCCGTCGTTGCGCATCCAAGCCTCCTGGAACGGTGATTCGGTTCGTCACTTTGACACTGCCCAACTGGACTCGTTCGTCAAAGCCATGACGTCAAATACAAGGCGGATTATCTGGCAAAAGAGGCCGGCGATGCTATAGGCCTCAGGGTTTCCCCTATACGCCATACACCTCGCACTCAGCACAGGAAAATCGACCAGATGCGCCAGGCACGCACGTTCTCGCCTTGGGTTGGCTCGCGCCCTGCCCCTATAATCGAACCACTTTGTTTGTGGAGTCCGTTATGCCGAATCTACGTCTCGCCGATCTGACCGCCGAAATCGAAAACAACGTGCGCCGTGCGTTGCTCGAAGACGTCGGCAGCGGCGACATCACCGCGCAACTGATCCCGGCCGAACGCCTGGCCAAAGCCACCATCATCACCCGTGACGACGCCGTCATCTGCGGCACCGCGTGGGTCGATGCGGTGTTTCGCCAGCTCGATCCGCGTGTGGCGGTGCATTGGCAAGTGGTCGACGGCCAGCGGGTCAAAGCCAATCAGCCGCTGTTTCATCTGGAAGGCCCGGCGCGCTCACTGCTGACCGGTGAACGCAGCGCGCTGAACTTCCTGCAGTTGCTGTCCGGCGTGGCGACGCGCGCGCAGTACCTGGCAGACTTCGTCGGCGAGACGCAGGTCAAGTTGCTCGACACCCGCAAAACCCTGCCCGGCCTGCGTCTGGCACAGAAATACGCCGTAACCTGCGGCGGCTGCCACAACCATCGCATCGGTCTCTACGACGCCTTCCTGATCAAGGAAAACCACATCGCCGCCAGTGGTGGCATCGCCGAAGCCGTGGCCGCCGCACACAAGATCGCCCCGGGCAAACCGGTTGAGATCGAGGTGGAAAGTCTTGAAGAGCTGAAGCAGGCGCTGGAAGCCGGCGCCGACATCATCATGCTCGACGAACTGAGCCTGGACGACATGCGCGAAGCGGTACGCCTGACCGCCGGCAAAGCGAAACTGGAAGCCAGCGGCGGCATCAACGAAAGCACGCTGCTGCCGATCGCCGAAACGGGCGTGGATTACATTTCGATCGGTGCGATGACCAAGGATGTCAAAGCGGTGGATCTGTCGATGCGACTAAGCCTCTAAACGCAGCGGCAAGCTACAAGCTACAAGCCAAGCGACTCTGCTTTGACTTGCAGCTTGTAGCTAGAAGCTCGCAGCTGCTCTTATACGACGAGATTGTTCATCTCGCAGTATTCGTCCCACTCGACACCCAAGACTTCCGCCGCTTCCTTGTGCAGCACGAGGCGCTGCGCCTCGAATTCCTCCGGCGTGCTCGTGTACTTGAGGGTCAGCTCCCACGGCTGCAAGCCCTGCGCTTCGGCTTCGTCTTCGAAGGCCCACTGGATCTGGTCTTTCTGATCATCGGCACTCAGGTCCTTGATCTCATCCTTCAGGTCCGGCACATCCAGAAGGTATTTTTCCAGCGCTTGTTCGTGGCGTTGCTCTTGGGTCAATTCAGTCATGGGGTTCTCGCTGATCTTAGGAATGGAGGATGGATCTGGATCATCAAGGATCTCTCTGACGCAGGAAGCCATTGGAAGCTCGGTTTTTCCTGGCCTTCAGGACCATTCGTGGATCATCTGAAAACAACGGTGCTTGCTTGTCTGGTACGAAGGAATCCTAACAGAGACGCAAGCCAGTGCAACCGGGGGAATGAAATGAAGGGTGGTATGCGCTTGGTTACAGTTTCCTGTTTCCATGCGCGAAATTCACTGCGTATAAATCCTCGCCGTCGCCTTTGATGGTCAAGGCGAACGAAACCTTCACATTGACCGCCCAAAAACAGGCAACTATATTCAGTTGCAATCCTAGGCCAGCATGTCAAAGACTGAAAAACTTCTCGCCAAACTAGTCAACGGCCGAAGCGCATTCACATGGTCCGAGCTTGTCACTCTGTTGGCGCGTCTTGGTTACTCTCAGCTGGAAGGATCCGGTAGCAGGATCAAATTCGACAACGGGAATCCGAGCGCATTGATCAACCTGCACAAGCCACATCCCGGAAATGAAATCAAAACATACGCAAGACGCCAGATTATCGAGCAACTGAAAACAGGAGGCCTGATTCCATGAGTTCCCAGCTGCACTACAAAGGCTATGTTGGCTCTATCGAGGCGAGCACGGAAGACAAGTGCCTGTTCGGAAAACTCCTTTTCATCAGGGCGCTGGTTAATTATGAAGGACAAACGGTGGCTGAACTGGAAGCAGCCTTTCGCGAGGCGGTAGATGACTATTTACAAACCTGTGAGCAGCTCGAGCAGAAGCCTGAAATCCCATGCAAAGGATCGTTCAATGTTCGCATCGGTCACGATCTGCATTTAGCAGCGGCTCTGGCGGCAACCCGTCAAAATGTGTCGTTGAATGATCTGACACGTCAGGCATTGAACGAATACCTCCAACACCACGCATAAAACCGACGGCGAAAATTTTTTGCCCGAGACAGGAATCGAACCTGCGACCTTCGCGTTACGAGTGCGCTGCTCTACCGGCTGAGCTACACGGGCGGTGGGCTAAACCTAGCACCGGTCTCGAGCTGCGGCAAATTTGTGGGTTGTCTGATGGTTTTCTTTTGAGAACCACATTTGTGGCGAGGCGATTTATCCCCGTTCGGCTGCGAAGCGGCCGTGAATCTGGCACTTCGGTGTTTCAGGCGGTCGGCAGTGTCTGGCTTTACGACTGCTTCGCAGCCGAACGGGGATAAATCCCCTCGCCACAATTTCTTTATTTCAGATAAAAAAATGCCCCCGCCGTTTGCACGGCGGGGGCATCTTCATCGCGCTAAAGCGTTGGGCTGATTAAACGCCCGAAGCCTTGGCAGCTGCCACGTCTTTGATGGACAGCTTGATACGGCCGCGGTTGTCCACGTCCAGCACCAGCACTTCCACTTCCTGACCTTCTTTCAGAATGTCGGTGACTTTCTCTACGCGAGCGTCGCTCAGCATCGAGATGTGCACCAGACCGTCCTTGCCCGGCAGGATGTTTACGAATGCGCCGAAGTCGACGATGCGCTCAACCTTGCCGACGTAGATCTTGCCGATCTCGGCTTCTGCAGTGATGCTCAGAACGCGCTGACGAGCAGCTTCTGCGGCATCCTTGGTTTCGCCGAAGATCTTGATCGAGCCGTCGTCTTCGATGTCGATCGAAGCCTTGGTTTCTTCGCAGATCGCACGGATGGTCGCGCCACCTTTACCGATAACGTCACGGATTTTGTCGGTGTCGATCTTCATCGCGATCATGGTCGGAGCGTTGGCCGACAGCTCGGTACGCGACTGGCCAATGATCTGGTTCATCTGGCCGAGGATGTTCAGGCGCGCTTCAAGGGCCTGGCCCAGAGCGATTTCCATGATCTCTTCGGTGATGCCCTTGATCTTGATGTCCATCTGCAGCGCAGTCACGCCTTTGGCGGTACCGGCTACCTTGAAGTCCATGTCGCCCAGGTGATCTTCGTCGCCGAGGATGTCGGTCAGGACGGCGAACTTCTCGCCTTCTTTAACCAGACCCATGGCGATACCGGCCACCGGTGCTTTCATCGGTACACCAGCGTCCATCAGTGCCAGGGAAGCGCCGCACACGGAAGCCATCGAGCTCGAACCGTTGGATTCGGTGATTTCCGACACCACGCGGATGGTGTACGGGAACACGTCAGCGGCTGGCAGCATGGCCGAAACCGAACGACGGGCCAGACGGCCGTGACCGATTTCGCGACGACCGGCGCCACCCATGCGACCACACTCGCCTACCGAGAACGGCGGGAAGTTGTAGTGCAGCATGAACGGGTCTTTCTTTTCGCCTTCCAGGGTGTCCAGCAGTTGCGCGTCACGGGCGGTGCCCAGTGTTGCCACAACCAGCGCCTGGGTTTCGCCACGGGTGAACAGTGCCGAACCGTGAGTCTTCGGCAGAACGCCGACTTCAATGTTCAGCGGACGTACAGTCTTGGTGTCGCGACCGTCGATACGTGGCTTGCCGTTAACGATGTTTTCGCGAACGGTGCGGTATTCGATTTCACCGAAGGCTGCTTTGACTTCAGCAGCGCTTGGCTGGCCTTCTTCACCGGACAGCTTGGCAACCACCTGGTCCTTCAGCTCACCCAGGCGAGCGTAACGGTCGGCCTTGATGGTGATGGTGTAAGCCTGGGAGATCGCTTCGCCGAACTCGGCACGGATAGCGCCCAGCAGTTCGGTGGCTTCTGGCGCAGGAGCCCAGTTCCAGGTTGGCTTGGCGGCTTCGGCAGCCAGTTCCTTCACAGCGTTGATCACAACCTGGAATTCGTCGTGAGCGAACAGTACCGCGCCCAGCATCTGGTCTTCGGTCAGCTCTTTGGCTTCCGATTCAACCATCAGCACGGCGTCGGAAGTACCGGCAACGACCATGTCCAGGCTCGAAGCGGCCTGCTGCTCGTAAGTCGGGTTCAGCAGGTAGCCGGTGCTTTCGTGGAAAGCCACGCGAGCAGCGCCGATCGGGCCGTCGAACGGAATGCCGGAAATGGCCAGGGCAGCCGAGGTACCGATCATCGCAGCGATGTCCGGATCGGTCTTCTTGCTGGTGGAAACGACGGTGCAGACAACCTGCACTTCGTTCATGAAGCCTTCTGGGAACAGCGGACGGATCGGACGGTCGATCAGTCGGGAAGTCAGGGTTTCTTTCTCGGAAGGACGGCCTTCACGCTTGAAGAAACCGCCAGGGATCTTACCGGCAGCGTAAGTCTTTTCCTGGTAATGAACGGACAGAGGGAAGAAGCCCTTGCCCGGATCGGCTTGCTTTGCACCGACAACAGTCACCAACACGCTGACGTCGTCGTCAACGGTGACCAATACTGCGCCGGAGGCCTGACGGGCGATACGGCCTGTCTCGAGGGTAACGGTCGATTGACCGAACTGGAATTTTTTGATTACCGGGTTCACGGTGTCCTACCTTCTTTGTGGCTCTTGGGGGAAACGGTTTCTTGCGAATTCTTGGGCAATCTCGGGAATCGGCCCGATGGCAATTGTCCGGGTACTACAGGTAAAGCCATGCTGCAGATAAAACTTGAGGCTGGGAGCCTGCAAGGCGCCAGCGGAAAACCGCTGACGCCCGACAGACCACCAACCTCATAGCGCAATCGCTGATTAGCGACGCAGACCCAGGCGAGCGATCAGCGCGGCGTACCGGCTTACGTCCTTGCCTTTCAGGTAGTCCAGCAGCTTGCGACGCTGGTTAACCATGCGGATCAGACCACGACGGGAGTGGTGATCTTTACCGTTGGCCTTGAAGTGACCTTGCAGTTTGTTGATGTTGGCGGTCAGCAGTGCAACCTGCACTTCTGGCGAACCAGTGTCACCAACAGCTTGCTGGTAGTCAGCAACGATTTGAGCTTTTTCTTGAACGTCGAGAGCCATGAGGCAATCCTTCCTTATCAGGAAACTGTTTCAGGGAAACAGCTTCAACAGGCCAGGGACAAATCCCTGTATCTATAAATGAGTAGTGACCATGCCTGTTAACAGCCACACTCGCCGGCCCACTTAACGCAGACCGGTTCCGGTCATTCTGACCGAATCAAGCGACGCGGCGCGATACGCCCGTCTTCGCTCACTTCACCGATACCGATGAAACGACCATTGTGATCCTGTACTCGTACCATGCCGAACTTCGGTGCATCCGGGGCACGTACCGGCTGGCCGTTGAGCCAGTAGAACGCGCTCGCTTCGGAAAAGTGCAGCAATGGCCAATCCTGCAGGCCGCTGTCCGATGGCATCAGGAAGCGATCGACCGCTTCATTGCCGCCTTCGGCATGTACCGCTTCCAGCTCTTCGAGGGTAACAGTCTGCGCCAGGGTGAAAGGCCCGGCCTGGGTCCGACGCAATTCTGCGACGTACGCACCACAACCGAGTTGCTCGCCGATATCCTCCACCAGGGTGCGAATATAGGTGCCCTTGCTGCAGTCCACCGCAAGCCGCGCAGTATCGCCTTCGAAGGCCAGCAATTCCAAGCGCGCAATAGTAACAGAACGCGGTTCGCGCTCCACTACTTCGCCTGCACGTGCCAGTTTGTACAGCGGCTGGCCATCACGCTTGAGTGCCGAGTACATCGGCGGTATCTGACTGATTTGCCCACGAAATTTCGGCAGAACCGCTTCGACATCGGCGCGACCAACGGTCACCGGACGCTCCTGCAAAACCTCACCTTCGGCATCGGCCGTGGTGGTGGTCTTGCCCAGTTGTGCCAGGGTCTCGTAGCCCTTGTCGGAATCGAGCAGGTATTGCGAGAACTTGGTCGCCTCGCCGAAGCACAGCGGCAACACGCCGGTGGCCAACGGGTCGAGGCTGCCGGTGTGCCCGGCCTTCTCGGCATTGAGCAGCCAGCGCACCTTCTGCAAGGCAGCGTTGGAGGTGAACCCCAATGGCTTGTCGAGCAGGATGATGCCGCTGACGTTACGACGGATACGTTTGACCTGAGCCACCGAATTACTCCTTGGTGTCTTCAGGTGCTGGAGCGGCAACGTGCTGATTGTCTTCAGCCACGGCGCGCTCGATCAATGCCGACAGGTGCGCACCACGCACGACGGATTCGTCGTAGTGGAAGTGCAATTGCGGCACGCTGCGCAGCTTCATCTCGCGGGCCAATTGCATGCGCAGGAAGCCTGCGGCGGCATTGAGCACCTTGATGCTTTGCGCGATGTCTTCAGCGTTGTCCTGCCCCATCACGGTGATGAAAATCTTCGCGTGACCGACGTCCCGGGACACTTCCACAGCGGTGATGGTGACCAGGCCGACGCGCGGATCTTTGACTTCGCGACGGATCAGTTGCGCCAGCTCGCGCTGCATCTGATCGCCGATACGTTGGGTACGGCTGTATTCTTTTGCCATGATTTGTTACCTGTTACTGCCCAGCGGTGAAACCCGCAAGGTCTGAAAGCGGCAAACGCCCGGCCTGACAAAAGCCAGACCGGGCGTTGCGTTTAGAGTCCGGACGCTGTGCCGTGCATTTGCATGCTACGGCCCATCGTGGCCCTTGAAGTGCGCGAGTCAGAGGCTGCGAGCAACCTGAACCTTCTCGAAGACTTCGATCTTGTCGCCGACTTTGACGTCGTTGTAGCTCTTCACGCCGATACCGCACTCCATGCCGGCACGTACTTCGGAAGCGTCATCCTTGAAGCGGCGCAGGGATTCCAGCTCGCCTTCGAAGATAACGATGTCTTCACGCAGTACACGGATCGGACGGTTACGGTGCACGACACCTTCGATCACCATGCAACCGGCGATCGCGCCAAACTTCGGCGAACGGAACACGTCACGCACTTCGGCCACACCCAGGATGTTCTCGCGAACATCGCTGCCGAGCATGCCGGTCAGGGCTTTCTTGACGTCTTCGATGATGTCGTAGATCACGTTGTAGTAACGCATATCCAGACCTTCCTGCTCGACGATCTTGCGAGCGCCGGCATCGGCACGCACGTTGAAGCCGAACAGTACAGCGTTGGAAGCCAGTGCCAGGTTGGCGTCGGATTCGGTGATACCACCGACACCGCCACCCACGACGCGCACTTGTACTTCGTCGTTGCCCAGGCCATTCAAGGCACCGTTCAACGCTTCCAGCGAACCACGGACGTCGGATTTGAGGACGATGTTGAGCGTCTTCTTCTCGGCCTGACCCATGTTTTCGAAGATGTTTTCCAGCTTGCCGGCGTGAGCGCGAGCCAGTTTGACTTCGCGGAACTTGCCCTGACGGAACAGAGCCACTTCACGGGCTTTCTTCTCGTCGGCAACCACGCTCATCTCGTCGCCAGCGTCCGGGGTACCGTCCAGGCCGAGGATCTCGACAGGGATGGATGGACCGGCTTCCTTGATTGGCTTGCCGTTCTCGTCGAGCATGGCACGTACACGGCCGTAGTTCGAACCGACCAGAACCATGTCGCCTTGACGCAGCGTACCGTCCTGAACGAGCACGGTTGCCACCGGGCCACGACCCTTGTCGAGACGCGATTCAACCACAACACCACGTCCAGGAGCCGACGGAGTTGCTTTGAGTTCGAGAACTTCGGCCTGCAGCAGAACGGCTTCAAGCAGCTCGTCCACGCCAGTACCCATCTTCGCCGAAACCGGAACGAATGGTGTGTCGCCACCCCAGTCTTCGGAAGTCACGCCGTGAACCGAAAGCTCGCTGCGGATGCGATCGAGATCGGCGCCCGGCTTGTCGATCTTGTTCACTGCTACCACCAGCGGCACGCCAGCTGCCTGAGCATGCTGAACTGCTTCGATGGTTTGCGGCATCACGCCGTCGTCCGCTGCAACCACGAGGATCACGATGTCGGTCGCCTTGGCGCCACGGGCACGCATTGCGGTAAACGCAGCGTGACCCGGGGTGTCGAGGAAAGTGACCATGCCGCGATCAGTTTCAACGTGGTATGCACCGATGTGCTGGGTGATACCGCCGGCTTCGCCAGCAGCTACCTTGGCACGACGGATGTAGTCGAGCAGGGAAGTCTTACCGTGGTCAACGTGGCCCATTACGGTCACGACTGGTGCACGGGAGAACGACTCACCTTCAAACTTCAGGGACTCGGCCAGGGAATCTTCCAGAGCGGTGTCGCTGACCAGGGTCACTTTGTGGCCCAGTTCTTCGGCTACCAGTTGAGCAGTTTCCTGATCAAGCACCTGGTTGATGGTCGCTGGGGTACCCAGTTTGAACATGAACTTGATGATTTCAGCCGCTTTGACCGACATCTGGTTGGCCAGATCGCCAACAGTGATGGTCTCGCCGATCTGCACATCACGCACGACAGGGCCGGTCGGGCTCTGGAAACCGTGGGCGTTGCGCTTCTTCAGCTTGGCCTTGCCGCGACCACCACGACGGAAGCCATCGCTTTCTTCGTCGGTAGTACGTGGTGCCACACGTGGCGCCGGGGCTTTTTCTTTGACCGATGCGCGATGCGGAGCGTTTTTGCGCTCGCCATCACCGCCGCCGCTGCGACGATTGTTATCGTCGGCACGTGGCTTGTCCGGACGGCGCTGTTCGTTCTGCTTGTTGCGAACGTCAGCCGATGGAGCAGGAGCAGCAGCCACCGGTGCGCTTTCGCGAACAGGTTCGGCAGCGGCAGCCGGCGCCGCAACGGCGTCGCTGGCAGCGGTTTGCGCAGCAGCAGGCTGGCGACGCGCTTCTTCTTCGGCGCGCTGCTTGGCTTCTTCTTCAGCCTTCTGACGGGCAGCATTTTCTACTGCGCGACGCTCATCCAGTTCACGCTTGCGTTCGGCTTCGATTTCTTCCGGGCTGCGCTGTACGAAAACTTTCTTCTTGCGAACTTCAACGCTGATGCTCTTGCTACCAGCCACGCGCAGGGTGCTGGTGGTTTTACGCTGCAGCGTGATCTTGCGTGGTTCTTCCACTTTCGCCTTGTGACTGCTCTTCAAGTGAGTCAGCAGGGATTGCTTCTCACTGTCAGTCACATTTTCGTCGGCGGCGGTGTGCGGCAGACCTGCCTCACGCATCTGCTGCAACAGGCGCTCTACCGGTGTTTTGACCTCATCGGCCAGTTGTTTCACCGTGACTTGCGTCATGCACTTCTCTCCTCAGGCCGCGCCTAATTACTCGAACCAGTGGGCTCGGGCGGCCATGATCAACTTGCCGGCACGATCATCGTCAATGCCGTCGATGTCGAGCAGGTCGTCAATAGACTGCTCGGCCAGGTCTTCGCGGGTAATTACGCCGCGCACCGCCAGTTCCATCGCCAAATCCTTGTCCATACCCTCAAGCGAGAGCAGGTCTTCGGCCGGATGGGCGTCTGCCAGCTTTTCCTCAGTAGCGATGGCTTTGGTCAACAAGCGATCCTTGGCGCGAGCACGAAGCTCGTTGACGATATCCTCGTCAAAGCCGTCGATGTTGAGCATCTCCTCCACCGGTACGTAGGCAATCTCTTCCAGGCTGGTGAAGCCTTCATCTACCAGCACCTGAGCCAGTTCTTCGTCGACTTCCAGCTCGTCGATGAAGTTGCGCAGGATGTCGCCGGTTTCTGCTTGCTGCTTAGCCTGGATGTCCGATTCGGTCATCACGTTCAGGGTCCAGCCAGTCAACTGGCTGGCCAGACGCACGTTCTGACCGCCGCGACCGATGGCCTGAGCCAGATTGTCTGCGCCAACGGCGATGTCCATGGCATGGGCATCTTCGTCAACGATAATTGCCGCAACCTCGGCCGGGGACATGGCGTTGATCACGAACTGGGCCGGGTTGTCGTCCCACAGCACGATATCAACACGCTCACCGCCCAACTCACCCGATACCGCCTGGACGCGCGAACCGCGCATACCGATGCAGGCACCTTGTGGGTCGATGCGCTTGTCCTTGGAGCGGACGGCGATCTTGGCACGCGAACCCGGATCACGGGAGGCGGCCATGACCTCGATGAGGCCTTCGGCGATTTCCGGCACTTCGATACGGAACAGCTCGATCAGCATTTCCGGCGCGGTACGCGACAGGATCAGCTGCGGGCCGCGGTTCTCGGTGCGGATTTCCTTGAGCAGCGCACGCAGACGCACGCCGACACGGAAGGTTTCGCGAGAAATGATGTCTTCACGGGCCAGCAACGCTTCAGCATTGTTGCCCAGATCGACGATCACGTTGTCGCGGGTGACTTTTTTCACGGTGCCGGAGATGATTTCTCCCAGGCGCTCGCGATAGGCGTCAACCACTTGAGCGCGCTCGGCTTCGCGAACTTTCTGCACGATAACCTGTTTGGCAGTCTGTGCAGCGATGCGGCCGAACTCGATGGATTCGATTTTCTCTTCGACGACGTCACCAACCTTGGCGCCAGGATGCGTTTCGGCAACCTTGCTTGGCCAGGTCTCGATGGCCGGATCGTCGAGATCATTCTCTTCGACGACCGTCCAGCGACGGAAGGTTTCGTAGGCACCGGTGTGGCGGTTGATTTCCACACGCAGGTCCACTTCGTCTTCAAAACGCTTTTTGGTAGCAGTGGCCAGAGCCAGCTCCAGCGCTTCAAAAATTACGCTTGCCGGTACACCCTTTTCATTGGATACCGACTCAACAACCAGCAGTACTTCTTTGCTCATCGTACGCCTCGCCTTTCGCAAGCCATTGGATCCGCGGGATCCGCGTCTCAGTCAAAACTGGGAATAATGTTGGCCTTGTCGATCATATCGATCGGCAACAGGAACTCGTGGTCTTCTACCTGCACCACGACGTCCTGCTCTTCTACACCGCGCAGAAGGCCCTGAAAATTGCGTCGACCTTCGAAAGGCGAGCGCAGCTTGATCTTCACTTGTTCACCGGCAAATTTGGCAAACTGCTCAAGAGTGAACAGCGGGCGCTCCATGCCAGGCGAGGAAACTTCAAGGGTGTATTCAACGGAGATAGGATCTTCAACATCCAGAACACCGCTGATCTGACGGCTGACAATGGCGCAATCGTCCACCAGCACGCCACCCTCTTTATCGATATAAACGCGCAACATCGAGTGACGACCCTGAGCCGAAAACTCGATACCCCAGCATTCATAGCCCAGGGCCACGACCACCGGGGCCAGCAAGGCCTGCAACTCTTCTAGCTTGCTCGACACCTGAACCCCCTAGTGCATGATATGTGCATGCTTTGCAAAATAAAAAAATGGGCATAACGCCCATCCTTGAAACGCCGTCGAACAGCGGCGTTGAAAGTATCCAGCTAACAAAAAGCCCCTTAAAAGGGGCTCCTTAAACTGGTTGCGGGGGCCGGATTTGAACCGACGACCTTCGGGTTATGAGCCCGACGAGCTACCAGACTGCTCCACCCCGCGACAAAGCTGGGGCGGAAGTATACGACCGATCCCTTTTAGGGTCAATGTAACCTTCCACCTGCAAGAAAGCCCGCAACAGCGGGCTCTCCTGACTAATTGGTACCGAGAAGGGGACTCGAACCCCTACACCCTATGGGCACAACCACCTCAAGGTTGCGTGTCTACCAATTCCACCACCTCGGCAATACTACGTTTGGAACTCTTCTTACTTCTGCTCTTGAGCTGGAGGCACGTCAGTCGCTGGAGTAGCCGACTTTTGCTCTTGAAGCACCGGGACATCATCAGAAGCCGGTTGTTGCTTAGGTACTTCCAACACTGCTGGATCTGGAAGACCTGCTTGAGTCAGCTGATGAGCTTTCTCTTTAGCAAAGTAACCTAACCCCAAGCTGGTTATGAAGAAACCGGCGGCAAGTATAGCAGTAAACTTACTAAGAAAGGTAGAGGAACCTTGGCTTCCGAACACAGTATTTGAAGCACCTGCTCCGAAAGACGCGCCAGCGTCCGCACCCTTACCCTGCTGCAGCAAAACCAGAGCAACTACGCCCAATGCACCCAGCAGATGAAAAACGACTACGACTGTTTCCAGCATTTTTTCAGTTTCCCGCGGCGCGACAGATCGCACCGAACTCATCTGCATTCAGGGAAGCTCCACCAATGAGCCCCCCATCGATATCCGGCATGCCGAACAGTTCGACCGCATTGGCCGCCTTCACGCTGCCGCCGTATAGAAGCCGCACACCTCGTGCGACTTCAGAATTCTCTGCCGCCAACTGCTCGCGAATGGCTTTATGCACATCCTGAGCCTGTTGCGGCGTTGCAGTCAGCCCGGTACCAATGGCCCAGACCGGCTCGTATGCAATCACTGCCTTGGCAAAGGCACCGACACCAAGCTCCTCGATGATGCTGCCCAGCTGACGCCCGACAACTTCAAGAGTTTTTCCGGCTTCGCGCTGCTCGAGGGTTTCCCCTACACACAACACCGGAATCAAGCCACATGCCTGTGCCGCTGCGAACTTGCGATTCAGCATCCCGTCTCGCTCGCCCATAATCTGACGGCGTTCGGAGTGCCCGACAAGCACCAGGGAACAAGCTGCATCCACCAATTGGCTGGGAGCAATCTCACCAGTCAACGCACCTTGCATGGCTTCCACCGCAGAATTCTGCGCGCCGACCGAAATCGACTTGCCTTTCAAGCCATCAATCACTTGATTGATATACAAGCAAGGCGGGAACACCGCGACATCAACACCGCTTGGCAAGGCCAGATGACGAAGGCCGTTGATCAGCTCAGCGACGCTGGCGCGGGTACCGTGCATCTTCCAGTTACCAGCTACCATAGGGCGACGCATGCTGTACCTCGTCGGTCAAAGTGGGCGCAGATGTTACCCAACACAATCATGGCTTGCAAGCCGTATCAGGCAGAAACTTCGGTTACCAGTTTTGCCAGCTCTTCGGCATAGCCGCGAACCTGGTTTTCGTCCTCGCCTTCGACCATTACGCGCACCAGAGGCTCTGTGCCGGACTTGCGCAGAAGCACGCGACCGCGCCCCGCCATTGCCTCAGTCACACGCGCACTGGCCTCCTTGACAGCCGGATGCTCCAGTGGACTCTCGCCGCCACCAAAACGGACGTTGATCAGCACTTGCGGGCACTTGCGCAACGCCTGTCGAGTTTGCGCGAGACCTTCATTGCGCGATTTCAGCGCCATCAACACCTGCAAGGCCGCGATGATCGCGTCGCCCGTGGTGGTGTGATTGAAGCAGACGACATGCCCGGAGTTTTCCCCGCCAACGAGCCAGTTGCGCTCTTGCAGCTCGGCAATCACATAGCGGTCACCGACATTGGCGCGAACGAACGGGATCGAAAGATCCGCCAAAGCGAGTTCGAGGCCAAGGTTGCTCATCAACGTACCGACGACGCCACCCTGCAACTTGCCACGCTCATGCAGATCGCGGGCAATGATAAACAGCAGGTCGTCACCATCAACAATGGCGCCGGTGTGATCGACCATCAATACCCGATCGCCATCGCCATCGAAGGCGATACCCAGGTCCGCATGCTCGGCCAGAACGGCGGCCTGCAACGGCCCCATATGCGTGGAACCGCAGTTATCGTTGATGTTCAGCCCGTTCGGCTGAGCGGAAAGCACGACGACTTCGGCACCCAATTCACGGAAGACGCTCGGCGCTACCTTATAGGTCGCACCATGCGCGCAGTCGATAACGATCTTCAGGCCGGCGAAATTGGTCCCGGTAGGCACGCTGCTCTTGCAGAACTCGATGTAGCGGCCCGATGCATCATTGATTCGCGACACTTTACCGATCTTGCTCGACTCGACGACGGTCATCGGCGTATCCAGCAACTCTTCGATCATCAGCTCCAATTCATCGGGCAGCTTGGTGCCTTTGCCGGAGAAGAACTTGATGCCGTTGTCATCATGCGGGTTGTGCGAAGCACTGATCACGATGCCGGCTTCAGCCTGGAACGTACGCGACAAATAGGCGATGGCCGGCGTCGGCATCGGGCCGAGCAGCATCACATCGGCACCCGCCGAGGTCAGCCCGGCCTCGAGTGCCGACTCGAACATATAGCCGGAGATCCGCGTGTCCTTGCCGACCAGCACCTTGCAGGCACCCATCTTGCGAAAAGCCATACCAGCAGCCCAGCCGAGCTTGAGCATGAAGTCAGGCGTGATCGGGTATTCACCAACGCGACCGCGAATGCCGTCGGTACCAAAATATTTCTTGCTCATAAGTGCTCCATCATTCTTATTCGGCTGATTCTACGGCCGCGATCATTCGCACGACATCGACGGTTTCCGCCACATCGTGGACCCGCAATATACGTGCGCCTTTAACTGACGCCAGCGCCGCCAGTGCCAGTCCGCCATGCAGACGCTCGCCCACGGGACGATTCAAAGCGTGGCCAATCATACTCTTGCGCGAAACACCTACCAGCAGTGGTCGACCCAGTGCATGCAGGGCCTCCATGTGCTTGAACAAGCTTAGATTGTGCTGCAGGGTTTTGGCGAAGCCGAAGCCGGGATCAAGAATGATTCGCTCAGCGGGAATGCCCGCCTGGGCACATTGATCCATGCGTTCGACGAGAAACTCACCGACCTCGCGGGTGACATCCTGATACTGCGGATTGTCCTGCATATCGCCCGGCTCGCCGAGCATGTGCATGAGACAAACCGGCAATCCGGTCGCCGCCGCCGCATCCAGCGCGCCATCGCGACGCAACGAACGCACATCATTGATCAGTCCGGCACCGAGCCGGGCGGTTTCGCGCATGACTGCCGGGGTGGAAGTATCGACCGAGATGATGACATCCAGCTCGCGATTGATCAGCTCGACAATCGGCGCGACGCGCTCGAGCTCCTCAAGAGGAGAAACCGCTCGCGCCCCCGGCCGGGTCGATTCGCCGCCGACATCAATCAGCGTCGCGCCAGCCAGCACCATGGCTTCGGCATGGCGCAGCGCCGCATCGAGCTGGCTGTAGCGGCCGCCGTCGGAAAAGGAATCAGGAGTGACATTGAGAATGCCCATGACATGCGTCTGGGCCAAATCAAGAACCCGGTTGCCGCAAGGCAACCGGGTCAGGGACTGAACAGAAGTCATTTCAAACCTTAAACGTCAGCAGCCGGACCGCCAATCGGTTTTTCCGGGCGCTCGTCCTGCACCACAGGAGGCGGAGGCGTACCGGTGCCGCCCGACCAGTCGCGAGGTTCGCGAGGTGTGCGGCCGGCCATGATGTCGTCGATCTGCTCGGCATCGATGGTTTCGTACTTCATCAGCGCATCAGCCATGGCATCCAGCTTGTCACGGTTGTCCGTGAGGATTTGCTTGGCGGTGCCGTAGCACTGATCGATGATACTGCGCACTTCCGAGTCGATCAGCTTGGCGGTCTCACCGGAGAAGCTGGCAGCCTGGCCGCCACCGCCGCGACCGAGGAACACTTCGCCCTCTTCTTCGGCATACATCAGCGGACCGAGTTTTTCCGACAGGCCCCATTTCGTCACCATGTTCCGGGCAATCTGACTTGCACGCATGATGTCGTTGGACGCACCGGTGGTTACACCGTCAAAGCCCAGGGTCATTTCTTCTGCGATACGGCCACCGTACAACGAGCAGATCTGGCTGATCAGCGCACGCTTGGACAGGCTGTAACGATCTTCTTCCGGCAGGAACATGGTCACACCCAGCGCACGACCGCGCGGGATGATCGACACCTTGTAGACTGGATCATGCTCAGGCACGACGCGACCAACGATGGCGTGGCCGGCTTCGTGGTAAGCAGTGTTCTGCTTTTCTTTCTCGGACATGACCATGGATTTGCGCTCGGCGCCCATCATGATCTTGTCTTTCGCCAGTTCGAACTCTTTCATCTCGACGATGCGTTTGCCGCTACGAGCAGCGAACAACGACGCTTCGTTGACCAGGTTGGCCAGGTCAGCACCGGAGAAGCCCGGAGTACCGCGTGCGATCACTGCCGGAGCAACGTCGTCGCCCATTGGCACTTTACGCATGTGCACTTTCAGAATCTGCTCGCGACCACGAATATCCGGCAAGCCCACGACCACCTGACGGTCGAAACGGCCCGGACGCAGCAGCGCAGGGTCGAGTACGTCCGGACGGTTGGTTGCAGCAATCACGATGATGCCGTCATTCATTTCGAAGCCGTCCATCTCCACCAGCAACTGGTTGAGAGTCTGCTCACGTTCGTCGTGACCGCCACCCATGCCGGCGCCACGATGGCGACCGACGGCGTCGATTTCGTCGATGAAGATGATGCAAGGCGCGTGCTTCTTAGCCTGCTCGAACATGTCGCGGACGCGGCTGGCGCCGACACCGACGAACATTTCGACAAAGTCGGAACCGGAGATGGTGAAGAATGGCACTTTCGCTTCGCCGGCAATCGCCTTGGCCAGCAAGGTTTTACCGGTACCCGGCGGGCCGACCATCAGTACGCCGCGCGGGATACGACCGCCCAGACGCTGGAACTTGCCCGGATCACGCAGGAACTCGACCAGCTCGCCGACTTCTTCCTTGGCTTCGTCGCAACCGGCAACATCAGCCAAAGTGGTTTTCACCTGATCTTCGGAGAGCAGGCGTGCCTTGCTCTTGCCGAAGCTCATCGGCCCGCCCTTGCCACCGGCGCCGCCCTGCATCTGGCGCATGAAGAACATGAACACCGCAATGATCACCAGGATCGGGAAGCTGGCCACCAGGAGCTGAGTCCAGATGCTTTGCTGTTCAGGCTGCTTGCCTTCAACCACAACGTGATTGTCGACCAGATCGCCGATCAGGCCATTGTCCTGAATTGCCGGACGAATGGTCTTGAAGCTGTCGCCATCGGTGCGCTTGCCGGTAATCACATAGCCGTCAACGGCTACGCGCTCGACCTTGCCATCCTTGACCTGCTGGATGAAGTCGGAATAGTTGAGGGTCTGCGGCTCGTTAGGGCTGGAGAAGTTGTTCATCACCGTCACCAGGACTGCCGCGATGATCAACCACAGGATCAGATTCTTTGCCATATCGTTCAATTAACTACCCTCTGAAGCAAGCTCCGCTACTGGCGCGCGCTTCGCATGATATTCACCGGCCTAACTTACTACATTACCTACAACTCTGGCAGGCGCCGTCTGTAACCCTTTGTGAAACACTTTCTACACAATATTCGCTTATGCCTGCAGAGCGAAATACGAAAAACCTATCGCCCTGCCGAAAAACCTCGTTTTACGCATCACCGCCGCGATAACCCCAGGCCAGCATGTACTGCTCACGGGAGCTGCCACGGGAAGAGTCTGGCTTGATCATCTGGATCTTGTCGAATTTCTTCCGAGCATCCTTCAGATAAACGTCGAAGCCTTCGCCCTGAAAAATCTTGATGACGAAATTGCCACCGGGTTTGAGGATCCGTTCCGCCAGGTCCAGCGCCAGCTCACAGAGGAACATGGCCTTGGGCATATCTACTTCGGGCGTACCACTCATATTGGGGGCCATATCGGAAATCACAAGGTCCACCTGCGAATTACCCACGGCCTCAAGGATCTCAGCGAGCACCGAGTCCTCAGTGAAGTCGCCCTGGATAAAATGCACGTCCGGAATGCTGTCCATTTCGAGGATGTCCGAGGCGATCAGACGCCCCTGCCCACCGATCAGCCGACTGGTGACCTGCGACCAGCCACCTGGCGCCGCGCCGAGGTCGACCACGCTCATGCCCGGGCGGATGAGTTTGTATTTTTCCTGGATCTCCAGAAGCTTGTAACTCGCACGCGAGCGGTAGCCATCCTTCTGCGCCTGCTTCACATAAGGATCGTTGACATGTCTTTTCAGCCAACCAAGGCTTGTCTTGGAACGCGCCATTGGGCACCTCGATGATTAGGGTCGTGATTAGTTGGGCGGATCCACGAACCCTCGGGTAAAATGGCCGCCATTTTACAGAATCCAGACGAAAGGGTCAGATTATGCCGCTCACTCCAGAGCAGAAGAAACAGTACAAATCCATCGGCCACCACCTCAAACCAGTGTTGACGGTGGCGGACAACGGTTTGACTGAAGGTGTTTTAGCCGAACTTGAACGCGCCCTGGCGGATCACGAGCTGATCAAGATCAAGCTCAATATCCTCGACCGCGAGTCGCGCCTGGCGCACATCGCCGAGCTGTGCAAGGTCGGCAAAGCGGACCTGGTCCAGGTCATCGGCAAGATGGCTCTGGTCTACCGCAAGAACTTCAGCGCCAACAAGCAGCTGTCGAACGTTCATCGCTTCAAGTGATGCGCAGGGTCAAGGGTGTGCTTCGCGCACCCTGCCACTCCATCCCGGCACCGGCTGCATGACCAGCACCAGCCCGGAAAATCCCAGTACCAGATAACTGAATACCTGCCAGCGCTGTGCATCCGGCCAGCCGACACGCACGGCGACATACATCGCGCACGCGTACAACGCCATCAACAGCACCTGCCCGCGAAAATCCCGCCATAGACTGCCAAGGCCCTCGGCCTGTACCAACACCAAAGCCTGGAAGATCACGCACAGAGTGGCGAACCCTACCACCAGCACTTCGAATGCACTGGCGACTTCGTCGATCAACAGCGGCGCGAGGCCGATCTGGCCCAACGCCGGCTGCAAACCGATATGAATCAACCATAGGCCACCGACCCAAAGCATCTGGGTCAGTTGCCAAAGCATGGCGCCCGCATGCAGCGGGCGCCTTCTTTCAGATGTGACGAACTTCGACAATCTCGTACTCGATCACGCCGCTCGGCGTTTTGACGGCGACGACGTCACCCTCTTCCTTGCCAATCAAGGCGCGGGCCAGCGGCGAGCCGACGGAGATCTTGCCGAGTTTGAAGTCAGCCTCATCCTCACCCACGATGTGGTAAGTGACGCTTTCATCAGTCTCGACGTTGGCGATCTCGACGGTGGTACCGAAAATCACTTTGCCGGTATGAGGAATGGTCGTGACATCGATGATGACCTGATTCTGAATCCGGCCCTCGATGTCACGAATACGCGCTTCGACCATGCCTTGCTGTTCGCGGGCAGCATGGTATTCAGCGTTTTCCTTCAAGTCACCCAACTCGCGGGCCGTACCGATGTCCTGGCTGAGCTTCGGACGGACGACCTTGGTCAGGTGAGCATGCTCCTCTTCCAGGGCGCGAGCGCCCTGAACAGTCATTGGGTACTTGGTTATGCTCATGCCTTCAATCCTGCGTGTAGATCCTGCAAGCGGCGCACGGTCTTTTCCGGACCGAACTTCAGCGCTTCGCAGATCGCTTCGCCCGCAGCGATAGTGGTGGTGCAGTAAATCTTGTGCTGCAGGGCATTGCGACGAATGGAGTACGAATCGGCGATCGATTGACGACCTTCGGTGGTGTTGATGATCAGCGTGACTTCGTCATTCTTGATCATGTCGACCACGTGCGGACGACCCTCAGTCACCTTGTTCACGCGGCGCACTTTCAGACCTGCGGCTTCGATCAGCTTGGCAGTGCCGGCAGTGGCGACCACTTCGAAGCCCAAGTTGATCAGATCACGGGCCACGCCTGCAACCAGTGGCTTGTCGTCATCGCGCACGCTGATGAACGCGGTACCGCCGGTCGGCAGCACTTCGCTGGCACCCATCTGCGCCTTGGCGAATGCTTCGCCGAAGGTATCGCCGACACCCATCACTTCACCGGTCGACTTCATCTCTGGGCCGAGGATCGGGTCAACGCCAGGGAACTTGGCGAACGGGAACACCGCTTCTTTAACGCTGTAGAAGTTCGGGATGATTTCTTTGGTAAAGCCGATTTCCTTCAGGGTCTTACCGGCCATCACGCGCGCAGCGATCATGGCCAGGGAAACACCGATGCACTTGGAAACGAACGGTACGGTACGCGAGGCGCGCGGGTTGACTTCGATGACATAGATGTCTTCGCCCTGCAGAGCCAATTGCACGTTCATCAGGCCGACAACGCCCAGTTCCAGAGCCATTTTCTTGACCTGTTCGCGCATCTCGTCCTGGATGTGTGCAGGCAGCGAGTACGGCGGCAGCGAGCACGCGGAGTCACCGGAGTGAACGCCCGCCTGTTCGATGTGCTGCATGATCGCGCCGATCACTACATCTTTGCCGTCGCAGACCGCATCCACGTCCATTTCGATGGCGCAGTTGAGGAAGTGGTCGAGCAGCACCGGGCTGTCGTTGGACACTTGCACCGCGTCACGCAGATAGCGCTTGAGTTCGTCTTCCTTGTAAACGATTTCCATCGCACGGCCGCCCAGCACGTAGGACGGGCGCACCACCAGCGGATAACCGATCTTCGCCGCAGCGCGAACAGCTTCATCTTCGCTGCGCACAGTGGCGTTTGGCGGCTGACGCAGGTTCAGGCGCTCGACCATTTGCTGGAAGCGCTCACGGTCTTCCGCGCGGTCGATGGCGTCAGGACTGGTGCCGATGATCGGCACGCCAGCGGCTTCCAGAGCACGAGCCAGTTTCAGCGGAGTCTGGCCGCCGTACTGGACGATCACGCCTTTCGGCTTCTCGACGCGGCAGATTTCCAGTACGTCTTCCAGGGTTACCGGCTCGAAGTACAGACGGTCGGAAGTGTCGTAGTCGGTGGAAACGGTTTCCGGGTTGCAGTTGACCATGATGGTTTCGTAGCCGTCTTCGCGCAGGGCGAGAGCAGCGTGAACGCAGCAGTAGTCGAACTCGATACCCTGGCCGATACGGTTCGGACCGCCACCCAGGATCATGATCTTGTCGCGACCCGACGGCGCGGCTTCGCACTCTTCCTCGTAGGTCGAGTACAGGTAAGCGGTGTCGGTAGCGAACTCGGCGGCGCAGGTGTCAACGCGCTTGTAGACCGGGAACACTTCCAGCTTCTGACGGTGCGTACGCAGGTTTTTCTCAGTGACACCCAGCAGTTTCGCCAAGCGCTGATCGGAAAAGCCTTTGCGCTTGAGCTTGAACATCAGGTCGCGGTCGATCGAGGACAGACCGAGGGTCTTGACCTTCTCTTCGTCCTTGATCAGGTCTTCGATCTGCACCAGGAACCACGGGTCGATCATGTTCATGCCGAAGATGTCTTCGACCGACAGACCAGCGCGGAAGGCGTCAGCCACGTACCAGATACGCTCGGCGCCCGGCACTGTCAGTTCGCGCTTGAGGACGCTCATGCTGTCCGGGTTGCTCAGATCGAGCTTCTCGTCCAGACCGCAAACGCCGACTTCCAGACCGCGCAGGGCTTTCTGCAGGGATTCCTGGAAGGTCCGGCCGATGGCCATGACTTCACCGACCGACTTCATTTGCGTGGTCAGGCGTGCGTCAGCCTTGGCGAATTTCTCGAAGGCGAAGCGTGGCAGCTTGGTAACGACGTAGTCGATCGACGGTTCGAAGGACGCCGGGGTCTTGCCGCCGGTGATGTCGTTCGACAGCTCGTCGAGGGTGTAACCCACAGCCAGTTTGGCCGCGACCTTGGCAATCGGGAAACCGGTGGCTTTCGAAGCCAGTGCCGAGGAGCGCGAAACACGCGGGTTCATTTCGATCACGACCATGCGGCCAGTGTTCGGGCAGATACCGAACTGCACGTTCGAACCGCCGGTCTCGACGCCGATCTCGCGCAATACCGCCAGAGAGGCGTTACGAAGGATCTGGTATTCCTTGTCGGTCAGGGTTTGCGCAGGAGCTACGGTGATCGAGTCACCGGTGTGCACGCCCATCGGGTCGAAGTTCTCGATCGAGCAGACGATGATGCAGTTGTCCTTTTTGTCGCGGACAACTTCCATTTCATATTCTTTCCAGCCGATCAGCGATTCGTCGATCAGCAGCTCTTTGGTCGGCGACAGGTCCAGACCACGGGCGCAGATTTCTTCGAACTCTTCACGGTTGTAAGCGATACCGCCACCGGTGCCGCCCATGGTGAAGGACGGACGGATGATGCACGGGAAACCGAGGGTTTCGAGAACCGCGTTGGCCTCTTCCATGCTGTGGGCGATGCCGGAACGCGGGCACGCCAGACCGATGGATTTCATCGCCTTGTCGAAACGCGAACGGTCCTCAGCCTTGTCGATGGTGTCGGCATTGGCACCGATCATTTCCACGCCGAACTTCTCCAGAACGCCTTCGCGCTCCAGGTCCAAAGCGCAGTTCAGAGCGGTCTGGCCACCCATGGTTGGCAGCACGGCGTCCGGACGCTCTTTTTCGATGATCTTGGCCACGGTCTGCCATTTGATCGGCTCGATATAGGTGGCGTCGGCCATGTCCGGGTCGGTCATGATGGTGGCCGGGTTGGAGTTCACCAGGATGACGCGGTAACCCTCTTCGCGCAGGGCTTTGCAGGCCTGGGCGCCGGAGTAGTCGAACTCGCAGGCCTGGCCGATCACGATCGGGCCAGCGCCGAGAATCAGGATGCTTTTAATGTCTGTACGTTTTGGCATGGTTTGTCACTCAAATCCGCAGGTCAGTCGGCAAGCCGTCTTGATCGATTTCTGAAGTCCCGAGGGGGCCGCCGGAACCGGGGCCGCCCTCGCGGGCTTCTCTCTACAGTCTCAAGGCGAACGCTTAGCGTCGCTTGGCCATCTCGTTGATGAAGCGGTCGAACAGTGGCGCAACATCGTTCGGGCCGGGGCTCGCTTCAGGGTGACCCTGGAAGCTGAACGCGCTCTTGTCGGTGCGTTCGATGCCTTGCAGGGTGCCGTCGAACAGCGATTTGTGGATCGCGCGCACGTTGGCTGGCAGGGTGGCTTCGTCTACCGCAAAACCGTGGTTCTGGCTGGTAATCATCACCACGCCGGTGTCCAGATCCTGCACCGGGTGGTTGGCACCGTGGTGGCCGTGGCCCATTTTCAGAGTCTTGGCGCCGGAGGCCAGAGCCAGCAACTGGTGGCCGAGGCAAATGCCGAATACCGGCGTCTCGGTTTCCAGCACTTCCTTGATCGCCTGGATCGCGTAGTCGCATGGCTCCGGATCACCAGGGCCGTTGGACAGGAACACGCCGTCCGGCTTCAGCGCCAGCACATCGGCGGCTGGAGTCTGCGCAGGCACTACGGTGACGCGGCAGCCGCGCTCGACCAGCATGCGCAGGATGTTGACCTTGACGCCGTAGTCGTAAGCGACCACGTGATATGGCAGCTCGGAAGCTTCGATGGTCGCGTGGCTGTCGGTTTTCAGATCCCAGACAGTCGAACGCCATTCGTATTGGGTCTTGGTGCTGACGACTTTCGCCAGGTCCATGCCCTTCAGGCCCGGGAAGCCTTGCGCAGCGGCGATGGCCGCTTCTTCGGAGATGTTGTCGCCGGCCATGATGCAGCCGTTCTGAGCGCCTTTTTCACGCAGGATGCGGGTCAGGCGACGGGTGTCGATACCGGCGATTGCCACCACGTTGTTGGCTTTCAGGTAATCGGACAGGGACATCGTGTTACGCCAGTTGCTCGCTACCAGCGGCAGGTCACGGATAACCAGGCCAGCGGACCAGACGCGGTCGGACTCGGCATCTTCCGGCGTGGTGCCGGTGTTGCCGATGTGCGGGTAAGTCAGGGTAACGATCTGCTGGGCGTAGGAAGGATCGGTAAGGATTTCCTGATAGCCGGTCATTGCGGTGTTGAACACCACCTCACCAACGGTCTGACCGTCGGCTCCAATGGCTTCGCCGCGAAAAATGCTGCCATCAGCAAGGGCGAGTATGGCTGGCTTAGTCAAGAAGACCTCCCGTAAATAACGCATGAAAGGGCAATCGCAGGTTGTAAAAAAGCGGAGTGACGTATGGACACGTCACCCCGCTTCTTCACTGAAATTATTCTGCGCGCTTTTAGTGGACACACTAAAGCTGTAGCTTACAGAAAAGGGCGTTTTTGGTCCACCGCTAAAGAGCCTTAAAGGCCGGAGAATGCGACAGGTCGTCGCCAAGCGGTAAAAACCGGCGCAAAACGGGACGTTTGCGCCGGGTTCAGCAACGACTCAACGCAGGTCGAGCACGTCTTGCATGTCGTACAGGCCCGGCTCGCGACCGTCCAGCCACAGCGCCGCACGCACCGCGCCCTTGGCGAAGGTCATGCGGCTCGATGCCTTGTGGGTGATCTCGACGCGCTCGCCATCGGCAGCGAACAGCACGGTGTGATCACCGACGATATCGCCAGCACGCACGGTGGCGAAACCAATGGTTTCACGCTCACGCGCACCGGTCTGGCCTTCACGACCGTAGACCGCGACCTTCTTCAGATCACGCCCCAGGGCATCGGCAATCACTTCACCCATGCGCACAGCCGTACCTGACGGAGCATCGACCTTGTGGCGGTGATGGGCTTCCATGATCTCGATATCGACATCGTCGCCCAGCACGCGCGCAGCGGTGTCGAGCAACTTCAGGCAGAGGTTGACGCCGACGCTGAAGTTGGCGGCGAAGACGATCGGAATGTCCTTGCCCGCCTCGGCCAGCAATTGCTTCTCTTCAACACTGAAACCTGTGGTGCCGATGATCATCGCTTTGCCGTGCTTGCGGCAGAACGCGAGATTCTTCAGGGTCACGGTCGGGTGAGTGAAGTCGATCAACACATCGAACTCTTCAACCACACGATCCAGATCACCGGACAGCGGCACGCCGATACGGCCCAGCGCTGCCAGCTCACCGGCATCCGCGCCAACCAGCGTGCTGTCGGGACGATCGACCGCCGCCGTCAGCCCGGCGCCCGGCGTCTGCTGCACCGCTTCAATCAGGGTCTTGCCCATGCGCCCGGCGGCGCCCATCACTGCAATACGTCGCATGCCGACTCCTTACAAATCGCCGAAGAAACGCTTCACACCATCGAACCAACCAGTGGTTTTCGGCGAGTGGCTGTTGTCGTCGGCCAGGGAGCTGCGGAATTCTTCCAGCAGTTCACGCTGACGACGGTTGAGGTTGACCGGCGTTTCCACAGCGACACGACACATCAGGTCGCCGGCACCGCCGCCACGCACTGGCGCAACGCCCTTGCCGCGTACGCGGAACTGCTTGCCGGTCTGCGTGCCTTCAGGAATTTTCAGTTTGACCCGACCGTCGAGGGTCGGAATCTCCAGCTCGCCGCCCAGTGCAGCGTCGACGAAGCTGATCGGCACTTCGCAGAACAGATGCTTGCCGTCACGCTGGAAGATGTCGTGTTCGCGCACGTTGATCACAACGTACAGGTCGCCAGTCGGCCCGCCTTGGGTACCCGCCTCGCCTTCGCCGGACAGACGAATGCGGTCGCCAGTATCAACACCGGCAGGCACTTTGACCGACAGGGTTTTGTACTCTTCGACACGACCGTCGCCGTGGCAGGAGTCGCACGGATCGGAAATGATCTTGCCCTGGCCATGGCAGCGCGGACAGGTCTGCTGCACCGAGAAGAAGCCCTGCTGCATGCGCACCTGACCGATGCCGCCGCAGGTCGGGCACGTCGTCGGCGACGAGCCTTTCTTGGCGCCGGAGCCATCGCACGGTTTGCAGTTGACCAGTGTCGGAACGCGGATATTCACCGACGTACCGCGCACCGCTTCTTCCAGATTCAGCTCCAGGGTGTAGCGCAGATCGCTGCCACGCTGAGCGCCGCCACGGGCACCGCCGCGACCGCCACCGAAGAAATCACTGAAGACATCGCCGAAGATGTCCGAGAAGTTCTGGCCACCGAAGCCGGCACCGCCGCCGCCCATGCTCGGATCAACGCCGGCATGACCGTACTGATCGTATGCCGCGCGCTTGCTGGCGTCGGACAACACTTCATAGGCCTCGTTGGCCTCTTTGAATGCTTCTTCCGAAGCTTTGTCGCCGGGATTACGGTCGGGGTGGTGCTTCATGGCCAGACGGCGATAGGCCTTCTTCAGGTCCGCTTCGCTCGTGCCCCGCTCGACACCCAATACTTCGTAATAGTCACGCTTTGCCATAAGTTCTTTGCACTCTTAAGGACGTTCGGCAAACCCCTCCTGAGCCTCGCCAAACTCGTTGAGCCCCCATTAAGGCCCGGACCCAACTCACGTCAATTCAACGATCCTGGTCTTGATTGATGCGGTATCTGCGGCGCGAAAAGCAGGAGCATTCCCGGCCATACCGCCAGCATCCGAACGGTGTCGCATGCTGTAAAAATTCGCGTATTCCAGATACGCCAACGCGGGAGGCAAGCTCCCGCGCGGCGACATCCTACCAGTCACCGCCGCAAGGCAGTCAACCGGGCGACCAACAACTTACTTGTGGTCTTTGACTTCTTCGAACTCGGCATCGACAACGTCGTCAGCCTTCTCAGCCGATTCGCCTTGCGGGGCCGCGCCATCAGCTGGCTGAGCCTGTTCGGCGTACATCTTCTGAGCAACCGGAGCGGAGACTTTCGACAGCTCTTCAACCTTGGCTTCGATGGCAGCCTTGTCGTCGCCTTTGACGGCGGCTTCAAGCGCAACCACTGCAGCTTCGATTGCAGTCTTCTCTTCGGCGGTGACCTTGTCGCCCGCGTCAGCGACCATCTTGCGAGTCGAGTGCACCAGTGCGTCACCCTGGTTACGGGCAGCGGCCAGCTCTTCGAACTTGCGGTCTTCCTCGGCATTCGCCTCGGCGTCACGCACCATGCGCTCGATTTCTTCGTCGGACAGACCGGAGTTGGCCTTGATCACGATCGACTGGGTCTTGCCGGTAGCCTTGTCTTTCGCGCCAACGTGCAGGATGCCGTTGGCGTCGATGTCGAAGGTCACTTCGATCTGCGGCACGCCACGTGGAGCTGGTGGAATGTCGGCCAGGTCGAACTTGCCCAGCGATTTATTCTGTGCGGCTTGCTTGCGCTCACCCTGCAGAACGTGAATGGTCACAGCGCCCTGGTTGTCGTCGGCAGTCGAGAACACTTGCGATTTCTTGGTAGGAATCGTGGTGTTTTTCTCGATCAGCGCGGTCATCACGCCACCCATGGTTTCGATACCCAGGGTCAGCGGGCTGACGTCGAGCAGCAGAACGTCTTTCACGTCACCGGCCAGAACAGCGCCCTGAATCGCAGCACCCATGGCAACGGCTTCGTCCGGGTTGACGTCTTTACGCGCTTCTTTACCGAAGAAATCGGTAACCAGCTTCTGTACCAGCGGCATACGAGTCTGACCACCGACCAGAATCACGTCGTTGATCGCGCTGACGTCGATACCGGCGTCTTTCATGGCAATGCGGCAAGGTTCGATGGTGCGCTGAACCAGGTCTTCAACCAGTGCTTCGAGCTTGGCACGCGAGATTTTCACGTTCAGGTGCTTAGGACCGGTCGCGTCTGCAGTGATGTACGGCAGGTTGACGTCGGTCGACTGAGCGGACGACAGCTCGATCTTGGCTTTCTCAGCGGCTTCTTTCAGACGCTGCATCGCCAGCGGGTCACCTTTGAGGTTCATGCCGCTTTCTTTCTTGAATTCGTCAACGAGGTAGTCGATCAGACGAATGTCGAAGTCTTCACCACCGAGGAAGGTGTCACCGTTGGTGGCCAACACTTCGAACTGGTGCTCGCCGTCAACTTCAGCGATTTCGATCACGGATACGTCGAAGGTACCGCCACCCAGGTCATAAACGATCACGGTGTGATCGCCCTTGGCCTTGTCCATACCGTAAGCCAGAGCAGCTGCGGTTGGCTCGTTGATGATACGTTTTACGTCCAGACCAGCGATGCGGCCGGCGTCTTTGGTGGCCTGACGCTGGCTGTCGTTGAAGTAGGCCGGAACGGTGATCACCGCTTCGGTCACTGCCTCGCCGAGGTAGTCTTCGGCGGTCTTCTTCATCTTCTTCAGAATTTCAGCCGAGATTTGTGGCGGTGCCATTTTCTGGCCGTTCACTTCTACCCAGGCGTCGTTGTTGTCAGCCTTGACGATCTTGTAAGGGACCATCTGGATGTCTTTCTGCACAACTTCTTCGTCGAAACGACGACCGATCAGACGCTTTACCGCGTACAGGGTGTTGTGCGGGTTGGTTACAGCCTGACGCTTGGCCGACTGACCTACCAGAATTTCGCCATCGTTGGCGTAAGCGATGATCGACGGCGTGGTACGCGCGCCTTCAGCGTTTTCAATAACTTTGGCTTTGCCGTTTTCCAGCACGGAGACGCAGGAGTTGGTAGTCCCCAGGTCGATACCGATAATTTTGCCCATGTTCACTCTCCCGAAACTTTGGATTTTGTTGCTGCAGCAGTGGTGGCTGACTGCGGTAGCACTTAAACGCTTGACTTCTAAATGGGGGCCTTGCGGCTAATTTCAAGCCTGCTCGTCAATCGAAGGCGAAACCGGTGCCGGCGCCTTGCTGACCACGACCATCGCCGGGCGCAGCAGGCGACCATTGAGCTGGTAGCCCTTCTGGAAAACCTTCAACACGCTGTTCGGCTCGACGTCGGCACTTTCCTGCATGGCCATCGCCTGATGGTGAACGGCGTTGAACGGTTCGCCATGCGGATCGATCGCTTCAAGCTGGTAGCGCTTGAGGGTGTCGTGGAACATTTTCAGGGTCAGCTCGATGCCTTCGCGCATCGGGCGGATGCTTTCGTCGTCCGGGCTCGACAGCTCGAGGCCGCGCTCCAGGCTGTCAACGATCGGCAACAGGTCGCTGGCAAATTTCTCAAGGGCAAACTTGTGCGCCTTCTCGACGTCCTGCTCGGCACGGCGGCGAACGTTCTGCAGATCGGCAGCAACACGCAGAGACTGATCCTGCGCGGCGGCCAATTGCTCTTCGAGCACTTGCACACGGGTCGCCAGGTCGTCACCCGAACCTTCGGGCGCCTGATTGGCATCTGGGTTTTGCGTATCTACTGTCTGTTCGTCAGCCATAGAATTCTCCTTTCAATTTCGTCCGCGAGCCTGACTCGCGCTTCTGCCCCGATATATGGGGCCGCAAAATCAGGCTTCAAGGGCTGGAATCGATTGTCCTTACAAAAAAGTGCTGATTGATCATTCTTGAATGCGCTAAGAAAACTTTTCGTTCAAGCAAATCGAGCTAAGGGAGGGCATTGTCAGGCCTGAACAAAACACTGTATAAATAACCAGACCTCAAGCCTGGGAGCGGCCTTTATGCTGGTGCACCTGTCCGTACACAACTACGCCATCGTTGAACATCTCGATCTCGAACTTGATCGCGGGATGAGCGTGATCACAGGGGAAACCGGCGCCGGCAAGTCGATCATGCTCGACGCCCTGGGCCTCACCCTCGGCGATCGCGCCGACAGCGGCGTGGTACGCCCGGGTGCCGACAAGGCCGACATTCTCGCCACCTTCGATCTGGCTGACATTCCTGAAGCCAGCGCCTGGCTGGCCGAGCGCGATCTGGAAAACGACGGGCCGTGCATTCTGCGCCGGGTCATCACCTCGGAAGGTCGTTCGCGCGGTTATATCAACGGCACGCCCTGCCCGCTTGGCGACCTCAAAGCCCTCGGCGAGCTGCTGATCGATATCCACAGCCAGCATGAACATCAATCCCTGCTGAAAACTGATACTCATCGCCGCTTGCTCGACGAGTACGCCGGCGCTACCGACCTGGCGCGTCAGGTACAACTTGCCGCGCAGCGCTGGCGCCAGACTCGCCAAGAACTGGAGCGCCTCTCCAACTCCGGCGACGAACAGCGCGCACGTCATCAACTGCTCAGCTATCAGCTCGAAGAACTGGAAAACCTCGGCCTCGGCGAAAACGAACTGGAACAGCTGGAGCAGGAACACAAGAACCTCACCAACGCCGAAACCTTGCTGGGCATTTGCCGGCAAGTGGTCGAGCAATGCAGCGAAAGCGACTCCGGGAATGTGCTGAATGCGCTGACCGCCAGCCTCAATCGCCTGTCCAGCGTGAACAGTTCGGTGGGTGCGCTGGGTGAAGCCAGCAGTCTGCTGACCAGCGCACAGATTCAGGTAGAAGAAGCAGTCGGCGAGCTCAATCGCTTCCTCGACAATTTCGATGCCGACCCGGCTCGGCTGCAATACTTGGAAGAGCGCCTCGACGCGATCTACACACTGGCGCGCAAACACCGGATTCAACCGACCGAAGTCGGCGAGATGCAGCAGAAGCTGCTCGATGAAATCGAAACCCTCAACGCCAACGATGAATCCATCGAGCGCCTGGGTGAAGAACTGGCGTCCTATGCCCGCCACTATCAGGAGAAAGCGCGCGAGCTGAGCGACCTTCGTCATCAAGCCGCCGGCAGCCTCGCCAGTGCGGTAGAGCAGGAAATCCAGCGCCTGGGCATGCCCGGCGGCCGCTTCACCATCGAACTGAAAGCCAACAGCAGCGACGAGTTGCTGCCGAACGGGCTGGAACAGGTCGAACTGCTGGTCAGCGCCAACCCCGGCCAACCGCTCAAGGCACTGGCAAAAGTCGCCTCCGGTGGTGAGCTGTCGCGGATCAGTCTGGCGATTCAGGTCATTACCGCCCAGACCTCCCGCGTGCCCACGCTGGTGTTCGACGAAGTGGACGTAGGTATTGGCGGTCCGACTGCCGAGATTGTCGGCCAGTTACTGCGCCGTCTCGGTGATCGCGGCCAGGTCCTGACCGTGACGCACTTGCCGCAAGTGGCGGCGCAAGGGCATCAGCATCTGTTCGTGCACAAGGTCCGCGACGAGAAGGCGACTCACACCGCCGTCGCCAAGCTCACAAAGAACGAGCGCATCGAAGAAGTCGCGCGCATGCTCGGCGGCATCGATCTGACCAAGGAATCCCTGGCTCACGCGAAAAAAATGGTGGTGACCGCCAAGGCGTAACAAATAGTAGAAAGCACGAAGGCGACCCTTGGGTCGCCTTCGTTCGTTTCGCGAATGTGAAATTCGCGCGACATGCTTACTTTTTCTTGCGTACGTACAGCACCAGGTTGTGATCAACCATTTCGAAGCCATGCTTCTCGACGATCGATTTCTGAAGTTTTTCGATTTCTTCGTCGAAGAATTCGATCACTTCACCCGATTCCACGTTGACCATATGGTCGTGGTGGCCACCGTCAGCCAGTTCGAAGACCGCGTGGCCGCCGTCGAAGTTGTGGCGGACCACGAGGCCGGCCGCTTCGAACTGGGTCAGTACACGGTAAACCGTGGCCAGACCAACGTCCTCACCAGCTTCCATCAACGCCTTGTAGACGTCCTCGGCACTCATGTGGCGCTGCTCGGTAGAGTCGAGCATTTGCAGGATCTTGACCCGTGGCAGGGTCACTTTGAGGCCGGCTTTGCGTAGTTCGCTATTTTCAACCATGGTCAGCTTTCTCGCGATGCTGCTTCGCAGCTTCTCTTAATGCGGGTATGATCGGCGTTTACGTTGTCCCAGCCAAGATAGTGGAAGTCGCCCACCGATGCAAAACACCAAGCTCTTGCTAACTAGTTTCACCTTTGTGGGACTGCTCGCACTCGCCGGTTGTTCATTCCCCGGGGTTTACAAAATCGACATCCAGCAGGGCAATGTCGTCACGCAGGACATGATAGACCAGTTACGCCCGGGAATGACCCGGCCGCAAGTACGGTTTATCATGGGCAACCCTCTGCTTGCCGACACGTTCCATGCCGATCGCTGGGATTATCTGTACAGCCTGCAACCGGGTGGCGGTGAACGCCAGCAGGAACGAATCAGCGTTATCTTCAATTCCAACGACCAGCTTGTCAGCCTGTCCGGTGACTTCATGCCCGGCGTGAGCCGTGACGAAGCCATTCTCGGCAAGGACAGCGGTACTACCGTGACCGCGCCGGCTGAAAACACCGACAAGCCAGAAGCTGAGAAGCCAGCCAAACCAGGCTCCTTGCTGGATCAGATCCAGAAGGACGTCGATGGTGTGGAAACCGTACCGGTTCCGACACCAGAGCCGCTGGACACCTCGCCGCAGTAATAGGCGAGGCAATAAAAAACCCGGACATTCCGGGTTTTTTATTGCCTGCCGTTTGGTCTGATCAAGAATTGCGTGCTTTGGCCTCGGCAGCCTTGGCCGCGCGCAAGCGTCGAACTTCTTTGGGATCAGCCAGCAGCGGTCGATAAATTTCGATCCGGTCGCCCGCCTGAACAGGGCGCGAATCCGCGTCAGCCACGACCTTGCCAAAAATCCCCAGCGGGCACTGCGCCAGATTCAACTCAGGAAACTCGGCCACGATGCCCGATGCGTGCACCGCCGCCCGAACACAAACGCCCTCAGCAACGCTGATCGTACGCAGAACCTGGCGATCAACCGCCGCGTACACGACTTCTATCTCGATCACCGGCTTAACCATGCATCTGCTTGGCGCGCTGACAGAAAGCATCCACCAGCTGGTTAGCCGCCTGATTGAACAGCGGGCCCAACGTAGCGCGCACCAACGGCCCGGCATAATCGAACGACAGATCCAGACTGATCTTGCAGGCCTTTTCATTCAGTGCCTTGAATACCCAGATGCCGTGCAACTGAGTGAACGGGCCTTCTTCAAGATTCATCTCGATCGACTGCCCCGGCACCAGCGTATTGCGCGTGACGAAATGCTGACTGAGGCCGCCCTTCGCTACGCCGACACTGGCGCGCATGTGTTCCGGGGAGCTTTCCAGCACTTCAGCCTCCGAGCACCACGGCAGAAACTCCGGGTACCGCGCGACGTCGTTGACCAGGTCGTAGAGAAATTGCGCCGGGTACGGCAGGAGCGCGGATCGTTGGATATGTGTCGTCATGTAAGCGTTACTTCCAGAGCTGAGCGGCAAAGACTACAAGAATGCCGATAGGCGCCACGTAGCGCATCAAGAACAGGGACAGGGCAAATAGAACCGGGTTACGGATGGACAATTCATCCCGCACCGCTTCACGCCCCATTACCCATCCCGCGAACAGCACGAAACACAAGCCACCAAGGGGCAACATGATCCGCGAGGTGAAGAAATCGATCACGCCGAAGAAGTCGAGACCGCTCTGCGCACCCCATTGATAGAGGCTGAACGCCCCGCCTTCGTTCACGAAAAACTTGGCTTCCTTCCAGATATTGAAAGAAAAAACCGTACCCAGACCAACGAACCAGCAGGTGAACGCAAGCCAGAACGTCACCCAGATGCGGCTGATTTTAGTGCGCTCAACCAGGTAAGCCACCATCGGTTCGAGTAGCGAAATAGCCGAACTCCAGGCAGCCACCGCGACCAGCACAAAGAACACCACGCCCATCAACTGGCCGAAAAAGACGTTACCAAAAGCAAACGGCAGGCTGACGAACATCAGCCCCGGGCCTTCGCTTGGGTTCAGGCCGGCAGCAAATACAATTGGAAACAGCGCCAGACCGGCCACCAGCGATACGAAAGTATCCAGCAGCGCAACGCCGACCACCGTGCCCGACAGCGAGGTGTTCTTCGGCATGTAGGCGCCGTAGATCATGATGGAGCCGACGCCGACGCTCAGCGAAAAGAACGCGTGCCCCATCGCTGGCAGCAGGCCGTCGAGGACTTTTTCCGGGTGGAAGTCGAACATGAAATGCACGCCTTCCATGAAATGCCCGGTGGTCATGCTGTAGCCCAGCAGCACCAGAATCATCACGAACAGCAGCGGCATCATGATTCGCAGGCTGCGTTCAAGCCCGGCGACCACGCCTTTGGCGATCACGAAGGCCGACAGCAGCATGAAAATCGTGTGCCAAAGTGTCAGGCGCCATGGATTGGAGATGACATTGCCGAAATAGGCGCCGACCTGATCGGCCGTCGCGCCCTGGAAATCGCCACGGCCCATGTCGACGATGTAATCCAGCGACCAGCCGCCGACCACACTGTAGAAAGAAAGAATCAGCAGGGCCGTGATCATCCCGGCAAACGCGCCCCACGACCATTTCGCCGAGTGCCCGGCTTCCAGTGCCAACACCTTCAGGGCATTCGCCGGACTTTGCCGGGCGCGCCGGCCGATCAGGGTTTCCGCGAGCATGACCGGGACACCGATGAGCGCGATGCACGCCAGGAACATCAGCACAAAGGCACCGCCGCCGTAGACCCCGACCATGTAGGGGAACTTCCAGATACTACCCAGTCCCACGGCCGAACCGGTCGCGGCGAGTATGAATACCCAGCGGCTAGCCCAACTGCCGTGGACAGAAACCTTGTCTGTCGACATCGTTTATCACGCCCAAGCGTTAGAAAAAGAGGCCGCATTGTCCGGGATTCACTCAACCTGCTCAAGCACGCAGCAACACCGTAGCCGACAGCCGAACAACTCCATATAATGCCGCCCCTATGGCTAAACAGAAGAAACACCCAACAGGGACCATCGCGCAGAACAAAAAGGCGCGACACGATTACTTCATCGAGCACAAGTTCGAGGCTGGTCTGGTCCTGGCCGGCTGGGAAGTAAAAAGTCTGCGGGCGAGCAAGTTGCAGCTGGTCGACAGCTATGTGCTGCTCAAGGATGGCGAAGCATGGTTGCTCGGCAGCCACATCACGCCGTTGATGACCGCAAGCACTCACGTCATCGCCGACCCGGTGCGCACACGCAAACTGCTGCTCAACCGCCGCGAGCTGGACAAGCTCGCCGCCGCCGTGCAGCAAAAGGGTTACGCCTGCGTCTGCCTGTCCTGGTACTGGAGCAAGCACATGGTCAAGTGCGAAATCGCTCTGGGCAAGGGCAAGAAGGAATACGACAAGCGCGACACCGAGCGCGAGCGCGATGCCGGGCGTGAATTGCAGCGTGCGGTGCGCAACAAGGGCAAGGAAGATTAGTTTTCCACCCTGATCGTTCCCACGCTCTGCGTGGGAATGCATCCCGTGACGCTCCGCGTCACAACGCGGACGCAGAGCGTCCATTGCTGTATTCCACGCAGAGCGTGGGAACGATCGTTTGCAGAACTAACTGACTACATCCCCTTGCGCCGCTCCGCCCGAGCCATGCGCTGCACCTCCTGACGTACCTCTTCCAGCACTTCCTGCACATACAGAATATGTCGGCTGGACACTTCCCGCGCCTGCTCGGCGCGCCCTTCGATAATCGCCAGATACAATTCCCGATGCTGCGAGATCAGCATGTCGCGGGTTTCCGTGCGCTGTTTGTACATGCCGCCAATGTTGGTCACGACGTTGCGCTTGAGCAGATCGAACAAGCCGCGAATCGTATGCAGCAACACCGCATTGTGACTGGCCTCGGCAATCGCCAGATGAAACTTCGCATCCGCCGCGCCCTCTTCCGCCCGGCTGACTTCTTCATGGCGCGAGTAGCAATCCTGCAGCTCTTCGAACGCAGCGGTCAGGCGCTCGCGATCAACATCGGTGGCGCGTAATGCGGCGTAGTAGGCGCACGATGCCTCCAGGGTGTGCCGGAATTCGAGCAAATCACGTTGCGCTTCGGGATTGCTTTCAAGCAATTGCAACAGCGGATCGCTGAACGTCGAGCCCAGGCCTTCCACCACATAATTGCCGCCGCCCTGGCGACTGACCAGCAAACCTTTGGCCGCCAGTTTCTGAATCGCCTCGCGCAATGACGGGCGTGATACGCCAAATTGTTCGGCCAGCGTTCGCTCGGCCGGCAACCGCTCGCCCGACTTAAGCGTGCCCTCAAGGATCATCCCTTCGAGGCGCTCGACAATATCGTCAGACAAACGGCGCTGACGTATCTGATCAAAGCCCATAACTCATTTCTCCACGATCCCGACCGCTCGCCGGGGTGTCTATTCTGGCCTATCCGCGCGCCGCCGACACCTGCCAGACACCACTTCGCCAAAGCGGATCAGTTGCGCTCTGCACCGCATCTTCGACGAAAGTTTCAGAGCGGCAAATTGACACACCGCCACCAAGGCTTTTACCCTAGCCAACAGCGCTTGTAAATTGGTCTTACCAATTATCCAAGATCGCTCACAGTGCCTGACCAACAACAATTAGGGGCCACCCCACCATGCAAACCTGGCAACAGCTCTACAGTCCGCTCGGCAGCCTTGGCGTCTCCGCTCTCGCGGCCGTCATTCCCATCGTGTTCTTCTTTCTCGCGCTGGCGGTGTTCCGCCTCAAAGGCCATGTGGCCGGCAGCATCACCCTCGCACTTTCGATTGCCGTAGCGATATTCGCCTTCCAGATGCCAGTGGACATGGCGTTCGCCGCCGCTGGTTATGGTTTCGCTTATGGTCTGTGGCCGATTGCCTGGATCATTGTCGCGGCGGTGTTCCTCTACAAACTGACGGTGAAAAGCGGTCAGTTCGAGGTCATCCGCAGCTCGGTCCTGTCGATCACCGATGACCAGCGCTTGCAGGTGCTGCTGATCGGTTTCTGCTTCGGCGCATTTCTGGAAGGTGCCGCCGGTTTCGGCGCGCCGGTAGCGATTACTGCCGCACTCCTTGTAGGACTGGGCTTAAACCCGCTGTACGCCGCCGGCCTGTGCCTGATCGCCAACACCGCTCCGGTGGCGTTCGGCGCGCTGGGGATTCCGATCATCGTGGCGGGCCAGGTCACTGGCATCGACGCCTTCAAGATCGGCGCCATGACCGGTCGCCAGCTGCCACTGCTGTCGCTGTTCGTGCCGTTCTGGCTGGTGTTCATGATGGACGGCCTGCGCGGTGTGCGCGAAACCTGGCCGGCCGCGCTGGTGGCAGGCTTGAGTTTCGCCATCACCCAATACTTCACTTCCAACTTCATCGGCCCGGAACTGCCGGACATCACCTCGGCACTGGCCAGCCTGATTTCCCTGACCCTGTTCCTCAAGGTCTGGCAACCACGTCGCGCCGCCGGCCAGCACATCGTTGGCGCCGTGTCCGCTTCAGTGGTCAGCGCCAGCGTCGGCGGTTTCGGCCAGAAGCGCACCACCGTCGCTTCGCCCTACAGCCTCGGGGAAATTTTCAAGGCGTGGTCGCCATTCCTGATCCTCACTGTGCTGGTGACGATCTGGACGCTGAAGCCTTTCAAAGCCATGTTCGCTGCCGGCGGCTCGATGTACAGCTGGGTGTTCAACTTCGCGATTCCGCACCTTGATCAACTGGTGATCAAGACTGCGCCGATCGTGGCCAATCCGACTGCCATTCCAGCGGTGTTCAAACTCGACCCGATTTCCGCCACCGGAACGGCGATTTTCTTCTCCGCGCTGATTTCGATGCTGGTACTGAAGATCAATTTCAAAACTGGTCTGACCACTTTGAAAGAGACCTTCTACGAACTGCGCTGGCCAATCCTGTCGATCGGCATGGTGCTGGCGTTCGCCTTTGTCACCAACTACTCCGGCATGTCGTCGACCATGGCCCTGGTGCTGGCGGGTACTGGCGCCGCGTTCCCGTTCTTCTCGCCGTTCCTCGGTTGGCTGGGCGTGTTCCTCACCGGTTCAGATACGTCGTCGAACGCGCTGTTCAGTTCGTTGCAAGCGACCACCGCCCACCAGATCGGCGTCAATGACACCTTGCTGGTGGCGGCCAATACCAGCGGCGGCGTGACCGGCAAGATGATCTCGCCGCAATCGATCGCCGTGGCCTGCGCCGCGACCGGTCTGGTCGGCAAGGAATCGGATCTGTTCCGCTTCACCCTCAAGCACAGCCTATTCTTTGCAACGATTGTCGGTTTGATCACCCTGGCTCAGGCCTACTGGTTCACCGGCATGCTGGTGCACTAAACCTACAAAAAAGACGGAAATAACCGACGCCGGCCCGTGATCCGGCGTCAGCAATTCACCACCGGGTCTGTAAGGCTGCTGAAAGCAATGCGCTTTATATTCGGCAGCCGCAGCAGACGGATAACCGGGCCCACCCGGAGACACGCCTGATGAGCGAGCTTTTTTACAACGCCGTGCCGAACGCGACCCGCGTGGCACCGCCACTGCCCGAACCTCGGCAATACCCCAGCGAGAAACCGTCGCGGGTCTACCTGTTCGGCACGTGTGTGGTCGACCTGTTCTACCCCGAAGCCGGGATGGACGCGATCCATCTGCTGGAGCGCGAAGGGATCCGGGTCGAGTATCCGCAAGGGCAGAGTTGCTGCGGCCAACCGGCCTACACCTCGGGTTACACCGAGCAGGCGCGGACGGTAGCGCGCTCGCAATTGGCGTTGTTTGCCGGGGATTATCCGGTGGTTGTGCCCTCGGGTTCCTGCGCCGGCATGCTGCGTGAGCATTACGCCGACTTGTTCAAGGACGAGCCGGAAACGTTGAAACGGGTGCAGGCCCTTGCGGCTCGCACTTATGAACTGGCCGAGTTTCTGCTGTTCGTCTGCAAGGTGCAGCTCAAGGACGGCGGCGAACCGGTGAAAGTCGCGCTGCACACCTCGTGTTCGGCACGCCGCGAAATGAACACCCACCTGCACGGCCGCGAGTTGTTGGCGCAGTTGAGCAATGTGGAACGGGTCAATCACGACCACGAAAGCGAATGCTGTGGCTTCGGTGGGACATTCAGCGTCCGTATGCCAGACATTTCCGGCGCGATGGTGGCTGACAAGACCCGCGCACTGAAGGAGTCCGGCGCGCACAAGGTACTGAGTGCCGACTGCGGCTGTTTGATGAACATCAACGGCGCTCTGGAGAAACAGCAGCAAGCGTTGCGCGGGCAACATCTGGCGAGCTTCCTCTGGCAGCGAACCGGAGGTGCGCAATGAGCACCTCGACGATTATTCCTACGGTCGCCGTAGAAGAAGATTTCCGCACCCGGGCACACAATGCCCTGGGTGATCAGCAGCTGCGGAACAACTTCCGCACTGCCATGGATTCACTGATGACCAAGCGGGCAGCGGCTTTCAGCGATGCCCACGAAAGAGAACACTTGCGCGCACTGGGCAATTCGATCAAGGCCCGCGCGCTGTCCAAGTTGCCCGACCTGCTCGAGCAACTGGAACAGAACCTGACCCGCAACGGTGTGACAGTGCACTGGGCGGAAACGGTGGACGAGGCCAATGGCATCGTCTTATCGATCATCCGCGCTCACGAGGCGCGGCAAGTGATCAAGGGCAAATCGATGGTCAGCGAAGAGATGGAGATGAACCATTTCCTCGAGGCTCGGGACATTGAATGTCTGGAGTCCGACATGGGGGAGTACATCGTCCAGCTCGACCACGAGAAGCCTTCACACATCATTATGCCGGCGATCCACAAGAATGCCGGTCAGGTCGCGTCCTTGTTCCACGACAAACTTGGCGTGGAATACACCAAGGACGTTGACCAACTCATCCAGATCGGTCGCAGGGTCCTGCGGCAGAAATTCTTCGAAGCCGACATCGGCGTCTCCGGCGTCAACTTCGCCATCGCCGAAACCGGCACCCTGCTGCTGGTGGAAAACGAAGGCAACGGGCGCATGACCACCACCGTTCCCCCGGTGCACATCGCCGTCACCGGCATCGAAAAAGTCGTGGAAAACCTGCGCGACGTGGTGCCGCTGCTGTCATTGCTGACGCGCTCGGCGCTGGGCATTCCGATCACCACTTACGTCAACATGATCTCCGGCCCGCGCAAGGAACACGAACTCGATGGCCCGCAGGAAGTGCATCTGGTCCTGCTCGACAACGGTCGCAGCCAGGCCTTCGCCGACAGTGAATTGCGCCAGACCCTGAACTGCATCCGCTGCGGCGCCTGCATGAATCACTGCCCGGTGTACACCCGCGTCGGCGGACACACCTATGGCGAGGTCTACCCAGGCCCGATCGGCAAGATCATCACCCCGCATATGGTCGGCCTGGCCAAGGTCCCGGACCACCCGAGCGCGTCCTCACTGTGCGGCGCCTGCGGTGAAGTCTGCCCGGTGAAGATTCCGATCCCGGCGATCCTGCGCCGTCTGCGTGAGGAAAACGTCAAAGCTGCGGACGCGCCGAATCAGGTGATGCGCGGTCAGGGCAGCAAGTATTCGCGCAAGGAGCGCTTCATCTGGAACGCCTGGGCCAGACTCAATAGCTCGCCGACGCTGTACCGCTTGTTCGCTTTTTTCGCCACGCGCCTGCGCGCCCTTACGCCGAGCAACGTCGGCCCATGGACGCAAAACCACAGCGCGCCAAAACCGGCCGCGCGTTCGTTGCATGACATGGCCCGCGAGCATCTGGCCAAACAGGGAGAGCGTTGATGAGCGCCAAGCAAAATATCCTCGGCAAGCTGCGGAAAAGTCTGACCGGCACCACGCCAATTGCCGACAACTTCGATGTCGATCTGGTCACCCAGCCCTACACCTACAGCGCTGAGCAACGCATCCCGCAACTGCGCAAACTGATGGAGGCGGTGCACACCGAAATCCACCTGACCTCGGGCGCGGAGTGGCCGGCATTACTGGCGCAACTGCTGCGCGACCGCCAATTGCCGAGCCTGCTGATCGCACCGACCACACCGCACGGGCAACGCATCGCACGGCACTGGGCGAACAATCCCGAACTGCCAGCACTGAAGTCCTACGACCGGCCAATGGAAGCGTGGAAAGCCGAGCTGTTCAACGACACCCCGGCCAGCCTCACCGGCACCCTCGGTGCGATCGCCGCGACCGGCAGCCTGATTATCTGGCCTACCCGTGAGGAACCGCGCTTGATGAGTCTGGTGCCACCGGTGCACTTCGCCCTGCTCAAGGCCAGCGAAATCCGCGACAACTTCTATCAGGTGCAACAGGAATTCGAATGGGCGCAAGGCATGCCGACCAATGCGCTGCTGGTCTCCGGCCCGTCGAAAACCGCCGATATTGAACAGGTGCTGGCGTATGGCGCGCATGGCCCGAAAGATCTGGTCGTGCTGATTCTGGAGGATCAATGAGTCTTCCTGCTGCTTTCCTGCGTGATGCCGAGCGACTGATTCCGCCAGAGCGGCGCTTCGACGATCCGCTGTCGACCCTGGCCTTTGGCACCGACGCCAGTTTCTATCGACTGATCCCGAAACTGGTGATCCGCGTCGAGTCTGAAGACGAAGTGGTGGCGCTGCTGCAACTGGCCCAGCGCGACAAGGTGCCGGTGACCTTCCGCGCTGCCGGCACCAGCCTGTCCGGGCAGGCGATCAGCGACTCGGTGCTGATCGTGCTTGGGGATAACTGGAATGCCCGCGAGATTCGCGGCCAGGGCACGCAGATCCGCCTGCAACCGGGCGTGATCGGCGCGCAGGCCAATGCCTGGCTGGCACCGTTCGGGCGCAAGATCGGCCCGGACCCGGCGTCGATCAATGCCTGCAAGATCGGCGGCATCGTCGCCAACAACGCCAGCGGCATGTGCTGCGGCACCGCGCAGAATACCTATCACACCTTGGCCGGAATTCGCTTGGTGCTGGCCGACGGCACGCGGCTCGACAGCGAAGACCCTGCCAGCGTCGCGGCATTTCGCTCAAGCCACGGAGAACTGCTCGAACGCTTGGCGACTTTAGGCCGCGAGACCCGCGCCAACGCCGAGCTGGCCGCGAGAATTCGCCACAAATACCGTCTGAAAAATACCACCGGCCTGTCGCTCAACGCCCTGGTGGATTTCGACGAGCCTGTGGATATCCTGAGCCACCTGCTGGTCGGCTCCGAAGGCACGCTCGGCTTCATCAGCGCGGTGACTTACGACACCGTCATCGATCACCCGAACAAGGCCTCGGCGCTGATCGTGTTCCCCGATGTCGAAACCTGCTGCAACGCGGTGACCGTGCTGAAAAGCCAACCGGTATCCGCCGTGGAACTGCTCGACCGACGCAGTCTGCGCTCGGTGCAGGACAAAAAAGGCATGCCCGCTTTCGTACAGCTTCTGTCGGAAAATGCCTGCGCGCTGCTCATCGAATCCCGCGCCGCTTCGTCGACATTGCTGCAGGAACAACTGGCGCAAATCATGGCGTCCCTGCGCGATTTCCCCATTGAGAAGCAGGTCGACTTCACTGAAGACCCGGTGGAAAACGCCCGCCTCTGGGCCATCCGCAAAGACACCTTCCCCGCCGTCGGCGCCGTGCGCAAAACCGGCACCACAGTAATCATCGAAGACGTGACTTTCCCGGTCGAACAACTGGCCATCGGCGTCAATCGCCTGATCGAGCTGTTCGACAAACATGCCTACGACGAAGCGATACTTTTCGGACACGCACTGGAAGGCAATCTGCACTTCGTCTTCACCCAAGGCTTCAACAGCCCGGAAGAAATCGCACGCTACCAAGCGTTCATGGACGACGTCGCGCAACTGGTCGCGGTGGAATTCGGCGGCTCGCTGAAAGCCGAACACGGCACCGGCCGCAACATGGCGCCGTTCGTGGAACTGGAATGGGGCAGCGACGCCTATCAACTGATGTGGCAGCTCAAACGCCTGCTCGACCCCAACGGCATTCTCAATCCGGACGTGGTGCTCAGCGAAGATCCGCAGATCCATCTCAAGCACCTGAAACCGCTGCCGGCCGCTGACGAGATTGTGGATAAGTGCATCGAGTGCGGTTTCTGCGAACCGGTCTGCCCATCGAAAGGCCTGACCCTGAGCCCGCGCCAGCGCATCGTGATCTGGCGTGATATCCAGGCGAAAAAGCGCGCCGGCGTCGACACCACCGAACTGGAAAAAGCCTTCGACTACCAAGGCATCGACACCTGCGCCGCGACGGGCCTGTGTGCACAACGCTGCCCTGTAGGCATCAATACCGGCGAACTGGTGAAAAAGCTCCGTGGCCGACACGCCACGCATCAAAAAACCGCTGACTGGATCGAAGGAAATTTCGCCAAAACCTTGCAAGGCGCACGCTTCCCGCTGCACGTCGCCAACGGCGCGCGAATGATGCTCGGCGCGCCGCGTCTGGCAACGTTGTCGGCGACGCTGACGCGCTTGTCCAAAGGCCAGGTGCCGCTGTGGACCAACGCCATGCCACAGCCGGAAAAAGCCATTCGCTTCAGCCCGAGCGTGGCCGACGAGCGCCCGCGCGTGGTTTATCTGGCGGCGTGCGTCTCGCGGGTCATGGGCCCGGCGGCGGGCGACAAAGAACAAATGTCGCTGTACGACAAAACCCGTGGCCTGCTGGAAAAGGCCGGTTACCAGATCGTCTTTCCCGACAACCAGGACAACCTCTGCTGCGGTCAGCCGTTCGCCTCCAAAGGCTACGCCGAACAGGCCGAGCACAAACGCCAGGAACTGATCAGCGCCCTGCTCCACGCCAGTCGCGGCGGCCTCGACCCGATCTATTGCGACACCAGCCCGTGTACATTGCGACTGGTTCAGGACATCGGCGAAACACGACTGGATCTGTACGATCCGGTGCGCTTCATCCGTACGCATCTGCTGAATCGTCTGGACTTCACACCCCAGGAAGCGCCGATTGCCGTGCACGTGACCTGCAGCACTCAGCACTTGGGCGAAAGCCAGGCGCTGATCGATCTGGCGCGCAAATGCAGCAACACCGTGGTGATTCCCGAAGGCATACATTGCTGCGGATTTGCCGGCGACAAAGGCTTCACCACACCGGAGCTGAACAGCCATTCGCTGCGTACGCTCAAGGACGCCGTGCAGCACTGCAGCGAGGGCATTTCCACCAGCCGCACCTGCGAAATCGGCCTGACCCAGCACGGTGGCATCGACTACCACGGGCTGGTTTATCTGGTCGATCGGGTGACACAGGCCAAAGTCTGCTGAACAAAAATCAGAACCCTTGAGCGAGGCGGTAGTCCACTGCACATGCCCCGGACCATTCGGGGCCTGTTCACGGTCAGCGAAGTCTGAACCCTCAGTTCAAGGAGATACACATGAACCGCTCTGTAATGTTAGGTCTGTTTGTCACTGCCTCGATGATGGCGTCCACTTCGTTCGCCGCTGAAAAACCCGCCGATTTGTGCGATGCCAATCTGCAGAGAATCGATAGCGCCAAGACTCAATACCAGACGTCACCGGATCTGAATGCGCGCGTCTCGGCCAGTGTCAGCAAAGCCCGCGCCCTGAAAGCACAAGGCAAGATTGACGACTGCCTCGCTGAAACCCAGCAAACCCTGCTGGACATTCAAAACGCTACCGGTGACACCAAAAAATGACTCATGCGCCGACCTTTTACAGGTCGGCTGCATCGGCACTTGGTCGACCGATCTGGCCATTTGACATTCGTTGCAAATAAAACCGAATTCCTGCGCAGCGAAGCGGTCAACCAAACAGGTCCTATACTGACCTCGCTTGTCTTGACCTCGGCATCGCGGCCAGACCGTCCGGCAGCACCGAGCCCCCATCGTTCAAGGAGATACCCATGAAGCATTCTGCAATTGCTGGATTGTTTATCACTGGTGCACTTCTGGCCTCGCCGGTGTTCGCGGCCGACAAAGACCTTTGTGCCGGGAATCTTCAAAGCATCAAAGACTTCGTCACCAGCCAGCCGTCCCTTCCTGAAAGCTCCATGAATAACATCAAGGAAGCACAGGAAAAAGCCACTGCGGCCCAGGCGTCCGGCAACGACAAGGAATGCATCGAGGTTACCAACGGCATCATCAGCAAGATGCAGATCCGTAACCCGACGCGTAACTGATGTCGCGCAGGCCAACCTTCGGGTTGGCCTGCCAAGCGTTTTGACGTACACTGTGCACGCTTGTTGCCCGAACAGATTCACCGGGCAATGAGTTCGGGGCCGTTTAGGATTCGACGCCGGTTGCGAAACTCTAGGTGCATGCCGACTTGGTAACAGAAGTCGTAAATCCACTGTTGCAACTACTTATAGTTGCCAATGACGACCAATACGGTGTTGCTCTCGCTGCTTAATTGCAGCTGACAATGCTCCTGGTACCTTCGGGTCCAGCAATCATCAGGGGATGTCTGTAAACCCGAAATGATTGTCATATAGAACAGAATCGCCGTGCAGTACGTTGTGGACGAAGCGGCTAAAACTTACACAACTCGCCCAAAGCACCCTGCCCGTCGGGTCGCTGAGGGTTAACTTAATAGACACGGCTACGCATGTAGTACCGACAGCGGAGTACTGGCGGACGGGGGTTCAAATCCCCCCGGCTCCACCACTTCATCATCTAAAGACGTCCACGGACGTCTTTTTTTGTGTCTGAAATCCAGTGAATACAGGGGTTTCGGCGCCTTTGGGGTCTTTGGAGAGTTTCTGAGTTCCAGGCGCTTTGGTATCCCAGGTGGTATCCCAGACTACCAAATGCTATTTTCAGGATACCAAAACGGTGCTGGAGGTAGCCCCCATGCCTACTAACGCACCCCGCCTCTCCGATCGCCAGCTCAAGGCGGTCAAGGCAACTGGTAAAGACTTCGTCCTCAGCGACGGCGATGGCTTGCAGCTTCGAGTACGCGCCAGCGGCTCGATGATGTGGAATTTCAATTATCGGGAGCCGTTGACCAGAAGCCGTCTTAATATGGCGCTCGGTCCATACCCCGACCTCTCATTAGCGAATGCTCGGAAGAAAGCAGTCGAGGCGCGAGAGCTACTTGCTCAAGGCATTGATCCCAAAGCCCAGCGCGATGAGCAAAGGCAAGCCAGATTGGCTGAGACCGAACACACCTTCGAGAAGATAGCCACCGCCTGGTTCGAACTGAAGAAAGACTCAGTGACGCCAGCGTATGCCGAGGACATTTGGCGTTCACTCACGCTGCATGTTTTTCCGAGCATGAAATCGACGCCGCTTTCTGAAGTCAGTGCTCCTATGGTGATCAAGCTCCTTCGCCCGATTGAGGCCAAAGGCAGCCTCGAAACAGTGAAGCGGCTGAGCCAACGACTCAACGAGATCATGACCTACGGGGTCAATTCAGGACTTATCTTTGCGAACCCCCTCAGTGGCATTCGGGCGGTGTTCAAGAAACCCAGGAAAGAGAACATGGCCGCGCTACGACCTGACGAGCTTCCGGAGCTCATGATGGAAATCGCGAATGCCAGCATCAAGCGAGTCACGCGCTGTCTGATCGAATGGCAGTTGCACACGATGACCCGCCCTGTCGAGGCAGCCACCACTCGGTGGGCAGACATCGATTTCGACAAACGCATTTGGACCATCCCACCGGAGCGCATGAAAAAGCGTCGCCCGCATACCATCCCGCTGACTGAACAGGCACTCGCGTTACTGGAGACACTCAAGGCCCATAGCGGCCACAGAGAGTACGTGTTCCCGGCAGATAGAAACCCGCGCACCCACGCCAACAGTCAGACTGCCAACATGGCGTTGAAACGCATGGGCTTCCAGGACCGCTTGGTCAGCCACGGCATGCGCTCCATGGCCAGCACCATCCTGAACGAACATGGGTGGGATCCAGAGCTGATCGAAGTCGCGCTGGCGCATGTCGACAAGGACGAAGTCCGAAGTGCTTACAACCGAGCTGACTACATCGAACGCCGGCGTCCGATGATGGCCTGGTGGAGTGAGCACATCCAGAAATCGGCCACCGGCAGCCTGTCGGCATCTGCCATCAATCTAACCAGGAACCGCAACGTCGTGCCGATACGCTAAGCGCTCACCGGACGCCGCCGGTAACCGAAAATGACTCCCCAGATAGAGTGATGGTTGATTTGGCGACAGCGGCGACACCGGCGACAACCCGCGTAATACCTGGCCTGCAGCATGGCGACAGAGATGGCGACTGTCGCCATTGCAAGCCTCTCTCTTGGGGCTTTCTCGCCCAAGCCCACGCGAGCGGGAAGGCTCCGCATTCCCACTCGCATGGGCTCTGCGTAATTACATCTCATTTGACCACCTAAATGCATTGCCACTGACCAGTCACTCGCATTCGCGCTGACCAACCGTTTGTGGGCCGTTCAACACATCGGGGAGGCCTAGTTACCTAGCACTACTTGGATGCAGGAAACCGGCTCGCAAAAAGCCCCGCACAATTTTTCGCTTTTTTACTTCGAACCGTGCGGGTTAGTTCTACCACAATCGGTAACAAGCGTTCACGTTGGTCTTCTCCTGCGAGGCGAATAGCAGAATTCACCAATCTGACCCTCAGTAATCGCGTGGGAGCTTGGAGGCACATCTCCATTACGATTTCATACAGCGCGGGCTGTAGGTTTTTCGCATTCAGACGCTGCCGTGCGTTGGTGAGTTGGATGGCTACTTCCATGGCTTCAATAGTAACCGCCGGTGAAGAACACAGCTCCTGTACCAGTCTTTCCTCCAATCTCTGGAGTTGTTTGCCATCTTTTGCTCTTTCTAGCAATCGAATAGCCGCCAATGAGGTCGCCATGGTGACATTCAATGCCCTTGCATATTCACCTACCAGCCAAGAGTACTGCTCGGATAGCTCTCGACTGGCATGTTTGCATAGATCGAACAATATACGAGTTTCCTGTGCAGGAAATCCTTGTTGTTTGAGCCAGTTACTCATATGTTCTGCAGTTTTCTCCTTGGAGCACGTTGCTCCAAAGGTCATAACAGCGAGAAGGAACTTACGCTTCGCGTAGGCGGTTGAATCCTCCCGGTAAAAAGTCAGCGCACCTTCGAAAAAATCTTCAAAGTTTTCTGGCGTAGCATGAGACATTGCCAACCAAACGTCGGGCCCCCCTCTAATTCGCTGCCCGGTAACTAAACTCTTGACAGCTACCGCCTCCCCTTTGCATTTTAAACGCTCTAGGATATCGACCAAACGAATCAATTCAGTATATGAAGCAATAGGGCTGACACGCGCAGTGAAGTCTATCAGCTGACTTCTGTAAGCGATACAGTGTGTTAGCCACTGCGGATCGTACACGAGATTGGAAATTAGCCGCAATGCAAAGCGGCGCTCTTCCGCATCATCAAGATCGCAATCTTTGCAGATTGATAATGCCAACTTAACGGCGGGCGCTTGGATTGTTTGGATTACCGCAGTTCCCACGAGAGCATGGCCTAACCGGAGCCGATCACCGCCATCTCCTGCATCAAAAACTAAATCCGCATACTGGGGCATCCGCCAGAACTCTGTGCTGCCCCCCATCCTACGTAGAAGGATTCGCTTCGGTATTGTATGATCGTGCATGCCACATACACACAAGTCAATGAACCCCTCCAAGTGGTTTGAATCAGTATTTTTCAATGGCTCTATTAGATGCGTGGCATATTCCTCCAATGATCCACTCTGGAGTATCAGAGAAACTATAAAAATCTGCCCGGTATCGACTAGCCTCTGGAGCGGTTTTTGTTTCCGCGAGCGAATAGATTGGAGGCCTACTAAATCTCGAAGACTTTCAATCTCTCGGCGCTCTAATTTTCCAAGTTTCATCACGTCTGTGGTTAAACGTAATGGCCGGCTATTCCGTTGCTCTCCAGGCCGGGAAGTAGCGAGAACACATAGTCGGGCGCGAACATTTCGGTCAAGGCTTTCGAGAAATGCTGCGTGTCTCCATACATCATCAACGACAATTAAAAGTGGCCTATCACTGGCCTCGCAAATATGAACAATAACTTGCCAGTCATCTTCTGCAAGGCTAGCGGGAAATTGGGCTTCCAAAGCAACGAATTCCCCCTGACGATGCAGATCCCACGCCGTGCGCCGCGCGAGCGTCGACTTACCGGTACCTGCGGCGCCCTCAATAACCAACATCCCGCCCATGCGAACGAGGGCCAGCAGCTTGCTTTCGATATCTGGTTGCGCTGTGCGGCGAACGTCAAGATTATTTGCAACAGCAGCCCACAGGCTGGGGGCGGCGCCTTTTAGAAATAGATTTTTCGCAAAACTAATCTCCGCAAGTGTATCGCGGCTCGGCAGTAACCGGCACGGACTACTCGCATGCGCTGGATGGCGAGAGGGAAGCCCTCCCAATACTGCAGCGACATCTTCTACATGCAACGATGCGCGAGCCTTAAGTAGATCTCCAATGCGGCTTAATGTTGCACTGACATGATCTAGTGGCACACCAAACTTAATAAGCTCCCAGCTAGCGATCGCTTCTAAATCTGCACATGGGCTCCCCATGTGCACAACTTCAAATTTGGTGCGATCTAACGTCTCAAGAATGGCATTAAAAGTGGACTTTTCGTCTAATCCATATCGAAAATTGCTTGCAATCCGCGTCAAAATCTCTGAGGCATGTGTTTTAAAAAAAACCCCACGATAAAGTTCCAACGACTTATCATCTACTGGTGGCGTGGTACTTACTAGAGTAAATCGCAAAAGGCTTGAGTTTTGGCAGCCTTGGTCTTTGGCGTAGATTAGATCTCTCGCAAAGCCTGCTAGAACGTCATATACAGCAGACAAAGTCAGATTGCCCATCGCGTAATCTTTGGCTTGGACGAACTGCTGGCTTCCATCGCCATACCGAACATCGATATCTTGAGCGCCTTCGTAGCGAACCTCGACGATGCCATTTTTCCCTGTCAGTAACCATACCAGCCGCAGTCGCGCATAGGCCTTCTGAAATTCAAACCCCTTTAGCGCTATTGCGCCGCCAGATCTGTGACGGGTAAAGAGTGCGTTACCGTCAATCCACCAATTTGTGCTCATTTAGCAGGTCAACCTATGTCTGAGTAGATCTATTTACTTTAATAATACAAATACTTCCTCACGACCCGTTATAGATCATCTTTGTCACTGTGAAAAATTAAACAAGTGGTCAAAATTTGTGTTTGATACGTTTCGCTCATAATCTGACTCATGTACTTCGCTCGAGTCGCTCATTATGCTCGCAATTCTTGACAGAGCGACAGGCGAAATTCAGTGATCGCTTCTGGCCAATAGCAGCGCGGGGTGGAGGATTCAAAATCAAGGAATTGCCTAGCTAGTTGCACCAAAGCGGATTAGTAGTCTCCCGAGCCACTTTGGTGAGCCCATTCAATTTTTCTTCAACACTACGGGAGTAGCAGCATGAGTCACAGCACTCATATGCAAGCCTATACTCTGAGAGATTATTGTGGAAATCACGTCAAGCAGGGGTTTGAATCCGGAAAAATCTATAGTACTTTGCTTTTTCTTTATTACATACTCAGCAAAATAATGCTTTCCATACTCATCCGGCTTTAAATCCTCATTTTCGGAATTAAATTTTTTGCCATCCAAAACTTCGCCCAACGTTAAAGCCGGGAAGAAATCTTCGATTTTGCTTTCAGTAACTCCGTTTAGTTTTGGGGTGGGAACTACGTACAAGCCCTGAGCGATGTGATAGTACGGCAAACTTCCATCAATTTTCGCAGCGGTCTTCGTCGTAGCCTTTATCGTAGAAAATATTTCCTTAGCTCCCTTATCGTTGTCTATCAAAACGATAACTGGGAATGGTGATTTTTGGCTATGATACTTAGCTGCGACCCTAGAAAACTCAGATATAAATGTCCTAAGCTGAGGGGATCCACCGCTAAGACCAAGCAGATGTGAGTTGAGCTTTGAATATTTGAACAGCGACACTGAAAGTTTAATTTTGTCTGGAGCACTAGCGGTTGCTAGCGAAGGGTATTGCTTCGCCAAACTACGTATGGCGCACCTTAGATAGACATTATCGGTTTTACCTTCGCAGATTATCATCGGGATTGGATTAGCATAAAAACTTTTGTAAAAAATAAAATCTCGGTGGATTTTCTCGATTGAGGAAAGCTCAGAGCCCACATTACTCAAGCTAGCGCTGATGGCTAGGGCATTATTGTGTTGAGAGACCATCGCAATGTGGCTAAACATTCCGGATAGCTCATCTATACTACCGATTCTTTTTTCGGTAGTAACCTTGCCTGAATCCGTTATTGAAAGTTTCTCAACTTGAAAATTTCCTGTTTCAAAAAGCTTATGCGCCATCGCCCTAGCGCGACGCCGATACTCCGCCGGGACATTGACTTTTTCGTTCACTATCAAGCCGGTTACATCTTGACGTGAGTTTCGATACTGTAGCCTTGTTTTTTTACTATTAACCTTAAAGCCACATTTTTGTATTATCTTCTCTAGTCTCCCCCCTACAACCCATTCATGAGGCGAGGCACCAGGTGAGACTAGATCGATAGGGAACTGCTGCTTGTTTGTGGAGAAAGTGAGATCATCAGCGTATCTAGAATAGGTACATTTAGTTTCTGATGCCAACTGAGCAAGCTTTATATCTAACAAATGCCCTATTAGGTTGGATACCACGGGTGAACACGGGCTTCCTTGTGGGATACTATTATCGAAACAAATAATTTGCGCCAGCACTGTAGCTACTGGAGGTTGTAATGCAAAATTTTTATTAGTAATGAAAAAACCACGCACTCGCCCGAAATTAATGGACCCGAAAAAATTCTCCAAGTCTAAATTCAATACGAAACGTCGACCTTTATGCGCGCTGGCATTCGTAACTATTGAATATCCCCGCTTGAAACCATGCGAAAGACTACGGGTTATATTCTTAGAATTGTTGATTTCATCAAGGCAATCTTGAAGATACTTTGAAACGATACTTTGCAGGTTTTTCAGCTCCGGACAGGGAGCGTGAATAACCCTGGTCGCGCCAGATTTTTTGGGAATGGTAAAAGTAGTATATAACCTTTCTTTCCCGTGTTTATAAATAATGTACGACACAGCTTTCGGCTGAAAACCGAGAATAATAGAAAGATCTCGGAGAGAGGAAGCGCTTTGTAAAAGTTTCAATTTAATCATATAAAATAGGCTTATAGATACTCTTATGCGAAACTTCAAGACACTCTGAATGGCCCAACAGCTTGCCAAATTGTAGGAGCAATGTACTCCGACATTAGGTATCACAGGTCGCGAAACACGACCAAAAATCTATCTATAAGCCTATCCCAATAATAGCACGCTGCCACCTAGGAATTACAAGCGCGAAACACACAATTTTACCGCTGCTCAACTCAGGCAAGAAATGAGCCAGCGCTCGATTACGACGCCAACTGGTACTCATTGATCCTATTAGCGGATCTCTCACTGCATACGCTCAGGTCAATGCCGACACCTATCACTGGCCAAGCCCTAGACAGCAGACGGGTCTCCGAAAATTGCGCTCTCATTTACAATGCTGCCATTGCGCATATTCATAGCGGGCACTTGGATGCCAACGAAGTCTATTGGCCGACCTCTGCCGGTCACGACAGACAGAAGTCGGCGAAGTGCGTTTATTAGGAGGTGTCTACATACGAAAGGGCTGAATAGCGTCTGAATTCCTTGACGCATTTGATAGGCTGCTTCTGGCCGTTCTCCGCCGGTCGTCACTATGGCGTTTGCTGGTCAAGTCGAATGCAAACGGTTGGTCAGCGCGAATGCGAGTGACTGGTCAGTGACGATGCAAATGGGCGGTCAAGTCCATGCAATTACGCAGGCTCACATTAAAAACCGACAAACGACCACCCGGCTATGGAAAACCACCGGACTCCAAGGTCTTCTAGCACTACCGATTGGCGCAAGAGTCGCCTCCAAAATATGGTTGACCGTGAGTAGAACGAGCGCTAAACCAGAACCGTACCAGCGCTGTCCTCGACAGCACCCAGGTAGCCAGAACCTTTGAGGCTACGCCACATCGTGGTGGTTCACCCCAAGTGCGATTAGCGTCCGGCGGCTCGCACAGTCACAGCGATGTGATGGATGCCACTTCTTCCAGAATGCCCACTGCGGCAACTCATGCCCCCTCCTGGCTGCTCTGCAGCAACTTATCCGCTTGGCTATTTCTTGCGCCAACCTTTTGCCCGTCTCTTTGCCCCCTAAAGAGACGGGCGCATATCACACTGCTGCAGCCCTGCTCGCACGGGCCTTTGCGGCTTTCCCCCTCGTGACAATCGGCGTGACAAACACCGAATGCTCACTCGCCACAGCGATGCCGATGATGGTGCCGCAGCCCTTGAAATGGACTGCACATGACTGACAGTCAGGCATGCCCCAGTCATCGCATCACTGCCTTCACCCGACTCAGGATCTCGCGACACCGGCCTCGTCAGCCAGTGCAGCCTCCACCCGCCCACCGCTATCGGTGTTCAGGAGGCCAGATCATGAGATGCCCAAGCTCCCGGCCGTAAGGAGCCGCCAGTCCCGCGTTAGTGGACAAACCTCACAGGTCGCAGGGGCCTTGATCCCTGGCAACACTCAACAACCGTGGCGGGATGAGTGAGGACGAAGTCGACAATCTCAGGAGAATAGCGATGCAACTGTGCGAAGCGTTCGAGCCACCACAACCATTGCTGGAATACCAGCAGGCGCCACTGCCCTACCCGGTCGAAGCACTCGGGGATCTGTTGGGCCCTGCGGTCGAACGACTGGCCGAGGTGATCGGCGTGCCCTGCGCCATGGCCGCTCAATCGGTGCTGGCCAGCGCTGCCTTGGTGAGCCAGGGCCATGCCAATGCCCAACTCGATGGCCGAACCTATCCGTTGTCCCTTTACCTACTGACGGTGGCGTCTTCGGGTGATCGCAAAAGCGCGGTGGATCACCTGGTACTGAAGGCGGCGCGCGAGTGGGAACGACAGCAATGGACCCTGTATGAGGAAAAGCTCAAAGCCTATCGCGCCGCTACCAGCATCATGGCCAAACCCAAAACCTCAAAGACAACCTCCGGGGCGGAAGATGGCGAGCTGTCCGAGCCGGTACCACCGAGACTTTTCATTGCCGAGCCCACCATTGAGGCCCTGGTCAAAAACCTGTGCCATGGCTTGCCCAGCATGGGCTTGTTCAATGATGAAGGTGGCCAGTTCTTGGGCAGCAGCACCATGAGCAAAGAGAATCTGCTCAAGGCAATCACCACCTTGTCGCTGCTGTGGGATGGCAGCCCAATCGACCGGGCGCGTTCCATGGCCGGAGAAAGCCTGCGTGCCTATGACCGCCGCCTCAGCCTGCATCTGATGCTGCAGCCCTACCTAGCCAACCAGATTTTCAAAGACCCGGTGATCAATGGCCAAGGCATCCTGGGCCGTTGCCTGATCAGTTGGCCCGAGCGCCTGGCCGGCCAGCGACTCTACAAGGCAATCGACCTGACCCGAGATGCCAAAGTCCAGCGCTACCAACAGCGGATCACCGCCCTGCTACAAAAGCCCTGGTCGCTTCACAAGGATGGATCACTCAATCCCGCCACACTGGAGCTGACTCCCCGCGCCCGTCGTGCCTGGATCGATATTCACGACACCATCGAGTGCCAGTCTGGCGAGTTCGGCGAGCTAGCCGGCGTCCAGCCTGTCGCGAGCAAGGCCGCGGCGAATGTACTGCGTATCGCGGGCGTGCTGGCCATGGTTGAAGAAGCCAGTGCGTTGGACGAAGCACACATCCAGCGCGCCTCCACGCTAATGGATTACTACCTGGCCGAGATTCAGCGCCTGACCGAACAGGCGCCGGTCAATAGCCGACGCGAGGAAGCGGATCGGCTGCTGCGCTGGCTGGTGCAGAAAGGCTGGACCCACTTCACCGTCCGCGACGTCAATCGCAACGGTCCTCGTTTTGCCCGCAAGAGCGCTGACCATACTGCCTCTTTATTCGTCGAGCTGATCACTCATAGCTGGCTGAGCTGCCACAACGGAAAAACTTTCGAGGTCCGCCATGTTTCGCCTCAATGACGCGGTGCGCCGCTACCTGGCGCAACATCAATCGCAACCTGAATCGCGGCGTGTCGCCGCTTCTGTCGCCACCCTGTCGCCACGCGCCAAGCCAGAAACGACGCGGGTTGTCGCCACTGTCGCCGCTGTCGCCACACCACCCTTGGACCCTGTCCTCCTCGCCCGGCTGATCGAGCAACTGCGTGAGGAAGGGGCACTGCTGCAACACCACGAGAACGCTCTCCTGATCCGCCCGACACATTGGCAGCAGGTGGACAGGCTCAGCCCTTACTGGAAAGCCCTACTGCTCTTTCTGCAAACAAACGAAAACGGTGATGACGATGACTTTGATTAGTCGGCGTGATGGTCGCAACTTTGGCTATGGCCGCCAGCTGAGCTATGCCGGTTCACAAGCGCTAAAGGATTTGTTTGCCAGCGGCCACTTCGCCACGGTCAAAGCGCATAGCGATCGCTGGCAAGCGTTCGTGCGTTGGTGTCGATCAGAGGACGGCCCCGGTTACAACGATGCGCGCCAGATCGATCGACAGACGCTACAAGACTACGCCGCGTTTCTGCGCCAGCAGATCAAGCAAGGTGAACTCTGCATCGCCACCGCGCAGAACCGCCTGAGCAGCGTTAACCGCACCCTCGCTGCGCTGCGCGGTGATCAGGACGTGAGGATCGCCAGCCCGAGTCAGGCGTTGGGACAGAAGCGCTCGACCGTACGCACCCGCGCGCCGGATGGCCAAGACCGCCAACAGGTGCAGCGAGTGCTTGAGGTACTTGGCGAACAGCACCGCGAGCGGGTGGCCGCGATTGTTCTGTTGGCCCGAACAACCGGTATGCGCCTGCGCGAAGCGATCCTGGCTGACCTGCCACGCTTACAACGCGAAGCCGAACGTTTAGGCCGCATCAACATCCAGGACGGCACCAAAGGCGGTCGCTCAGGGGCTTCAGCGCCGCGATGGGTTGTGGTCAATGAAGCGGTGAAAGCGGCGCTGCAGCTTGCTCGTAAGGCATCGCCGCCCCGCAGCTGCAACTTGCTGGCCCGAGACGAAAGCTACGTCGTGTTTCTGCAACAGACCGTGCTCCCCGCCCGCGAAATACTGCATGAACAAGGGCTGAAGGGCTTTCATGAGCTACGTGCTGCCTACGCCTGCGAGCGTTACGAACAGCTCACTGGCCACGTCGCACCGGTCAATGGTGGTCAGTGCTATCGCATTGACCGTGAACTGGATCGACAGGCGCGGCAACAGATCAGCGTTGAACTCGGGCATAACCGGATCGATGTGGTGTCGGCCTATATTGGAGGACGAGCGTGAGCAAACCGTTCGATATGGCGCTGTTCCTGAGCGGCGTACTGAGCGGCTCGAAGGCCACTCAGCAACGCCACCTGCGGCAAGCCCGCATCATGCAAGCGGCCATTCAACAGCGATGGCAACGCGATAATCCCTGGACCTGGCAGCTCAAGCATGTGCGCTGGTTTCTCACTCAGCATCTGCAAGATCATTCCGACGCCACCCGGTATTACTATCGGCTCACCGCCCTATTGATCTGGAAACGATTAGGGAATGACCGAGAAATGCTGATCGGTCGCTCGACTAGTCATAGGTAGGCAGCCCTCCAGTCTCACTTGTCCGCGTTCATTTATCTCAGCGTGGCGGATAAACCTGCTCGAAAAACACCGCCGCGATGACAAAAAACGACTCGAACCGGTTAGCCGTGACAGGCCAAAAACGGCCAATAACAGCCCTTCGAGATCGACTGGTACTGGCCAATGAGTCATGGTATCTGGTCACTTTTGGCCATACTCAGATCGAATGGCAAGCCTTGAGGGGGTAACGTGATGTTCACGATTTGGGAACATTCTCTTGACCTGCGCGAGACGACGGCGTAATTTGTTCCCAAATTGGGAACAAAGCGACGATCATGAGATTGCTTGGAAGAGAGAAATTGCCCCCTCTCCAGGGGGAAAGCGAGCATATCCGCAAATGGATTTGTGTATGGGTTAGCGAAATCGGCCATGCAAGATGGAAAGTCCCAGCCGAGTTGCTCGAACAATATCCGAATGCTCTTGCTATTGCCGAAGATACCTTTCTCTTCTCTATCTGTGAATCCAACACACTCTTAGAACTGAAGGTCGCTTTTGCCCAAGGGATTGCAATCATCACTGCAATAGTGAAAAAACTATGAATACGTTGAGCCCAAAAATTATCAAAACAGAGGAACAATACCTCGAATACTTTAACGAGGTGCACTCGCTGATAATTTCTTCTCCGAAGCTAGGCACGGAAGAAAGTGATAGGCTCGAACTGCTTTCAATGCTAATTGAGGACTACGAGAAGCAAAAGTATCCGGTAGAGGCTCCAGATCCAATTGATGCAATTCTTTTTCGGATGACCGAAAAAGGTTTGAAGCAGACTGACCTGGTTCCCTATTTTGGTACTAGAAGTAGAGTGTCGGAAGTTTTGGCGAGAAAGCGACCTCTTACAGTTCCGATGATAAGGGCTCTAGCTGTAGGTCTTGGCATTTCGGCTGATACATTGGTGGGACTTGATGAAGTCGGCAGTAGCCAAAATAAAGCAAATGTGGACTGGACCAAATTTCCGGTAAAGGAAATGGTAGCTAGAGGCTGGATTGATAGCATTACTAGCAAAGCTAAAAAGACCGTTGGGGAAATCGTTCAGGGTTTTATTAGCGATATGGGGTTGCAAGAGAGCGGAGCTTCCTTTCGTCGCACGCTTTCCGGCGACTCGCCAACGCCTACGACGACTTATGCGCTGTATGCATGGCTTGCCCGAGTGATACAAAGAACTCGGGAAATTAAAAGCCAGCTGCCGGAGTTTGATAAAACTAAGATTGGTGACGCGCTAATTAAGGAAATCGTTCAGCTCAGTCGGTTTGAGGAAGGCCCTCGAATGGCAATAGAGCTACTCAAAAATCATGGCATAGCGGTAATTATTGAGCCGCAGTTAAAAGGTACTATGCTTGATGGTGCCGCACTTAAAGAGGTGGACGGAACCCCTATAATTGCACTCACTCTGAGGTACGACAGGGTTGATAATTTCTGGTTCACCTTGGTCCATGAACTGGTTCATGTTTGGAAACATATCGACGATGCCAATGAAGCTATTCTTGATGACTTAGAACATGCCAGTACAGATAAAAGAGAATCTGAGGCTAATAGGATCGCACGTGATGCATTCATTCCCAGATCCATATGGAAACGTACTGATGCATATCTGAAACCCAGTAGAGAGACGATTGTTGAGCTAGCGAAAGAATTGAAAATACACCCGGCAATTGTGGCCGGACGCCTTAGAAAAGAAGCGGGTAACTACAACCAGTTTACAGATCTAATTGGCCAGGGAATGGTTAGGGCTCAACTCGAAAATCTTTGAGGTATCAAACATGAATAATCAGTACTATCCGATCGTTCGAGCTAAAGCCGGAGAGATGGAAGCTCTGACATTATTGAACAAGCTAGATAAAGCATCGCTTGCACGCTGTACTCCTATATTCGAGATCACTAAGCTTGAGGGAAAGTCCCTTGAGGCCGCTAGAAATAGAAGCACTACTCCTTTTGAGGACTATCTTGACGCCCGTGCGCACAATATAGCTGAGATTTTTAGAAGAAAGCATGTAATTTTAGACGTTTCGCAATGGCCCATAGGATTTTGCACTGAAGGCGGCGAGCAGGTTCTGAGTTACATCTGTAATAGCTTAAAGGAGCTAGGGGTTATAGTTTGCCCGGTAATCGGCTATGACAGATGGGAGGCTGTAGAGTATCGAGAAACAATAAAATCTATGGCTCTATCTGACAGCGCCTTCTTCTGCATCAGATTGGATAGTTTAGCTATTGAGGACCTCGGCGATCCAGATCACCTAGATGAAATTTTAGAAGACATGGTTCTGAGTGCAGGGCTCAGTGAAGCCCAAACACCAGTACTGATTGATATAGGAGACGTAACCAAGCTACCAATACAGGATGTGATGGAGATCGTAGAAACCGCATACGGGCACATGAAAGGGCTAGGCTTTGACTGCGTTATAATGAGTGCAAGCTCGATACCAGATTCTATTGAGAAAGCTGTAAAAGAGCGCGACTCAAGCGGTTTAGTTCAAAGGAAAGAAATGATCGTTTGGAAGGGCTTTTTATCAGCCAATCCGACAGCGTCACTTTATTTCAGTGACTATGGCGTGAGAAATCCCCGGTCTTCGGATACTATCGCCACACATATGAATGTTAAGATTAGATACACAGTAAATAATGCGTTCTTTGTTGTGCGCGGCCACTCCGTTCAAGGAGAGGATGGCTTTGCACAAAGCCAGAAGCTCTCAAAATTTATTGTGGATTCTATTCATTACAGGGAGTCTAGTTTCAGCTGGGGAGACGCTATGATTAAGCAATGCAGTTTAGGGAAGGTAGTAGGCAGCCCTACTAACTGGATAGCTTATGATACTAACCATCACGTTAAGTCTGTGATTGGTGAGATATATGAATTCACTGCGCAACTAGCGGCGGTTGCTGCACGCGCATAAGAACGAACGGGATGTCGCCGCTGCTCAATGAGCTGTGCGCCTAATGGCCTAGTTATGCATCAATTAACAATCTCCTCTCTGAGGGGGAAGGAAGAAATCGCAACGTAAAAATAAAGATACCTCATGGCAAAAGGCCGTCAAAACATAGGATAATGGCGATGGCAAGTGAACGGCTCGGGCGGAGTACTTGTGAATCTTCACAAGTTTAAAAAAAGCATCATGGCGTGAATGGACGTGTCTTCCTCAAGCCAGAAATTAAATTTGGCTCGGGTTTAAGTTTACACACTTAAGGAATGATGTATGGATAAAATTGATAGTTTATTGAGAGTGATTGAGAGGTATGATCATTATATTGAGATAGCAAACAACAAGGCTAACTATTTGCTGGCATTTGTTATATCGCTGAGTGTGGCTATTGCCGCGCTACTTGGTTACTCTGACATATTGAAATTTGCTATTGATACCCCATTCGTGAACATACTGAAATCTTTAGCTATTTTGATGTATGTAGCAAACTTGTTTTTCGTGATGCAAATCCTACTTGGCGTACATAGGATAATTTTCCCAAACACAAGCAGCCCCTCAACCCCAACCAAGTCAATTATTTTTTTTGGTGACGTTGCGTCGCTCAGTCATATCGAATATGCGGATTCGGTGAAGAGAATGACGTGTGAGGGATTCCAAGACGATCTCTCATTTCAGGCGAATGCCTTGGCGAAGATTGTTGGCGAAAAATTTAATAATCAGAAGCGCGTTATGGAAATAACATCTCGGCAATATATCTTTTCGGCGCTGATTATTTCTATTCTGTGTGGGATTGTTAAGGCTCTTTCCTAGGAGGGTATCATGGTTTCCAGCTTTTTGAACGAAAGTGGCTTTGATGAAATATTCAACAAAGCCAATAGCAAAAAAATATTCAAGTCCGTAACGGAATCCTTGGAAAGTCATCAGATAACTGGCACAGCACGTGCCGCTGAAGATAGTGCGCTGGCACTAGGCCCGCAGCGTGAATATGTTATCCAACAGTACCTGAGGGCACAATTTGATAAGCCGGGGATAAATAGCGGTGGGATTGCTCAGCACCCAGATTTTGCCTCGCTTGCAATAGATAATACGACTATAAATCAATACGTATCGACCCTGTTCATAGATATAAAGGGCTCAACAAGACTTTCCCTTATATATGATTTAGATTTTATATACAAATTCAAAAATGCTGTGCTTCAGACCTGCATTGAAATCGTTAGATCTTTTGATGGGTATGTGCATCGACTGATGGGCGACGCGCTTATGGCGTTTTTTGGTTCTAAATCAATGGATAAAGAGCAGGCAGCAATAGATTCAATAAATTGCTCGCTAATGTGCAAGTTAACGCTGGAAAAAGCAATAAAACCCTGGCTCGAGCGTCATAAGGGCTTTGACGCTTCTACATTCGGGTTTCGTATTGGATGCAACTTTGGGGACGATCACGAAGTACTTTGGGGAAATTATGGATTTGGTTACTTAGGGGAGGTGTCACCTACTGGGCTTCCTGTAGATTTAGCAGCGAAACTCCAAGGCCTTGCAAGTAAAAATGAAATAATGATCGGCCAGGGCATTATTGATTTCATTCGCTGGCCTGAGGAATACTCGGCTTTCAAAACAGAGAGTCGCGCAGGCGTGGATGTACCTGTTAAATTTGTCACTCCAAACTATGTGAAAAAAGACGGAAGCGACCTTAACTACTCGATGAGACTTTTAGGTTACGAGAGTTGTCTTGAGTACCTTCCAATAAGTTCGGAAGTAAAGTCGACTTTAAAAGGCAGCAAGCATATTGAAAATAGCTCTATTAAGTTCACTTGTCACGTCGTAAATTCTGATGGCGAGCGAACCAACTATGTTTCAGGGACAAGGTTCTTAGAGAAAAATTTAGATCTTGTTTTTGTCGTTGAAGCTATTACAGCAAGTAGATTAAGATTCCCTCTAACTGCAACCTTCAAAAAGAAAAACCACGGCCCCGAAGTACCTCTTGATGAACGTGAAGAGGATGTTCAGACGAAGTCAATTAAGAAAGCAAAAGACAATCCGTACTCTAGTTGCACTATTGACGAGGGAACCTCATATAGAGGGCTTCATACAATGGGTTGTGAGGTACGAGATGTTGATGGTGTTATAGTTTATCGCAACAAGATAGCAGTTCTCATAAAGTGACCTTTGTGGGGCAATCCCCCTGGTAGGCTCATTAAAATAGCTACGCCAGAATAGCGTCGAATATTCTGAGGCAAACTAAAGACGGGGCAAGTGAAGAGGACGTATTTATTAACTGATCTAATGCGAAAAATAAATCCTGAATCGCCCCTAGTTTGCGTAGACACCCAATTTAATGTCTACCTTGGCAGAAATCTGGCTCTCCGCTGCCGTTTTAAAGTCCTCGCTTCTACGTCAAATCTGCAAACGTTCGGCTAGTCAGCAGGCCTAGATTTTGCTTAGGAGCGTGATTTTCGCGCCGTTGTTGATTACTGCATCCGAACGAAAGTGTTTTCACACGGCCTCGGCCGATTTCTGCCTGTCGCCACCGGCAGCTATGGACAGTTCACTGCCAATCATGGTTACGAAGCGTGCTGGTCAGATCGAATGCAAACGGCTGGTCAAGTGGAGTGCAGTATTCCAATTGGTATTCCAACAAAAAATTAAAATCGCTATTAACGTTATAAATCAATAATTTACAGAACCGATTCAAATTACCCCGGCCCACCACTTCATCATCTAAAGACGTCCACGGACGTCTTTTTTTGTGCCTGAAATCCAGTAAATACGGGGGTCTCAGGGCTATTGGGCTCCACAGCGCTTCATGCAGATCCATTTTGAAATGTATTCCAAGGCGTATTCCAAGCCCCTGACTGGTAAATTTTGGAATACACAAACAGCGTTGGAGTACCCATGGGAGCCCGAGCCACACGCCTTTCAGACCTTAAAATCAAAGCCGCCAAGCCCATCGACAAAGCCCGCCCAGTGCGGGCTTTGTCGCATCTGGGGTTAGTCGAATGGCCGCCCATTTCCTTCCCATTCTCAGGCCTTCCGGTGGCTGGGAATGTTCGACGCTTACTAAAAGGACGCTAGGGGCTGCGGCACTAATTAGGCTCACTCTCCAATTAAACGAAACCAGTTTGGCTGTAAGACGAGTGCGCTTGTGTGATAGCAAAACTACAGCCATCCCCTTACCATTCCGCGGCTGGCTGGAAGCCTCGCAGAGAAAACCGGTTCGCATGTGGAAACTCAACCTGCACAAGGAAGGCAATAAACCATGAGCTTCATCGAAACGATCCAATCCAAGGAAGTCGATATCTACATATCGGCGTTCTTCACCATCCTCGGCCTGATTCTGGGAGCCATTCTGGATCGGGTACTCAAAGGCGATTCTCCACAATCCGCCAATCAGCCGGGCCATTCGGTAAACCTGACCTTCAATACGGTGGTCAATCCACCGCCGGGCGTAAACGCGGCCAGCACAAGCCAGGATATGACTCCAGTCATCTTCATGATGATGGTGATTGCCGGGCTGATTTATGTTTTTTTCCGGGCCGAGATACTCAACCTGCTTTCCTGGATCACGCTATTCACCATTTCCCTGTGGGCTGGCGGAACCTTGCATAGCCTTTATCGGGGCTTCTTCGCGGGCAGCAAGTGGGTGATTTCGCTGTTTTTTTCCATGGCCTTCTGCGTGGCATCCACCTATCTCACTGATGAAGCTTTTACGCCCACCCTGGCGCCGCAAAATTTTCAGTACAGCCAGCAGATCATCAATGAGCAGGGCCTGACGGGAATAAAGAAATATTTCGTCCTGCTAGACATGCATTGGTTCCTGCTGCACCTGACAGGCGTAATGCTGTTTATCTATACCAGCATTCGGATGATGCTTTTTTCAACCTACTTCATCGTTGCGGGCGCACATGCCAATAACAACGGTACTCACGAACCTTGGCTTTCCAGAAAAACCCGCAAGTACGCCAATCTGCGCAAAAACATCATCTTCATGCCTATCCTGCTGGTTCTCGCGTACCTGCTTACCTCGGGTCTTGCTTTCGACTGGTTCATCCACACCATGCCAAATCAGGTCAATGCGTTGATGAATACGGTGCTTTATGGGCGCTGATATTTTCATCGTGCACTGAAGATCGACTGGCGGGACACCAACCCGGTTGGCAGAAGCGACATGAATTTTTCTTCACTGCGCCCAACCGGGACAGCCTGTAAAGTCCCCCCGCTCATTCAAGAAACTACGGTTCGCCCGCGCTCCTAGCGGGCTTTTTTTCGCCTCGGCTTCTCCATATCTTGCCGCTCCCCAGCATATGCGCGACTCTGCCAGCAGATCCCTCGCCAAGGAGCGCTCGATGCCGCTGTTATCCCTGCCCTGCCCGCGCCTGACCCTTGCCATCCTCTCCCCCGATCAGGCCGAGCTCGAAAGCGCGTTCTACATACGCAACCAGCGTCACCTCGCCCGCTGGTCACCCATCCGCACCACCGACTACTTCTCCACCGCCAACATCCGTCGTCGCTTGGAGATCCAGGCCAGCGCCTTCGAAGCCGGGTTAGCCATGCATTTCGCGCTGCTGTCGCCGGACGGTCAGCAGATGATTGGTGCGTGCAATTTCAGCGGGATTATTCGGGGGGCGTTTCAGGCGTGTTATTTGGGTTATCACATCGATGAGGCGCATCAGGGACGGGGTTTGATGCAGGAGGGGCTGGAGGCGGGGATTGGTTATATGTTCGATGTGCAGAATCTGCATCGGATCATGGCCAATTACATTCCCGGCAATGAGCGCAGTGCGCGTTTGCTTGAGCGCTTGGGTTTCGAGCGCGAGGGCTATGCGAAGGCGTATCTGAATATCGCTGGGCGTTGGCAGGATCATGTGCTGACGGCGCTGGTCAATCCGGGGTTCGAGGCGCCGGATCAGCGCTGGTCGCGGCGCCTGGGTTGAGTGCACGAAATCCGTCAGACAAAAATCCTTTCAGCTCTCGGGTTTGCGGCCGATACAGACCTGCTAACACCCCTGCTGGCTCAAAAGAACAACAATCTTCCAGCTTAACTGACGACCAAGAAACCCAACGTTTCTGGAGGATTTGCATGAATAGCTGGTTCGGTAACATCAGCGTGAACATGAAACTCGGCCTGGGCTTCGGCCTGGTGCTGGCCCTGACCTGCGTTCTGGCGCTGACCGGCTGGACCAGCCTCGGCGGCCTGATCGACCGCAGCAACTGGATGAGCGACATCACCCAGCTCAATGCCGGCCTGACCAAATTGCGCGTGGTGCGCCTGCAATACATGCTGACCAACGGCGACGAAACCGCCGCGCAGAATGTGCAGACCACCCTCGAAAGTTTCGCCGCACAGCAACAGGCGTTGATCAGCAAATTCAAGAGTCCGGAGAACGTCAAACTGCTCAAGCAGCAGGCCGCGACCATCGCTGAATACCAGACCTCGCTGAACAAAATGCGCAACGCCTATCGCACCGGCAACTCTGCCCGCGACACCATGAGCGCTAACGCTCAGACCGCGTACAACCTGATCGAATCGATCAGCCAGCGCGTGCAGCAGATGGAGTTGAGCGATCAGCGTTTCGAGCAGTTCCAGGCGGTTACTGCGGCGAAGGAAGCGTTCATCCTCGCGCGCTATGAAGTGCGTGGTTACACCGCGACCAGCAACGCCGAGACCGAGCAGAAAGCCGTCGGCCAGATCGATGCGGCCATCGCCAGTCTCAAGCCACTGAATGCGCAATTTGCCGCGACTCAGCAGGATGCCCTGCGCCAATTGGAAAGCGCGCTGAGCAGCTATCGCAGTGCGTTGATGGCGTACAAGAACGCCAACGCCGATGCGGTGCAGGCGCGTAAGGAAATGACCGATCAGGGCACCACCATCGTCGCCCTGAGCGAGCAGCTGTACCAGATCCAGCTTGATCGCCGTGACACTGAAAGCGCCCAAGCGCGTACTTTCCAGCTGATCAGCACGTTGCTGGCGCTGTTGGTTGGCGTGATTGCTGCCGTAATCATCACCCGTCAGATCACCCGGCCGTTGCAGGAAACCCTGGCCGTGGTTGAGCGCATCGCCAGCGGCGACCTGACCCAGAATGTCACCGTTACCCGTCGCGACGAACTCGGCGTGTTGCAGCAAGGCATTGCGCGCATGGGCGTGACCCTGCGTGATTTGATCAGTGGCATCCGCGACGGCGTCACCCAGATTGCCAGCGCCGCCGAAGAGTTGTCGGCTGTAACCGAGCAGACCAGCGCCGGTGTGAACAGCCAGAAAGTCGAGACCGATCAGGTCGCCACAGCCATGCACGAAATGACTGCCACCGTGCAGGAAGTTGCGCGCAACGCCGAAGAAGCGTCGCAAGCTGCCGCTGCTGCGGATGGTGAGGCCCGTGAGGGCGACAAGGTTGTGAATGAGGCCATCGCGCAGATCGAGCGTCTGGCCAGTGAAGTGGTGCGCTCGACCGAAGCGATGAGCGTGTTGCAGCAGGAAAGCGACAAGATCGGCAGCGTCATGGACGTGATCAAGGCTGTCGCCGAACAGACCAACCTGCTCGCGCTCAATGCCGCGATTGAAGCGGCACGTGCCGGTGAAGCCGGGCGTGGGTTTGCCGTGGTGGCCGATGAGGTGCGCGGTTTGGCTCAACGCACGCAGAAATCCACCGAGGAAATCGAGGGTCTGGTCGCCGGTCTGCAGAACGGCACCCAGCAGGTTTCGGCAGTGATGAACAACAGCCGCGCGCTGACCGACAGCAGCGTCGCCCTGACGCGCAAGGCCGGCGCCTCGCTGGAAAACATCACCCGTACAGTGTCGAACATCCAGTCGATGAACCAGCAGATCGCCGCCGCTGCCGAACAGCAAAGCGCCGTGGCTGAAGAGATCAGCCGCAGCATCATCAACGTCCGTGACGTGTCCGAGCAGACCGCAGCGGCGAGTGATGAGACGGCAGCGTCGAGTGTTGAGCTGGCGCGGTTGGGTGGTCAGTTGCAGCAGATGGTCAGCCACTTCCGCGTATGACGTTGGTTTTGCGCTGAGGCTGAAACCGAATCGCGGGCAAGCCCGCTCCCACAGGTTTTCGTGGTCGAGCACTGTTGATGTGTTCACCTCGATAACTGTGGGAGCGGGCTTGCCCGCGATGGCGGTGGGTCAATCAAATCAAAGTTGCCTGACGCTGCGCCTTCGCGAGCAGGCTCGCTCCCACACTGGATTTGTGTGCCACGCTGGATTTTGAGCACACCGCAATACCCCTGTGGGAGCGGGCTTGCCCGCGATGGCGGTGGGTCAGTCAAATCAACATTGCCTGACACTGCGCCTTCGCGAGCTGGCTCGCTCCCACATTTGGATTTGTGTGGGTCACAGGATTTTGAGCACACCGCAGATCCCTTGTGGGAGCGGGCTTGCCCGCGATGGCGGTGGGTCAATCAAATCCATGTTGCCTGACACTGCGCATTCGCGAGCAAGCTCGCTCCCACATTTGGATTTGTGTGACTCACCGGATTTTGAGCTCACCGAAAATCCCTGTGGGAGCGAGCCTGAACTGGTCAAGTAATCCCAGACACCGGTTACGGTGTTTTAGGCAGCTTTCTGCTCCATCGCTATTGGCGACAGATAACTGTTGTAGCTGTGGAGCCGGGTGCGGTTGTAATACACGAAGAAACGCACCATGTCGGTTTCTGCTTCATCGATCAGGCTGTAGCCGCTGCGAGGCACCCATTCTGATTTCAAGGTTCCAAAAAACGCTCTGTCGGAGCGTTATCCCAGCACTGGCCACGATGACTCATGCTTTGCAAGATGCCATGGCTCATTAGTTCCTGTTGAAACTTGCGACTGGTGTATTGGCAACCCTGATCCGAGTGAAACATCAGTCCCGGCGGGCATGTTCGTATCTGTGTCGCCATGCGTAACGCCTTGCTGACCAAGTTAGCGTCATTGACCAGCGAGAACGCCCAACCAATGACCCGGCGAGCAAACAAGTCGATCACAATGGCTAGATGAACCCAGCGCTTGCCCACCATCAGACTGGTAACGTCTCCACACCAGACCTGATTAACCGCCGTTGGCTTGAAATTTCGCTTGAGTAGATTGGGTGCGACAAATGCTTCAACTCCCCTGGATCTAAATGGATGCGGTTGGCGCTGTTTGCTGACAATTTTTGCCTCTCTCATTAGCGCTCTGACAAGCCTCCTTCCCGCCGCTATGTTTTGGGCCTGCAGACCTTTGCTGATCATTCTGGAGCCCATGGCACCCCGGCTTTCGCTGTGCAGTTCAACCACTTTCAGCTTGAGTTCTTCGCGTTTTATCTGTGGCTTGGCTAGCCGCTGAAGCCACTCGTAAAAGCTGCTGCGCTTCACATCGAAAACACGACACAGAGTGGCAGGCGGAAAAGACTCTCTTAGCTCCGCGATCATCGAAAACGATCGGGATCCGACATCCAGAGAGCAGTAGCCTTTTTTAAGATATCGGCTTCCATCTCCATGCGTTTGATCTTGGCTTTCAGCTCCTGAATCTCGCGCTTTTCTTCGGTAATCGCTTTAGTGCCATTGACCGGCTGTCCTTCGCGCTCTTTGCGAACTTGGTCCACCCACCGCCTTAAGGCAGTAGGGCCTATATCCAGCGATGCGCAAACGTCTGGAACCGGGCAGTTGTCGTCAAGCACCATGCTGGCAGCACGTAGCTTGAATTCGCGGGTATAAATCTTTCTTTCGTTCATGAAACCTCCAGATTGGCGAAATCATATCGCCCTTAAGAGGTGTCCGGAATTATTAGGCCAGTTCAGCCTGCTCGCGAAAGCGGTGGATCATTCAGATCATCATTGACTGAAACTCCGCCTTCGCGAGCAGGCTCGCTCCCACAGGGGTCCAGGGTGTCGGGACTATTCGGGATACCCGGTGATTTTGCGGATGCTTTGGTACAGCGGTTTGAGCTGCCGGTACATACGCAAATACACCTCTCTGTACAACTGCTCATAAACCTTCTGCGCCTCAGGCTGCGGTGTGAAAACCGCTCCAACCCGAGTCATCGCCGCAATGGCCGATGGGAAATCCCGATGCAGTCCCAACCCCACCGCACAGCAAATCGCCGCCCCCAACCCGGACGCTTCATACACATGCGGGCGCTCGGCCGGCAGGCCGAAGATGTTGGCGGTCAGTTGCATGGCGGCGTCGCTTTGTGAGCCGCCGCCGGCGACGCGCAGGCGTTTGATCGAGACCTTTGAACGTCGCTCGATGTTCTCCATGCCTTGGCGCAGCGCGTAGGCCAGGCCTTCGAGAATCGCCCGGTAGATGTGCGCGCGGGTGTGTACGTCGCCGAAGCCGATCATCGCGCCCTTGGCTTCCACGCCCGGTTCGCGGATGCCCGGTGACCAGTAGGGTTGCAGCATCAAACCCATCGAACCCGGGGGCACTTCGTTGACTAGTGCATCGAACAGTTGCTCCGGTTCGATGCCCTGGGCTTTTGCCTGCTGCATCTCGCGCAGGCCGAATTCGTTCTTGAACCAGCTGACCATCCAGTAGCCGCGATAGATCATCACTTCGCAGTTGTACTGATCGGGCACGGCCGAGGGGTACGGCGGGATCAGCGGGACGATTTCCAGGTAGCGTGAGCGGGTGCTGGTGATGGTCGCGGTGGTGCCGTAAGACAGGCACACGGTGCGCGCATCGACCACGCCGGAACCGATTACTTCGCAGGCCTTGTCTGCGCCTGCTGCAATCAACGGCAGGCCCTCGGGGATGCCGGTGTGCCGAGCGGCTTCGGCGCTGATGTAGCCGAGGGTTTCGCCGGGTTTGTGCAGGGTCGGCAACTGCTCCGGGCGCACCGCCAGTGCCTGCCATTTCCAGTCACGCGGTGCCGCCCACTTCAGCCGTTTGAAGTCGAAGGGCAGATAGCCGACGCAACAGCCGACCGAATCGACGAAGCGTCCGCACAAGCGATGAGTCAGAAAACCCGAGAGCAGCAAAAACTTGTCGGTCGCCGCCCACACTTCGGGCTGATGCCGGGCGATCCAGTTGGCCTCGGCCTGGGCGCGGAAATAATCCACCGTTGCTTGGGCGCCGACCAATTTGAACAGCCAGCCCCACGGCCCTTTGATGCCGCCCTCGACCTCGGTCTGGCGTTGATCGAGCCAGACAATTGCCGGACGCAGCGGTTTGCCCTCGGCGTCGACATTGATCACGGTGCCGCGCTGAGTGGTCAGGGACACGCCGGCAATCTGTGCTCGGTCGATGCCAGTCTGCTGCCAGAGTTGCTGACAGGCCTCGCCGAGTTTCGCCCAGTAATACTCCGGATCCTGCTCGGCCCAACCGGGTTGCGTCGAGTAGTACGCCTGCAGATCGACTTTGCCTTTGCCGAGCAGATTGCCCTGCAGATCGAAGAGCAACGCGCGCACGCTCTGAGTGCCGTTGTCGATCGCCAGTAGGTATTTCATGGTGTGATCTCCGGCAAGCCGTGATCGCGCAGCCACAGCAAACGGTAGCGCTGGATTTCCGCCTGCCAGCGCTCATCGTCCCAAGCCAATCGCGACTGGCAGAGCGTGCGAATTGCAGGCAGATAATCTTCACCACCGCGCGGCAGCAACAGGCCCAAACGGGTGCGGCGCAGCAGCAAATCATCCAGGCGCAGAATCATTTCCGCCTCGCAGGCGAACGCCAGTTCTGCCCACAACGTATCGCTGGCGCCAACCGTTTCCAGACCGAGTTCGCCGAGCAATTGCTTTAGCCTCGGTAGGTCTCGACCGTGACGTCCGGCCAAGCGTCGCCATTGACTGGCGCTCAGTCCCGCAATTGTCAGCGGCGGCACAGCGGCAAACACGGGCGCGCCGTCATCGACAAAAGAGCGCCCGAGCATCGCCGCACACGCCTTGAGCACTTCGATCGCTTGCGGGCGAAACGTGGTCAGTTTGCCGCCGGCCAACGTCACGCAACCGGGCTCCTGCCACAGCACATGTTCGCGGGTTTCGTTGGACGGTTTGTCCTGCTGCGCACCCGTCGCGCGGCCCACCACCGGACGCACGCCTGACCAGGTCGACAGCACGTCGTCGACACCAATTTCGGCGCCGGGAAATTGCTGCTGGCACGCGGCGAGCAGATAGTCGAGTTCATCGCTGGAAATGCGCGCGCTGTGGTCGAGGTCCTCGCGGTGATCGAGGTCCGTGGTGCCGACCACCGTCGCGCCTTCCCAGGGAAAGACAAACACCGGGCGCCGATCGCGCTGATGCAGAAAAGTGAACGCCTGCGCCACTGGCAGACGCCAGCCCGGCAGCAACAGATGACTGCCGCGCAACGGTCGCAATTGCTTCGCTGACTCAACGGGACGCAAGCGCTCAGCCCAAGCGCCCGTAGCCACGGCCAGCACGCCAGAGCGCAATTGCAGCGTGGCCCCGCCCTCGCCATCTTCGATCTGAACCCCGCACACCCGCCCGCCTTCACGCAGCAGTTGCGTGACCCGCACACCATTGAGCACCACCGCACCATCGGCCCGGGCCTCGCGCAGTACGCGCATCACCAGCCGCGCATCATCGGTCAGCGCATCGACAAAACAGCTGCCACCGAGCAAACCGTTTTCCTTCACCCCCGGCGCAAGAAAACGCAGTTGCTGGGCGTCATGAAAAGCATGGTTGCGCCGCCCCGCCAGCGCGTCGTACACCGAGAGCAGGCCGCCCATGACACGCGGCCCGGGAAAGCCGCCGCGATAGTGCGGCATCATGAAACTCATCGGCTCGACCAGCCCCGGCGCCTCGTCGAGGAGGCGCTGACGCTCGCGCACCGAATCGCGGGTCAGGCGCCACTGGCCCTTGGCGATGTACCGCAAACCGCCGTGGACCATTTTCGATGATCGGCTGGACGTACCCCAGGCAAAATCCCGCTGCTCCAGCAGCAGACAGCGCCAGCCCCGGCGCGCGGCTTCGCGGACGATTCCGGCGCCGCTGATGCCGCCACCGATGACGATCAGGTCCCAGGTGTCATCCGCCAGCGTCGGCAGAATCTGCTCGCGCCATTGCGCGTTCCAGTTCGCCGTCATGGCCGCGACTCTGGCAATAACGTGCCGGGATTGAGGCGCCCCTCCGGGTCGAAATGTTCACTCAGCGCCTGCAACGTCTGCATCGCCAGCGGGCCTTTTTCCCGCAACAGGTACGGCGCGTGATCCTTGCCGACGCCATGCTGATGGCTGATGGTGCCGTGGTTGTCGACGATGGTCTGGCTGGCCGCGTGTTTGAGCACCCGCCAGCGCGCAAGAGTCGCGGCATAGTCGGCTGCCGGGCGAAACACGTAGGTGGTGTAAATGCTCGATCCTTCGCCGTAAACGTGCGAGAGATGAGTAAACACATGCACGCGCTCGCCCTCGGCGGCCAGGGCATCGCGCAGGCTGTTTTCGATCAGGCTGAGCAAGTGGTCGACGTTGCTCCAGTCGGTGGCCGTTTCGAGGGTGTCCACCACGTAACCGGCGTTCCACAGGTTCTCGCGCAGGTAAGGAAAACGGAAGCGGTTCTGCGCCCACTTCTTGCCCAGCAGGGTGCCGGTGAATACGCCGCCGAAGGCTTTCAGATGCTGGCGCGCGTGTTTCAGCGACAGTGCGTTTTGCTGGCGATTGCCGGTGACGCCGAAGGTCAGCAGGCATTTGCCGTCGCCGGCGCCGCGCAGCTTGAGGTACTTTTCCAGCCAGGCGATCTGCTGCGGATGGCCGGCCAGCGCCAGTTGCGTTTCGGTTTCCACCGCGTTGGACAGGCGCAGCATCGACAGCGGTACGCGCGCCTGCGCCAGTTGCCGGATTGCTTGCAGCGCCTGCGGCCAGTCGGGCAGGAACACACCGTAGAAACGTTCGTCCGCCGGCAACGCACTGACCCGCACCTTGACCTCGGAAATGATCCCGAAACGGCCCTCGCAACCGAGCACCATTTCACGCAGATCCGGTCCAGCCGCCGACGCCGGAAACGTCGGAATCTGCAGAGGCCCGGCGAAGGTTTCCAGGGTGCCGCCTGCGAACAATTGCTCGATCCGCCCGTAGCGCAACGACTGCTGGCCACTGGAACGACTGGCCACCCAACCGCCCAGCGTCGACAGCTCCCACGACTGCGGAAAATGCCCCAGCGTGTAGCCGCGCGCGCGCAATTGGCTTTCCACTTGCGGCCCGCTGGCGCCGGGGCCGAATGTCGCCAGCAGGCTCTGTTCGTCGAGGTCGGTCAGGCGATTCATCCGCGCCAGCGACACCGTCAGCACCGGGCGCGCGGAGTTTGGCGGATTAATGTGCCCAGCCACCGACGTGCCGCCGCCGTAGGGAATCAGGCACAGATCCTGATCATGGGCGAGCGCCAGCAATTGGCGGATCTGCTCAGCGCTTTCGGGAAAGGCCACGGCATCGGGATACGTGCCCAGTGCGCCTTCGCGCAACGCCAGCCAGTCCGGCAGGCTCTGGCCGCGCGCGTGCAACAGGCGGTCGTGAGTATCGACGCTGTACAAACGATGTGGCACCAGGCGCGAGGTCGGCACTTGCGCCAACGCCGCTGCCAGTGTCGCATCGGGCAATGCCCGGCCAGCGCCCAAGCGTTCGTGGAGAAATGTCGCGCCCTGGGCCGGCAGTTCGACCACCGTGCCTGCCTCTCCCCAGCCGTTCCAGCGTCGCATGCGTGTGTCCTTTTTCTGCCGTTGGATCAAGCTTGCATACTAGTCAGCGCTGGAGATCTGTCACGGTCGCATCCGGCCAGAACCTGTAGCCAATGGCGCCAAACGTCCGGGCATTTACTTTCGCCGGGCAATCCACTTACCTTGCGGCATTCATTCGCTCACGCGCCGTCGATCAAAGGACCGCGACCATGCCATCGCTCGGCTTCACTTCCGTTCCGCCGCTGCTCAAATACCTGCGTCACGCCGAACAGTTGGGCATGGCCATCGAGCCTGCGTTGGCGGCGGCCGGGTTGCAGGCGCAGCAGTTGAGCGACAACACCTTGCGCCTGCCGGGTGAGGTTCACGAGCGCTTGCTGGATTATTTCTGCGAGCACTCGGGCGATGGATTGTTCGGGCTGCATGCGGCGAATTTCGTCCTGCCCAATTCTTGGAGCGTGCTCGGTTACATCACCATGAATTGCGCGACGCTGGGCGATGCGATGAGCCGGATCATGCCGTTCGAAAAACTCGTCGGCGACATGGGCGTCAGCCGCGCCGAGGTGCAGGGCGAGCACGTGCATCTGATCTGGACCTGCCGCTACGAGCGGCCACGAATTCGTCGGCATCTGGTGGAAAACGTGCTCGGTTCGTGGCTGCACTATGCGCGCTGGATCGCCGACACGCAGCTGTCGCCGGCCTGCGTATGGCTGGAGCATGCGCGGCCGGATGCGGTGACGCTGGCCGAGTACGAGGCGTTTTTTGGTTGCCCGGTGCGGTTCGATCAGGCGTATTCGGCGCTGGTGGTGCCGCTGGCGTATTTGCAGTTGCCGCTGCGCCAGGCCGATGCGCAATTGCTGCGAACCCTGGAAGAACACGCGATGGGTCTGCTGGCGACGCTGGAAGATGCGTCGCTGGCGCAGCAGGTGAAAAACATTCTGCGCGGTTTGCTCAAGGAGGGCCTGCCGCGCAAGGAGCAAGTGGCCGAACAGCTCAGCGTCTCGGTGCGCACGTTGCAGCGGCAGTTGCAGCAGGTCGGGACGTCGTATCAGCAGATTCTTGATGAGCTGCGTCAGGAACTGGCCGAGCATTATTTGCTCAACAGTACGTTACCGATTCAGGACATTGCGCAGTATCTGGGCTTCACCGAACCGCGCTCGTTTCATCGCACCTTCAAGAGCTGGCGCGGGATGCCGCCGGGGGAGTTTCGGCTGCGGAATCGGCGGTGATGCTGATGGCCTCTTCGCGAGCAGGCTCGCTCCCACAGTAGTTCTCGGTTGCCTGCATTTCCGAGTTCACCGCAGATCCCCTGTGGGAGTTTCGGCTGCGGAATCGGCGGTGATGCTGATGGCCTCTTCGCGAGCAGGCTCGCGAAGGCGTCATTCACCACACCGATTAAACACGTCTTGGCACAACTGTTTAAAGCGACACGGCATTCCGCGAATCCACCCACAATTCCTTGCGCCGCTGCCTACGCCTGCGCCAGAATCCGCCGGCTTGTGTGCCCCAGACCTCATCGCTACTGTGATTGCGTCACTGCCTATCAGTGATCGGGTTTAGTAGCCCGGAGTATTTGGGGTGCATCGTTCATCAGACAGTCAGGTCTCGCCTGAGCTTTATGGTGGCTGTGCGCAGGGCGCTCTCGGGCGCGCCGGTTTCCCAGATCCCCGGTCTACTAACCTGCGCACAGCTGCCTCCACTTTCTTTAGTAGGAAAGCGGTGGCCAGCCAAAATGAGGATCTGGATATGTTCAAAGTAACCCCAAACCCGCCACCCACCGACTCGGCATCCCACTACGAATCCGCCGACTCAAAGAAATTCCACGAAGCCGCCGACCGCGCCCTCGACCATTACCTCGGCCCATCCAGCGCCGAATTCATGGCCCCGCCCTACAAGTCCAACACGCTGTACATGGCCAATCCCGAGGCCGACAACGAATCGCTGTTGGCCGACGCCTGCGAAACACTAGGGTCGGCGACGGTGATGCTCAACGATCAGGCGGGGCTGGTGAACGGCTCGCAGCGCAAGACGTTGCAGGGCATCGCGCAGATTGTGATGGTCGCGGAGATGGCAGTGAATCGGGTGCTGGATCGGTTGGTGCCGACTGATTGAGGGTTTTTGAGGAATTTGGTGTGGGCTGGTTTTTGTGGGGTGTCAGGGGTTGCCCCTCACCCCAGCCCTCTCCCAAGGGAGAGGGAGCCGACCCGGTTGTCTTGCGCTGTCCGTCGACCTGAAAGACCGAGTCGATTATGGATTCGACGCCATGCATTCAATTCGATTATGGATTCAGCACAGCACATTCAGGTCGGCGTAACTCCCGAGCATCCCCCAATCGGTCCCCTCTCCCAGAGGGAGAGGGGGCCGACCCAGTCGTCTTGCGCTGTCTGTCGACCTGAAAGACCAAGTCGATTATGGATTCGACGCCATGCATTCAATTCGATTATGGATTCAGCACAGCACATTCAGGTCGGCGTAACTCCCGAGCATCCCCCAATCGGTCCCCTCTCCCCCCGGGAGAGGGCTAGGGTGAGGGGCTTTTGATCTCAGGCGCCAAGCTCAAAGACTGATCGCATTGGTAAACACCAACCGATTGCCAAACGGATCGGCAATGGTCATGTCCTGGCTGCCCCACGGCATCGCCTGAATCTGCGGATGCGAGAAGGTGTAATCCTTGGCCATCAACTGCTGCTGAAACGCCTCCAGCTCATCGGTCTCGATACGCAGCGCCGAACCAGGGCAGGCATCGCCGTGATGCTCGGACAGATGCAGCACACACTCGCCCCGTGACACCTGCAGATACAGCGGAAAATTCGCTTCGAAGCGATGCTGCCAGTCGATCTTGAAACCGAGAAAATCGACGTAGAACTCGACAGCCTTGGCCTCATCGAAGATCCGCAGGATCGGGGTGGTTTTGCCGAAGCTCATGGGGTGCTCCCTGACTGATTGGCCCCACAGTGTAGACGGGGAGGATGTCAGCAAATCGGCTTGTGGATGGCTTTCTTTAATTGCAATGTGCCATCACTGTGACGCACACCACGAATCCTTAACGAAAGTGGTCGCGCAGGTCGCCCTGTCGCGCAAGAAACCGCCCTGCCCTCGCCCCATTCGCCTGTCCATCGCGATAACTCAACACGCCGTTGACCCAAACCCCGTCGATCCCCTGCGCCGCCCGCTGCGGATCGTTGAAATCGGCCACGTCACGCACGGTCGCCGGATCGAACAACACCAGATCCGCCCAATGTCCTTCCCGAATCTCGCCCCTTTCCTGCAAGCCAAAACGCGCCGCCGACAGGCCGGTCATCTTGTGCACGGCGGTGTGCAGTGGAAACAACCCGACGTCGCGACTGAAATGGCCCAGCACCCGTGGGAAAGCGCCCCACAGGCGCGGATGCGGGAACGGGTCTTCGGGCAGTCCGTCAGAGCCGACCATCGAAAGCGGATGGGCGAGGATTCTTCTGACATCGGCCTCGTCCATGCCGTAGTACACCGCGCCCGCCGGTTGCAGACGTTTCGCGGTTTCTTCCAGCGACAGGTTCCATTCGCCAGCGATGTCGATCAGGTCGCGCCCGCTGACTTCCGGATGCGGCGTCGACCAGGTAATAGTGATGCGGTGGGCGTCGGTGACTTGCTTCAAATCCAGGGTCGAGGAACTCGCCGCGTACGGATAGCAATCGCAGCCGACCGGATGGGTTTTCGCTGCCTCTTCCAGCGCTGCGAGTAATTGCGGACTGCGCCCCCAATTACCCACGCCGGCGCATTTGAGGTGGGAAATGATCACCGGTGATTGCGCGTGGCGGCCGATCTGAAAGGCTTCGTCCATCGCCTCCAACACCGGGGCGAATTCGCTGCGCAAATGGGTGGTGTACACCGCGCCGAACGCCGTCAGCTCTTCGGTCAGTTGCATGACTTCATCTGTGGACGCGTTGAAGGCGCTGGCGTAGGCCAGGCCGGTGGATAAACCCAACGCGCCAGCCTCGAGGCTGGCGCGTAATTGCTCGCGCATGGCGGCGATTTCGCCGGGCGTTGCAGTGCGGAACAAGTCGTCGAGGTGATTGCTGCGCAGCGCGGTGTGGCCGACCAGTGCGGCGACGTTCAACGTGGGGTTGGCCGCTTCGACGGCGGCGCGGTAGTCGCTGAAGCGCGGATAGACGAACGCCGCTGCGCTGCCGAGCAGGTTCATCGGATCGGGTGGATTGCCCTTCAAAGTGACCGGCGAAGCGCTGATGCCGCAGTTGCCAACAATCACCGTGGTCACGCCCTGGCTGAGCTTGGGCAGCATCTCGGGTTGGCGGATGACCACGGTGTCGTCGTGGGTGTGCACGTCGATGAAACCCGGCGCCAGCACCCGGCCGGCGGCGTCGATTTCTTCGGTGGCGCGGGCGTCAGGCAAATCGCCGATGCGCTCGATGCGGCCATTGAGAATTGCCACGTCGGCCTTATAGCCGGGCGTGTTGCTGCCGTCGATGACCAGCGCGTTGCGGATCAGGGTGTCGTACTGCATGTCAGTCTCCCAGCGGCAGGTGATCGTCGCCGCCACGGTATTCGTCGAGGGCGAGTTTGATTCGCCGCAGACGTTCTTGATTGTCTTCAGGGCTGGCCAGCGCCAGCTCGGTGGCGAGCACGTCGATAGCCAGCAGCATGCCGTAGCGCGCCGCCGTCGGTTTGTAGATGAACGAGGTTTCCGCGCCTTGCAGCGGCAGGACGACGTCGGCCAGTTCGGCCAGCGGTGAATCGCCGCGAGTGATGGCGAGGATGCGCGCGCCGTAGTTGCGCGCCAGCTCCACGGTTTCCAAAAGCTCCGGGGTGATGCCGGTCAGCGAGCAGGCGATCAGCACTTGCTCGGCATTCAAACTGGCGGCGGTCACGCGCATCATCACCGCGTCGTGGCACACCGCAATCGAGTAACCGAGGCGCACCAGACGCACCTGCAATTCATCGCTGCACAGGGTTGAGCAACCGCCCATGCCGAACGCGTGAATCATCCGCGCCTGACCGAGTAATTTCACTGCGTCGGCGAAGCGCGATTCATCGAAACCGGCCAGATGCTGGCGCAGCGTGGTTTCGATGTCGCCGACGATCTGCCCGTAGAACGCCGACTGCTCAGGCGTGCCCGCCGGATCGAGAAACCGGCTGCCAACGCCGCTGGCCTGGGCCAGTTGCAGACGCAGATCACGCAGGTCACGGCAGCCGACCGTGCGGGCAAAGCGCGACAGCGTGGCGGTGCTGACCTCGGCGCGTTGTGCGAGGTCTTCGAGGCTGGCGCTGGCGGCAAACCCGACATCGTCGAGCATCAACCGCGCAATGCGGCCCTCGCCGGCACTGAAGGAATCCTGGCGGGCGCGGATCTGGTAGAGGATGTCCATGGGCGGCGGGCTCCGGTTACAGCAGGTAGGAAAGGCCGACGGTCAGCGCGAAGGCGACCAGCGAAATCAGCGTCTCGAGCACGGTCCAGGTCTTGAACGTCTGCGCGACCGTCATGTTGAAGTATTCCTTGATCAACCAGAAGCCGCCGTCGTTGACGTGGGAAAAGATAACCGAGCCCGCGCCGGTCGCCAGCACTAAAAGCTCAGGATGTGGATAACCCAGACCGATGGCCACCGGCGCGACAACGCCTGATGCGGTGGTCATCGCCACGGTGGCCGAGCCAGTGGCAACGCGCATCAGCGCGGCGAACAACCAGCCCATGATCAGCGGCGACAGGTGAAATTCGTGAGCGAGGCCGACGATCTGATCGGTAACGCCGGCATCCACCAGAATCCGGTTCAAGCCGCCGCCCGCGCCGACCAGCAAGGTGATGCTGGCGGTGGGCGCGAGGCATTCGTTGGTGAACTTGAGGATCGATTCGCGGTTGAAACCCTGGGCAATCCCTAGCGTCCAGAAGCTCAGCAAAGTCGCCAGCAACAGCGCGATCACCGAATTGCCGATGAACAGCAGGAACTGGTTGAACGCGCTGCCGGGGGTGGAAATCAGGTTGGCCCAGCCGCCGATCAACATCAGCACCACCGGCAGCAGAATGGTCGCCATGGTAATGCCGAAACCCGGCAGTTTGTCGCGCGGTTCACGGTCGAGAAATTGCTTTTCCAGCGGGTTGTCCGCCGGCAACTGAATACGCGGCACGATGAACTTGGCGTACAGCGGCCCGGCGATGATTGCGGTCGGAATGCCGATCGCGATCGCGTACAACAAGGTCTGCCCGACCGACGCCTGATAGGCCTGCACCGCGAGCATCGCCGCCGGGTGCGGCGGCACCAGCGCATGCACCACCGAGAGGCCGGCAACCATCGGCAGCCCGACCATCAAAATCGACACGCCGACGCGGCGTGCCACGGTGAAAGCGATTGGCACCAGCAAGACGAAACCGACTTCAAAGAACAACGGCAAGCCGACCAGAAATGCGATGCAAACCATCGCCCAGTGCGCGTTCTTCTCGCCGAATCGCTCGATCAGCGTGCGCGCCATCTGCTCAGCCCCGCCAGACTCGGCCATCATCTTGCCGAGCATCGTCCCCAACGCCACCACCAGCGCAATATGCCCCAACGTCTTGCCGACACCCGCCTCATACGCACCGACCACAGCCGACGGCGGCATCCCGGCCACCAGCGCCAGGCCCAGGGAAATCAGGGTGATGACAATGAACGGATTGAGCCGGTAACGGGCGATCAACACGATCAGCGCGATGATGGCCACAGCGGCGTAAACCAGCAGCCAATAGCCGAGGGAAGGCGTCATGCGGTACTCCTCGAAAGGGTCACGTTCGAATGGGTTGTGAAACTCATAAATCATTTCGAGATAGAGATTTCAAATCGCATGAAAGTAATTTTCGTGGAGAGACAAGAGGTGTCGTTGGTGGGTATGGCGTGTCGTGATTAATGAAAATCAGAGGGCGGGATTTTCATGGCATTTCAAATCTCCACTTAACTCTGTGGGAGCGAGCCTGCTCGCGAAGACCGCTTCACATTCACCATCTTCATTGACTGACCCACCGCTTTCGCGAGCAGGCTCGCTCCCACAGTTTTTGATCGCATTCCTCCAGTTGGAACGCGGTCAAGTTGTAGGAGTGAGCCTGCTCGCGATTGCGGTGGGTCAAAACAAGATCATTTGACTGACACGACGCATTCGCGAGCAGGCTCACTCCTACAGTTTTTGATCGCATTCCTTCAGGCCGAACGCGGTCAACCTGTGGGAGCGAGCCTGCTCGCGAATGGCTTCACTCGGTGCGCGCTGGACTCACACCATTTCGTTACGAATCCATTCCACCACCGAGGTGCGCTTTGGCGTCCAGCCCAGCAGTTCGCGGGCGTGTTTGCCGCGTACGCGGCTGTTGGAGCCGAGGCCGTAGTTGGCCATTTCATAGCCCCATTCGGCTTCGGCGTCTTGCAATGGCCAGTCTTGCGGTTCGCCCAGATTGAGGGCTTCGGCCATGGCGGTGGTCATGTCGATGAACGAGGCTTCACCGCTCTCGACGAAGTAGAAAGTGCCGGGCACGTTTTTGGTCAGCGCCAGCTGATACAGGGCGACGACGTCTTCGATGTGCACGTTGGACCAGATGTTCTGCCCTGTTCCGACGTGGCGAACGACGCCGCTTTTGCGCGCCTGCTTGAGCAGTCGCGGAAGTTGCACGCTGTCGCGGTTGACGCCCAGGCTGTGGCCGTAGATCAGGGTGTTGCAGATCACCGCCGAGTTCACGCCATCCTTCGCCGCCGCGAGCACGAGGTTGTCGATGGCCACGCGCGCAGCTTTGTCGACAGTCGGCTCCGGCAGGTTGTCCTCGTAGTAAATGTCGTCGCTGGATTTGCCGCCGGAAGCGTCGCCGACAATGCTCGAACCGCTGGTGTGCAGAAAGACTTTGTTCGAGCCGCGCAAAGCGTCGAGTAACGCTTGCACCGCACCGCGATGATCGCTGCTGGCGGCGTTGATCACCGCATCGGCGGCACGCGCCTGTTGCGCCAGCAATTGGCTGTCATCGAGGGTGCCGATTACCGCGTTCATGCCCAATGCTTTCAGCTCATCAACCTGCTCGGCGCTGCGCACCAGGCCGGTGACGTTGTGCCCGGCCTGCACCAGGCCGGTGGCGATGGAACCGCCGATAAAACCGGCAGCGCCGGTGACGAATACGTTCATGGAGAAACTCCCTGCGTGAATAAGTGATGCATCGAGTATCGACCGATGAACCCCAGTGAAAAACCCGCTCTCGGCCAATTCACTCTTGCGCAGGGATCACGAATCAGCCCTTGAATTCGGCGCTGGCGTAGGCGGCGAGTTTGCTCTGGATAAAGTCGAGGAAGCACTGGATGCGCAACGCCAGTTGCGAGTTGCGGTAGTACACGGCGTTGATCGGCTGGCGGTAGCCGCTGTTGAATTCGCCGAGCAGGACTTTCAGGCGCCCGGCACGGATGTCGTCGATGGTCATGAAGTGCGACAGACAGGCAATGCCCTGCCCTTCCAGCGCCAGATGGCGGACGGTCTCGCCGCTGGAAGCGCTGATCGCCGGGTTGATCGGCCAGCGGTCGCCGTGCACATAGCGCAGCGGCCATTGGTTGAGGCCTTCGTTGTGGGTGAAGCCGAGCAGCGTGTGTTCGCTCAGGTCTGCGACCTGCCGGGGCGCACCATGCTTCTTCAAATAGGCAGGGCTGGCAACAATCATCAACGGACTGCAACCGAGCGAACGCGCATGCAGCGTCGAGTCGGCGAGGGTGCCGATGCGGATGGCGACGTCGGTGCTTTGTTCCAGCAGGTCAATGATCAGGTCATTGCTGTTGAGTTCGAGCTGGATGTCCGGGTACAGCTGCCGGAATTCGTCGATGTAGGGAACGATGGCGTGGAGCATGAACGGCGAGGCGGCGTTGATGCGCAGGCGCCCGGATGGGGTCTGCTGGCGCGAGGACAGGCGTTCTTCGAGTTGATCCATCTGATCGAGAATCAGCTTGGCCTGTTCGAAGAAATACTTGCCCTCCTCGGTCAGGTCCATGCGCCGCGTGGTGCGGTTGATCAGCGTGGTGTCGAGCTTGGCTTCGAGCTTCGACAGCGTGCGACTGACGGCCGACGGCGTCTGGCCGACCTGCTCGGCGGCGGCGGATATCGAACCGCACTCGATCACGCAGACGAAAATCTGCAACTCATCGGATCTGGCTTTCACGGGTGTCCTCGCTGGAATCGCCGATCGCAGCCTGTCGCCATGCCCCCTGCAGGAGCTGCCGAAGGCTGCGATCTTTCGCTGTACCCGGATAGTAGCCCGAAACCCATCAAGCCTTGAGGCCAAACACCTCGGTCAGATGCTGCTCATAGCGCACTACATCATTGTCGATGTTCGGACGCTTCATTACGTCAACGCAGAGGAAGGTCGGCAGCGCAGTCATGCCGAGGAATTCGTTGGCCTTGTGGAACGGGAAGTACACGGCGTCCACGCCTTTGGCTTCGAAGAAATCCGTCGGGTCATCGAAGGCTTGCTGCGGCGCGTTCCAGGTCAGCGACAGCATGTATTGCTTGCCCTGAATCAGACCGCCACTGCCGTACTTCTGCGAAGCATCGGAACGGGTGCGGCCGTCGCTGGCGTAGAGGCTGCCGTGGCCTTCGGTGAAGACTTCGTCGATGTACTTTTTCACCGTCCACGGCGCGCCCATCCACCAGCCCGGCATCTGATAAATGATCACGTCGGCCCAGAGGAATTTCGCCACTTCTTCGGCAACGTCATAGCCCTCGTCGATAAACGTGGTCTTGACGTCGACACCGCCGCGATCGAGCACGCTCAGCGCGGTTTCGTGCAAGGTGGTGTTGTAGCGGCCATCGGAGTGGGCGAATTTTTTACCGCCATTGAGCAACAGCACTTTCTTCATCGGAAAACCTCGGCGCAGCCTTCAAGGCTGGATTGAAACAGGAATTGGAATGGCGGCAGATTAACCATCGATCTCGCGCGGAAACAGCCACATCGACGCAAAATACATTTGATCAAAACGCACGAATCGATCTCCAATTGTTGCCGTAGCATTCAGCGCTTTCTGCATTCGAGGAAGTTGTGATGAGTGAACGCCAGGGTTTCATCCTGCACGCCAAGACCCGCCCGGAAAAAGCCGCCGAATTCGAAGCGCTGTTCCGTGCTTACGTGGAGCCGAGCCGCGCCGAACCGGGCTGCATCGAGTACCACATGCTGCGCGATCAGCAGGATCCGACACTGTTTATCTTCTACGAGATCTGGGTCAGCCAGGCGCATCTGGATGAGCACTCGGCATTGCCGCACATGAAAGCGTTCTTCGCCAAACGCATGGACTATCTGGAGCGTGATTTCGATATCCGCGCGATCGACATGCTCAGCGAATCCTCGGCTAACCGCTGATCAGCAAATGGGCGCCGAGCGCGCCCAGTCCGATAAAGAACACGCGTTTGAACAGCACCGCACTGATGCGCTGACGCAGCCACTGACCAAGCCACATGCCGAACATGGCCGGGATCAGCGCCAGCAGCGAGGCGCTCAATTCGCCACCGCCGAGTGCGTCGTGCCAGAACAGCCCGAGCGCCAGCGCGAAGGTCGAAACGCTGAACGACAGACCGAGGGCCTGCACCAGTTCATCGCGGCTCAGCCCCAGCGCTTGCAGGTACGGCACCGCTGGAATCACGAAGACGCCGGTGGCGGAGGTGATGACGCCGGTGATCAGGCCACACAGCGGGCCGAGCCAGCGTTCATGTCGCGGGTTGACGTGCAAAGTCGGCAGAAGCAGTCCGCTCAATGCATACAGCAACAGCGCCGCGCCAAGTCCGCGCACCACCCAATGGCCGCCGGCCATGCCGATCCACAGGGTGCCGATGCCGGTGCCGAGGAAGATCATCAGCAGCATGGGCCAGAGGCGTTTGATCAATCCTTGCAGATGACCGCCGAAGGCCAGTTGCCAGAGGTTGGTCAGGGTCGCCGGAATGATCAACAGCGCGGCTGCCTGCGCCGGCGCCATAGCCAGACCGAGCAGGCCCATGGCGACGGTGGGCAGGCCGAGACCGATCACGCCTTTGACCGTACCGGCGAGCAAGAAGGTGGCGATGACCACCAGGGACAGGGTCAGGCCGAGGGTTTGGTAGAAGTCGGTTAGTGTGTGCATTGGGGTAATGTGCACTGATCCGGGCTGGGGGAAAATCTGCCATATACTGAGGCAGCCTCTTCCTTTGCAAGAGGCTGACATCGGCGTTGAGGCATCTGGCCTCTTCGCGAGCAGGCTCGCTCCCACACGGGATCTGCGCTGTACATAAGTCCCTGTGGGAGCGAGCCTGCTCGCGAAAGGGCCAGCCCAGCCACCGCAAACCACAGGCAACCCTCATGCACTTCGACCTCACCGACCTGCGCCTCTACCTGCACATCCTCGACACCGGCAACATCACCGCCGGCGCCGCCCGCAGCCATTTGTCCCTAGCCGCCGCCAGCGCCCGAATCCGCGCGATGGAAGCGTCGCTGGGAGCTGAATTCCTCGAGCGCGGCCGCCGTGGCGTCACCCCGACGCCCGCCGGCAAAGCCCTCGCCCGCCATGCGCGCATCCTTTTGCAACAGGCCGAACGCATGCAGCAGGACCTTGCCGATTACGCGCAAGGCGTCAAAGGCCAGGTGCGGCTGTTGTGCAATACCACGGCGATCACCGAGTACCTGCCGGAAGTGCTCGCGGATTTCCTGCGCAGCCATCCCAATCTCGACATCGATCTACAGGAACTGCCCAGCGCGCGGATCACCCATGCCTTGCGGGAAGGAGCGGCGGATCTGGGGATTGTGTCCGACGCGGTCGACACCAACGGCCTACAGACTCAAGCGTTTCGCGACGATCCGCTGCTGCTGATTCTGCCGCTCGATCACCCGTTGTCTGACGCCGCCGAGGTCAGTTTCAGCGACGCGTTGCAGCACGACTTTGTCGGACTCAGCGCCGACAGCGCACTGGCGATTTATCTGGAAGAACAGGCGCTGCACAGCGGCGCGCGGATGCAGGTGCGCATTCGCGCCGATGGCTTTGATGGCGCGATGCGCATGGTCGCCCGTGGTGCCGGACTGGCCATCGTGCCCTTGGCCGCGGTCCAACGCGCGATGCTCGAGCAGTTCAAGTGCGTGACTCTGAATGAGCCATGGGCGCGCCGCAGGTTATTGCTTTGCGCGAGAGACTTCGCCGCGCTGCCGGGTTATGCCTACGCGTTGTTACAAGCGCTCAGCGCTGCGCGCGTTTCTGAGCACTCCGATGTCGACCCCAGACAACTGAGCGACGACCGGGCGCTATAGGGTGCGACTTCAATTCTCAAATCCACTTGCCCGGAGTCCCTCATGACCGCGACCGCCCCTATCACCGTTCTGCGCGACACCCACCCGCTGCCAGTGCTCGACGCCTGCAAATGGGAAAAACTCGAAGGCGACCCGCACACCGTCAACCTCAACGCCTACACCAGCGAAGACGGCAGCAAGATCATGGGCACCTGGATCTGCACACCGGGCAAGTGGCGCGTCGATTATGTGAAGTGGGAGTACTGCCATTTCCAGGAAGGCTACTGCGTGATCACCCCGGACGGCATGGCGCCGATCCACCTGCGCGCCGGCGATATCTTCGTCGTTGAGCCGGGCATGAAGGGCACGTGGGAAGTGGTCGAGACCGTGCGCAAATACTTCGTCTTCGCCTGATGCAAAAAAGCCGGGAAATCACCCGACGTGATTTCCCGGCAACACTACTGCAATTTTTAAACACCCCCATTGTTACCTGTGGAAATAGAGAACCCTGTGGCGAGGGGATTTATCCCCGCTCGACTGCGCAGCAGTCGCAAACCCTGAGCACCCGGTTTACCTGACACAATCCAGGGGCTGCTGCGCAACCCAGCGGGGATAAATCCCCTCACCACAAAGGGCCGATCGCGATTACTGCGGCTTGCGATAGCTGTTGATGATCGCCGAAAAATCCTTCCCGCCGTCACCACGCTGGCTCATCGCCTGATACAACTGCTGCGCCACCGCGCCGAGCACCACCGGTTGGTGCGCCTGCCGCGCCGCTTCCGTCGCCAGGCCGAGATCCTTGAGCATCAGCTCCGCGCCGAAACCACCGGTATAACCGCGCGAGGCCGGCGCCGTTTCGACGATGCCCGGCCACGGGTTGTACATCTCCGAACTCCAGCAACGGCCGGTCGAGCTGTTGATGATCCCGGCCAAAACACCGGTGTCGATCCCCAGCGCATCGCCCAACGCCATCGCCTCACTGACGCCAACCATCGAGATCGCCAGCAGCAGGTTGTTGCAGATCTTGGCGATCTGGCCGGTGCCGACTTCACCGCAATGCACGATGTTGCGGCCCATCTGCGCCAGCACCGGTTGCAGGGTGGCGAACAGTTCCGGGGTAGCGCCGACCATGAAGGTCAAGGTTCCGGCGGTCGCGCCGCCAGTGCCGCCAGAAACCGGCGCATCGGCCATGGCCACGCCGTGTTTGGCGGCGGCCGCTGCGACGTCGCGGGCGGTCTGCGGATCGATGGTGCTGCAATCCACCGCCGGCACGCCTTGGCGAATGCCGGCGAGCACGCCCTCCTCACCCAGCCAGACGCTGCGCACGTGCACAGCCGCCGGGAGCATGGTGATCACCAGTTCGGCATCTTCCGCCGCCTCGCGGGCCGAAGCGCGGATGGTGCCGCCCAGTTGCTCGAGTTCCGCCAGCACGGTTTTGTTCAGGTCGACCAGGTTCAACGAGTGGCCAGCCTTGATCAGGTTGCGCGCCATCGGCGCGCCCATGTTGCCCAGCCCGATAAATGCGATTTTCATGATCGAATCCTCAGCGCAGGTTGATGGTGGTGTTTACGCCGTCGTTGACGCTGTCGTCGTCGAACCAGCGCGCCGTGACCGTTTTGGTCTGCGTGTAGAACTGCACCACTTGCTTGCCGTACGGGCCGAGGTCGCCGAGTTTCGAACCGCGCGAGCCGGTGAAGCTGAAGAACGGTACCGGTACCGGAATCGGGATGTTGATGCCGACCTGCCCGACGTCGATTTCAGTCTGGAACTTGCGCGCCGCCGCACCGCTCTGGGTGAACAGGCCGGTGCCGTTGCCGAACGGATTGGCGTTGACCAGCGCGATCGCCTGATCGAGGGTGTCGACTTCCAGCACCACCAGCACCGGGCCGAAGATTTCCTGGGTGTAGATCTGCATGTCGGTGGTCACACCGGAGAACAGGGTCGGGCCGACAAAATTGCCTTGCTCGTAGCCCGGCACGCTGATGTCGCGACCGTCGAGTTCAAGCTTGGCACCTTCCTTGATGCCGCTTTCGATCAGTTCGAGAATCCGCGCCTTGGCCTTTTTCGAAATCACCGGGCCGACATCGGTGCCCGGCTCGCTGCCGGCATTGACCTTGAGTTTCTGCGCCAGCGCTTTCAGGTCTGGCAGCCACTGTTTTGCGGCACCGACCAGCACCACCACCGACGTGGCCATGCAACGTTGCCCGGCGGCACCGAAACCGGCACCGACCAAGGCATTCAGCGCTTGCTCGCGATTGGCATCCGGCAGCACCACGGCATGGTTTTTCGCGCCCATCATCGACTGCACGCGTTTGCCGTGTTTGCCGGCCAGGTCATAAACGTGGGTGCCGACAGCGGTCGAACCGACGAACGACACGGCTTTGATGTCCTTGTGCGTGCACAGGCCATCGACCACATCCTTGCCACCATGAACGACGTTGAGCACGCCCGCCGGAACGCCAGCCTCAATGGCCAGTTCCACCAGCAGCATGGTCGACAGCGGATCCTGCTCCGAAGGCTTCAGGACAAAGGTGTTACCGCAGGCGATCGCCATTGGGAACATCCACAGCGGAATCATCGCCGGGAAGTTGAACGGCGTGATGCCGGCGCACACGCCTATTGGCTGGCGCAGGGTGTAAGTGTCGACGCCGCCAGCGACGTTCTCGGCGAACTCGCCCATTTGCAGGGTGCCGATCGAGCACGCGTGCTCGACCACTTCCAGGCCACGGAAAATATCGCCTTCGGCGTCAGCAATGGTCTTGCCCTGCTCGGCGCTGAGGACCACGGCGATGCGCTTGGAGTGTTCGCGGATCAGCGCTTGCAGCTTGAGCATGATGCGCATCCGCGCGCCGATCGGGGTCAGTTTCCAGGTCTGGAAGGCACGCTGCGCGGCGCTGACAGCGGCATCGACCTCTGCCGCGGTGGCGAACGGAACCTTGGCCAGCACTTGCTGGGTGGCCGGGTTGACGATGTCGTGCCACTCGGTGGTCTGCGACTCGACCCATTCGCCGTCGATCAGCAGTTTGACCTTTTGCAGCGTGGTGTCATTGGGCGTAAGCGATGCGTTCATGCTGGTCTCCAGAACTTGTTTTTATCGTAGGAGCCAAGGCGAAAGGTTCGCCTTGAGATGAGGCGTGTGTCACGAATTGGTTGTCGGACTGTTTTTGGAGTATAGATGTGCAAACTTCTAATAAGAACGCACATATAAGCCCGACCATCATGCAAAAAAACATCACCTCGCTAGGCTCGCTGAACTGGGACGACCTGAAGTTTTTCCTTGAAGTCGCCCGCACCCGCAAGGCCAGCACCGCCGCCAAACGCCTGGCTGTCGACTACACCACGGTGTCGCGACGGATCAGTTCGCTGGAAGCGGCGCTGGGCACATTGCTGTTCGAAAAATCCCGCACCAGCGGTTTCGTCCTGACCACTGAAGGCCAGCGCTTGCTCGGTTATGCCGAGTCGATCGAAAGCACGTTGCACATGGCCTGCGAGCAAGTCTCGGGCTCGGGCGTTGCCCTGTCCGGGCACGTGCGCATGGGCTGTACTGAAGGCTTCGGCAGTTTCTTCATCACCCCGCAGTTGAGCCACTTCGTCGACGCCTACCCGGCAATCTCGGTGGACATCCTGCCGCTGCCGCACTTCATCAGCCTGTCCAAGCGCGAGGCCGACATCGTCATCGCCCTCGAGCGGCCGGAGCACGGGCCGTACGTCTGCTGCAAACTCTGCGACTACCGTTTGCAGCTGTACGCAACCCAGGACTATCTGGACAAACACCCACCGATCCGCCGCCCGGCCGATTTGAGCAAGCATCAATTCATCAGTTATGTGGATGACCTGGCGTTCAGCTCGGAACTGCTCTACCTGGCCAACGTGCTGCCCGGCGCCAGCGCGCATTTGCGCAGCACCAGCGTGATCGCGCAATACGTCGCCGCGCAGCAGGGGCGCTCGCTGGCGATCCTGCCGTGCTTCCTCGCCGCGCAGGATCCGCGATTGCTGCCGGTGTTGCCGGAGGAAATCGACATCACCCGGCAGTTCTGGATGTACTGCCGCGAGGATCTGCGCAAGTTGAAGCGGATTACCTTGTTGTGGGATTACATTCGCGAGGTGACTGAGCGTAATCAGGCGCTGTTGATGGGTGAAACGCGGGAGATGCGCTTTGCCGATTAATCGGCGCTGACCACAATCGACACCCGGCGATTTTCCGTGCGCCCCGCTGCGGTGTCGTTGGAAGCCACCGGCTCGCTGCTGCCGAGGCCTTGCAGCTGAATGTTCTCCGACTTCATGCCGACCGTGCCGAGGACGTTGGCGACGCTCTTGGCCCGGCGCAGCGACAGTTGCTGATTGTAGGTTTCCTTGCCCGACGCATCGGTGTGGCCATCTACCCGAACGCGCTCGATACCCACGCCGAGCAGCGCCTTGCCGATGCGTTCGACGATTTCCGTGCTGGCTGCGTTCAAGCTTTCGACATCGCTGCCAAACAGCACTTTGCCCGACAGGCCGAACTCCCAACCGTCGTCGGTCAACTCGAAACCCTGCTGTTTGAGCACGGCAACCTGCGCCGGTGTCAGGCCTTTCTGCGGGGCGGTCTGGCAACCGCTCAGGGTCAGCGCGGCGATCATCAGCAATGCGGAAAAAAGTCGAACGGGAAGAGTGAACACGGCATCAGCTCCTGGTGTGAACGGAATCGACCGGGCGCTCCGACCCGGCGGTGAATTGCGCGCCACGCGACAGGCGCTTGGCCTGATACATCGCCGCGTCCGCTGCGTTGAGCAAGGCACCCGGCGTGGCGCCATGATCGGGGTAAACGGCGATGCCGATACTCAGCGAGGTCACTACACTGCTGTCGCCGGGCAGGGTGATCGGCATGTCCATGCTGGCGAGGATCTTGTCAGCGATGTGCTCAGCGTCTTCGACCGTGTGCAGCGGCGCGAGCAGCACGGCGAACTCGTCGCCGCCCAGCCGCGCGACCAGATCATCCTCGCGCAATTGCGCTCGCACTCGATTGGCGATCGCCACCAGCACGGCGTCGCCCGAGGCGTGGCCGAAGTTATCGTTGATGCCTTTGAAGCGGTCGCTGTCGAGAAACAGCACGGCGACCCGCTCATCGTGTTTTTTGCCGTTGCGCAAGGCGCGCATCAAGCGGCCTTCGAAAAACGCGCGGTTGGGCAACCCGGTGAGGCTGTCGTGGGTCGCTTGATGGGCGAGGGTTTCGTTTTCGTTCTGCAGATGGGTTTGCCACGACTCGAGTTCGCCGAGCAAGGCATTGAAGTCGTTGCCCAGATTATCCAGTTCAGCGATTTGCGCCGGCGGCACGCGCCGATCCAGCGCTCGTTCGCTACGGGCGGCGTGGGCGACGGCGGCGAGGCTGTGCAACGGGCCGATGATCGCGCGCAACTGCCGCCGCGCCAGATAGAGCGCGACCCAGGCGCTGATCGCGGTGCAGAGCACAATCCCGGCCAGGCCGCTGAGCAGGAAGCGCATCAGGCTGCCGCCGTGACCGATGAGCAGGACCCGACCGATTTCGCGGTCCTGATGCTCGATCGGCAGGCTGACCGGTTTTTCCAGAATGGCGCGGGTGATCTGCATTTCCAGCTCGGAGAACAAGCCGGTTTCGGCGCGCTGCCATTGCGCGATCAATTGGCCTTGCGCGTCCAGCACTCGGGCATCCGCCACCTCCTCGGTGGAAGCGATGATCGCCAGCGCCTCGGTTGCCGCCGCTTTGTCGTTGAACACGACGGCCGCTTCGACGGTGTAGCTGATCGACCGGGCGATCAAGTGCAGGTTGTGGTCGGCATACACCCGCAGCGCGAGCACGCCCAGCAAGGTCAGCGAAACACTGGCCATTGCCACCGCCACCAGCGCGACAATCAAATGCCCACGGCCGATGACCGAGCCCAGGGTGGGACGAGCCTTCCAACTGAACAGCTTCATGGCGCCGCCGCTTTGCGACGGGACAACTGCAACACGCTGGGGTGTATGCGCACACCACTGCGAGCCACGGAGTCGAGATTGACCTCGAACGACACTTGTTCATCGCCAACGCGCAGGCAGAACAGACTGCCGACGGTGCATTGATCGTCGGCTTCGCTGATGCTCAGCACCGGGTGCCCGATCAACGATGCAAACAGACGACTGCGTTCATCGGCGGTGAGCTTGCCGATGTACACCGCATCGCATTCGCTGACGATGCCCGGGTTGTCTGCCAGCAGACGCCGCACAGCCACCGGCCGGCCCGTGGCTTGGGTGGTGCCTTTGACCAGGTCATCGGTGTATTCGGTGGGGCCGACGATGCACAGGCGCAATTGCGCCGGTTCCACCGGCCAGCGTGCATAACTGAGGATGCCAAGCACCACTTGCGTGACCGCTTTGGCCCGTTGCTCGGCCGGCCCGGTTTGCGCTTGGGCGATGACGCTGCCCGTGAACAACCAGAGCAAAACGATCAGCAATGCGCGCTGGCAAGCAACCACACGCTGTGTCGCCCAGACGGCCACCTTCATGGAGGGATTCTCTTGGAGCGTAACGAAATGATGCCGCAACGATAGCACAGCGCCAGAACACCAGCGAGGCACCTGCCTCTGACCGGTTGGTCAGTATTCGTTGTCGGTCATTCATCACTTCATCCCTGAGACTCGGTGCCCTCCTCCAGTTCCAGCATCAGCCCGCTCAGACGCTTGACCTTGCGCTGCACCGCTTCCTCAAACACGCCGGCACGTGGCTCGATCAAGGTGAACCAGTGCCGGGCGCGAGTAATTCCGGTGTAGATCAGTTCTTTGGTCAGCACGGGGTTCAACGCATCCGGCAGGATCAGCGCCGTATGGGCGAACTCAGAACCCTGGGACTTGTGCACCGTCATGGCGTACACGGTTTCGACATCATTGAGCCGACTCGGCAACACGAAGCGCACGCCGCCCTGTCCATCGTTACGCGGGAAGGCCACGCGCAGAACGGTTTTGCCGATCTCTGCGCCTTCACGCTCGGGCAGTTTCAGAGCGATGCCGATGTCGCCGTTCATCAGGCCCAGACCATAGTCGTTGCGGGTCATCAGCACCGGCCGACCTTCATACCACTGCTGATCGCTCTCGATCAGACGCGCCTTGAGCAACGCAGCGGTAATGCGCTGGTTCAGACCTTCAACGCCCCACGGCCCTTTGCGCACCGCGCACAGCATCTGGAACGTATCGAACGCCTGCAAGACTTCCCGCGCCCAATCGGTCCAGTCCGCATGCTCAAGAGGCCGCGTCGACGGTGGACGCTGATCGCGCAGTACGCTCAAGTAATGGCGATAACCTTGCGGGCCGTTGCCGTGACCTTCGAGCAGCAGGCGTTCGAGCTTGTGATCGTGCTCGCCTTTGAGCGGCAGCGAATACACGTCGTCGTAGCCGCCAGCGGCGAGCAACTGTCGCGCCTCATCGGCCAATTGCTGATTGACCCGGCGCGCGAGCTGACCGATACCGCTGCCCTCGCCGAAGCGGCGCGAGTGACGCAGCATCACCACTTGCTGCGCCAGCGGGTGGGTGCCGTCGCGATCTTCATGCAAACCGCTGCCCTGCAACGACTCGCCACTGACTGACTCCAGCCATTGCCGCGTCTGCGGGCTGTACCAACCGCCCTCGGCGTCACGACACAGATCGCCCAGCACCGCACCGGCCTCGACCGAGGCCAACTGATCCTTGTCGCCCAGCAGCACCAGCCGAGCATGGGCCGGCATGGCGTCGAGCAAGTTCGCCATCATTTCCAGGTCGATCATCGACGCTTCATCGACCACCAGCACATCAAGCGGCAGGCGGTTGCCGGCATGGTGACGGAAATGCCGGGTGCCCGGTCGACTGCCGAGCAGACGGTGCACGGTGGTCACATCGCTGGGGATCGCCGCGCGCACCGCTTCGGCGACTTGCAGTGATTGCACTTGCTGACTGATCGACTCGGTCAAACGTGCAGCGGCCTTGCCGGTCGGTGCGGCCAGACGAATGCGCAGCGGATGGCCAGCCTCGACGGCCGGTGCCTGCAGCAACGCGAGCAAGCGCACCACCGTGGTGGTTTTCCCGGTGCCCGGGCCGCCAGTGATGATGCTGAAGGCGCTGCGCGTAGCGAGCGCACAGGCGAGTTTCTGCCAATCGATGACAGCTGCGGATTCCGCGCCGCCGAACAATTCGTTCAGACGCTGCGGCAGATCATCCGGCGTCGGCTCCGGTTGCATCAAGCGCTGGCGCAACGCTGCATCGATGCGGCGTTCGTAGGTCCAGTAGCGGCGCAAGTACAGGCGTTTCGAAGACAGCACCAACGGACGTGTCTGCGCTGGTTCACTGGCATCGGCGGCCAGCGCGACCAGCGAGCTGCTTGCCAGCACTTTGCACCAATGGGCTCCATCGAGCGTTTCGAGCAATTGCGAAGGCAGCAACAACACACCGCCCTGCACATCGCCTTCGGGCGGCAATGACAGGGCAAAATCCGGCGCCTTGAGGGTTTCGAACAAATCCAGACACACATGACCATGGCCGAGTTGGTGACTGGTCAACGCCGCCGCCAGCAGCACCAACGGGTCGGTCTCGGGCTCGAGTTCATGCAGGAAAGCGACAAAGGCGCGGTCCAGCGCGCGCAGCCAACCGCGCTCGACCCAACGGCTCAGCAACAACAGCAAATCATCGGCGCGGGTCAGCGGCGAGAGTTTCGACAGGCTGTCCGCTTCCAGCGGTGTCGGCAGCAGATCGGCGAATGTGCGGCTCATAGCAGGACTCCCTGTTCCCAGGCGGGCTCGGACTTGGGTTCGGGTTTGCCCTGGAACATCCGGTCGAGGCGTTCGATCAATTCCCGTGGTGGCCGCACGAAGTACACGCCGCGACTTTCCGCACGCGTTCCGCGCAGAAACAGATAAAGCGCCCCGCCGACATGGCGGTCGTAATCGTAATCCGCCAGCCGCGCCTTCAACTGGCGATGCAGTGCCAGCAGATACAGCACGTATTGCAGGTCGTAACGGTTATCGAGGATCGACTGCTCCATGGCCTGCACGGTGTAGGCCTGATCATCCACGCCGAGCCAGTTGGATTTGTAATCGGCGACGTAATAACGGCCAGCGTGCTCGAAGGTCAGGTCGATAAAGCCCTTGAACATGCCGTTGAGTTGCACCGGTTCTGCCGCAACACGAGCGACGCCATTGTGGGTGTGCTGGCGCACCTGTTCATCGAGCTTGAGCACGTCGACTTTGTGGCTGGCGAACCAGAACTCCATCTCGACGCGGTATTGCTTCAGTTGCTCAAGAACCACCGGCGGTTGCCCGCCAGCGATCGGCAACGGCGACTTGAGCAAATGCTGCAGCCAGTCAGTCAGCGTGGTAATCCAGCCTTGCCAGCCGCGCAGGTTGCAACGCCGGGCAATCGCATCTTCCAGCGCTTCGCGGGTAACCGAAAAACCTTCAGCGCCCGCCCATTCGAGCAAGCCATGCAGAAAGGTGCCGGGATTGGGGCCACGGGGAAAACGGTGGATATCGGCGCCACCGCTGATGATTTCTCGTGGCGCGTCGGGGTCGAGGCGCTCGTCGTCGAAGAGCTTTTGTGCCTGCGGACTGTCCGGTGCTTCATCGCTGCCGATGCTCATTATGTCGCTGATGCGCAGGGCGCTGTACGACGCGATCCACCAGTTTTCACTGGCTTTGCGCTTGGGCCGTAGCGTCGCTCGTAGCACTGCTTCATTGCGCGGCGGCTGGTAATGTTCGTCAGTGGGCTGAGGCATTTCGCCGATGCCAATTGCCGCGCAGTCTTGCTGCAGATCGCGCAGCCAGCGATTCAATTCGCTGGACTCGCCCAAAGCGGCACCGCCACCGAGTAAGTAACCCAGCGCAGACAGGTGCAACACCGAGCTGTTGTTATTGCCGCGCTTGAGATCGGTGACGCCCAGCCAGCAGGCATGCTGCGCGCGCGTTAATGCGACATACAGAAGACGCAGATCTTCGGCCAGACGCTCATCGTCAGCCAAGGCGATCAACTCGGGAGTCGGCTTGAGGCTGATCTGCGCCTTGCCCGCAGCGTCGTGGTAATGCAGCGGCAAACGGCTGCCATCCACCGGTTTCGCCGAGCAAATGAATGGCAGGAACACCAGCGGATATTCCAGCCCCTTGGATTTGTGAATGGTCACCACTTTGACCAGTTGCTCGTCGCTTTCCAGACGCAGAATCTGCTCTTCACCGGCCTGACCGGACAGTGCCAGCAGCTCGGCCAGATGGCGGATCAATGCTTGCTCGCCGTCCAGTTCAGCGGCGGCTTGCTGCATCAGTTCCGAGAGGTGCAAAAGGTTGGTCAGCACGCGCTCGCCGTCACTGCGCTGCATCAGGGTCTGCGGCAAATGGAAATCGTGAAGCAGGCGGCGCAACATCGGTAACACGCCCTGTTTGCGCCAGAGCTCGCGATAGCCGCGGAACTGCATGACCCGGGCTTCCCAGACCATTTCATCCTGGTTCAGGCGTTCCAGCTCGATCAGCGGCAGGTTCAGGGTGGTGCAGGCCAGCGCAGCCTTGAGCGAGCGTTCGACATCGGGTTCGGCGCAAGCCTTCAGCCACGCCAGAAGGTCGTGCGCCTCTTGCGCGGCGAACACGGAATCCTTGTCTGACAGATAAACACTGCGCACCCCTCTGGCGGCGAGTTCGGCGCGTACGGCCTGGGCCTCTTTACCGTCGCGGACGAGGATCGCGATATCCGAAGGACGCAAACCTCGGAAGTCGTCCGCCTGAACGAAACCAGCGCTACCGGTTTGCCCGCCATTGAGCAGTGCGGTGATCTGGCTCGCGCAGGCGGCGGCCATTTGCTGACGATAGATCGCGCCGGACAGTGGCTGATCGCTGGGCAGTAGCCAGACATTCAGTGCCGCGACGTCATGCCCGGCAATCCGCAGCGTTTCCTTGCGTCCCTGAGACTCGACCGGAAGGAACGGTACCGGGTTTTCGCCGGTTTTCTCGCGAAACAAAAACGCGCCGCGTCCCTGTTCTCGAGACTCGGCGCGTTCGAATACGTGATTGACCGCTGTCACCATACCGTGGCTGGAGCGGAAGTTGGTGCCGAGCGTATGCAAACGGCCGGTGGTGGCCTGACGTGCGCGCAGGTAGGTGTAGATGTCGGCACCGCGAAAGGCGTAGATCGCCTGTTTGGGATCGCCGATCAGGAACAGGCCGGTGTCAGGGTGATTGTCTTCGATGCGGTAGATGCTTTCGAAGATGCGGTATTGCACCGGATCGGTGTCCTGGAATTCGTCGATCAGCGCGACCGGGAACTGCTCGCGGATCAGCGTTGCCAGACGCTCGCCGCCCTCCGATTGCAGCGCGGCATCCAGACGCAACAGCATGTCGTCGAATCCCATTTCTGCGCGGCGACGCTTCTCTTCTTCGAAGCGTGCACCGACCCACTTGGCAGCGTGTTGCAGAACAGCGGCATCGGGCGTCGGCAATGCGTCGAGGCTCGATTTGAGTGCGGACATGGCGTCCAGCCCCGGATGACTCGGGGCCTGGCCTTTCCAGGCCTCGGCCATGCCTTCGGATGTCAGACGGGTGAAGCCGGTGCCAATGTCCAGTTGCTCAAGCGCCTCGTCTTCGGCCCAGGTCTTGAGTTTCTCGAACCAGGGTTCGAAATAACGCGCCTGCATCTTGCGGCCATCGACGGTTTTGCTGGCGACGCCTTCATGGCAGAGCGCGAGCAGTTCGTCTGCCCAATCACGCCAAGGCGCTTTCAGTTCGACCAATGCTGCTCGCCGCTCCAGTAAACACTCGGCGATCAGCTCCGCAGGCACCTTGCCTTCATCGGTGTCACGCTCGCTGGCGAACAAGCCTCGTACCCGAGGCAACAATGCTGCGGGGCCACCCCAATTGCTGCGCACCCAGTTCAGCGCATCGCCCTGCATCGGGTAGCAGAACAGTCGCCAGTAATCGCGCAACACTTCGCCAAGCAAATCGCTGTGATCGGTTTCCAGGGATTGCGTGAACAGGCTGCCGCTGTCGAACGCATGCTCGCGCAGCATGCGCTGACACCAGCTGTGAATGGTCGAGACGGCGGCTTCGTCCATCCACTGCGCGGCAATATCGAGGCGGTTGGCGCAGCCCGGCCATTGCTGCGGATCGAACTGTTCGCGCAACTCGGCAATCAGTCCGTCGGGGGCGGTGATTTCATCGCGGAAGAATCGCGCGGCCTCAGCCAAGCGTGTCCGAATCCGTTCACGCAGCTCTTTGGTGGCAGCGTCGGTAAACGTCACTACGAGGATCTGCGGCGGCAGCAGTTCGCGTGCGAAACCGCTTGCCTCGCCGCCATGACCGAGAATCAGCCGCAGATAAAGTGCCGAAATCGTGAAGGTTTTGCCGGTGCCTGCGCTTGCTTCGATCAACTGACTGCCGCGCAGCGGGAAGGCCAGTGCCAACGGTGTTTTGGTACTCATGCGCGCGCACCTTCGCTGGACAAGGAACGCCAAGGCGCTTCGAATAATGGGCGGTATAAGGCGTCGCACCAGCCGGTGACGGTTTCGTCTGCCAACAGTGCATCGAAATCGGGATATTGCCGGAGCAGTGCCGGGCTTTCACGCCGCTCGCCCTCGCTGGTCTGGCCGTCACCTTCATAGGCTTTTCGTGCAGAGGCTTCGGCTTTGACCGGCTCAGTTTGAGACAACCAGGCGAACGCGGTTTTTATCGCAATCGGCAAGGGTTGGCGCATGCCTGATTGCCACGCAAGAAGCAGGTCACCGAGCAAACGCAGCGCTCGGTCTCGCTCCATTGGCTCCAGCAACAATGTGTCATCACTGGCGACCAATGCCGTGGTCAACGCATGCTCGCTGGCGCAGGCGACCAGATGGGTGACCCACGGTTTGGTCAGCCGATGCCACTTGCGAGTTTTGATCGAGCCGATGCTGTTGGGAATGGTCGTGACCGACAGCAGACCGCCATCGGCGCGTTGATGCAGGTTTGCGAGCCAGCCCTCCAGCCGCAAACCTTGCAGGTCGAGACTGACCGGGATCGCACTGGTCAACGGCGTCGGCCATAACGTCAGCAACTGTTGATAACGCTGCAGAAGATCCGGCAGCGGTTCGATCAACTCGCGCTGCAGACATTCGCCAAAGCCAGCCATCGGCAACAAGCCACTGTTTTGCAGGCGCAGCGCCCGGGCTTGCAGCGCCTGTTCGACATCCTCCGGCTGGCTGAGTGCGGCTTCCAGCAAACTGTCGCTCAGCGTGTAGCGCTGTAGCGCGTCCAGCACGAAAGGTTCTTCATCGGCCAACGGCGCTTGCGCCGCCTCGAAATAGACCTTGAGACGCTGGGTGAAAAAATGCCGAACCGGATTACGCAGAAAATCCTGCAGCAATGCCAGCGTCAACGGTTCCTCTTGAACATATGGCGCGAGTAAGGGTGCTTCACTATGCTGCGCTTTCTCTTGATGCAACACCTGCCACTCGCTGGCGTAGCTGAACAGTTGCTCGCCTTCGTGGAAATAGCGGGCGCTGAAAGGTTGCAGGGGATGTTCTTCGGTCAGCGCGTCTAACAGATCCTGGCTTGGGTCGATTGAACGCCAGCCGCTGGCGAGGTGATCGCGCAACTGGCCGATGAGCACCGAGGCAGGTCGTTCGCTGTTGTCGCGAATGCTGCGACCGACCCAACTGATATAGAGCTGAGTGCGTGCGGATAACAGCGCTTCGAGTAACAGGTAGCGGTCATCTTCACGCCGTGAGCGGTCGCCAGGTCGGTAATCGCTGCCCATCAGGTCGAAATCCAGAGGCGGTTGGGCACGCGGATAGTCGCCGTCATTCATGCCCAGCAGACAGACCAGTTTGAAAGGAATCGCGCGCATCGGCATCAAAGTGCAGAAATTCACCGCACCGGCGAGGAATCGTTGCGACAAACGGCCCTGATCCAGCCCGGCGAGCCAGGCTTCGCGCACGACAGTCAGCGGCAGTTCGTCAGTCAGCCCGACCGCCTCGCAGGTCTCGAGCCAGGTTTCGCGAAGCTCCTCCAACTGGGTCAGCAGGTAGTCGTCGTGCTCGTTGCTCGCCTGAAAGAACACCTGCATCAGCGCCTGCAAACGCAGCCCCCACTCTTTCGGTTGAGCCGGTTGCGTGAGTTGCCGATGAGCGATTTCCAGGGCATCCAGCAGAGCCACCAGTGGACCGATCAGGGCAGCATCAAGCCCACCAATTTCGTCGTAAGGCTCGATACCTGCACATGCGTCGGCACTGCCGACGGCGTAGCCCAGCAGCATTCGGCGCAGGCCGAAATGCCAGCTGTTCTGCTCCAGTTCCTCCGGCAAACCGAGACCGGCCCGTTGCTCGGCACTCATGCCCCAACGCACGCCGGCGCCTTCGATCCAGCGATGCAAAGTTGGCAGGTCGCGTTCTTCTACGCCAAATCGCGCACGCAGGGCCGGGACATCGAGCAGGTCGAGGATCTCACTGACCGGGAAACGACTGTCCGGCAATTTGAGCAAATGTTCGACCGCGATTAGCAACGGATCACGTCCACGCTGGCCCTGATCCGCCAAAGTGAACGGAATGAAGCGCGTGTCGAATCGATCGAGCTGACCGAAAACCGCGCGGATATGCGGTGCATAGCTGTCGATATCCGGGACCATGACGATTACGTCGCGGGGGCGCAAGTCCGGGTCGGCACTGAAACGCGCCAGCAGTTGATCGTGCAGGATCTCGACTTCACGCTGGGCGCTGTGGGCGATGTGAAAACGTATTGAATGGTCTTGGGTTGAATCGACCGCAGGCCAGAGTTCGCGTGTCTCGTTAAGGGGGCGTAACTCCAGAATGTCGTCCTGCAGCTGGTTGAGCATGTTGTGGGGCTGGGCTTCGCTGAACAGGTCGATGCGGCCGTCACGAAAGGCTGCGCGGTAGCTGTTGGGGTCGTCGTAGCTGTCGAGCAGGTTGATATAGTCGCGACCTTGCTTGCCCCAAGCGGCCAGCAACGGATGCGCGTGCTGATGCAGGGTCTCGGCGTCAAGTACCACTGGCATCCCGCTTTTGCGTTGTTGCCGCTTGTATTGATGCCGCAGCAGATCCTTGTCGGCAACGATATCGGCCCAGTGATGGCGACAGGGGTTGTGTACGCAAAGCAGCACCTGGCTGAAACGTGCCAGACCGGCGAGCGCTTCAAGTACCTGCGCGGGTAGCGAAGAAATACCAAAAACGATCACACGCGGTGGCAGTGAAGCCGGAGCCTCATCAAGGGTGTTGATGCGTTCCATGAAGCGTTGATGGACGCCGGCACGACTCTGCGCCATGCCTTGTTCGCCGACGTCATCCAGCAGCGCTCGCCACAACTCGGCCTGCCAGCAACTGGTCGGTGGCAGAGGTTTGATTTCACCTCGCACATTGCGCAGTTGGTGGCGGCCTTCCGCCCAATCTTCCAGCCAGTCGGCCCGGTAGACCTGATATTGGTCAAACAGGTCGGCCAGACGCTCTGACAATTGATAGCGCTTGCGCAAATCGCTGTCATGGGTAAGGAAGCGTTGCAGCGGCTCGAAGTGGGGGCGATCGATTACCTGTGGCAAGAGGCGCATCAGGCGCCAGGTCAGCGGAGCCTTATCGAGCAGGGATTTCGCCGGAATCTCTTCTCGTCCCAATACCATGCGATAGAGCTGCCACATGAAACTGCCGGGTAGTTGAACGTCAATCGCCGCAGCGATTCCGCAACCGCCAAGGTCGTCGTCTTCGGGATCCTCCGCCAATGCCAGTTTGAGCCATTGGGCGATGCCGTTGCTTTGCACCAAAGCGATTTCATTTTCCAAGGGTGCGAGTGGATAGCGCCGCATGATGCTGACCACAAGGCTGCGCAGCTCATCGAGACTGTTGCTCTGAACCACCATGAATGCAGCGTTGAGGGACTGGGCGTCCGACATATGGATTCCTTGGAAAATCGCTGAAGCCGAGGCAGAACCTTAGCATTGTCGGCCGGCTGTGACAGCCGGACGATGTCTGCGAAGGCTGTAAGAACTTTCTCGCAGGCAAAACAAAACCCCAACTGCTTTCGCAATTGGGGTTTCGGAATTTAATCTTGACGATGACCTACTCTCACATGGGGAAACCCCACACTACCATCGGCGATGCATCGTTTCACTGCTGAGTTCGGGATGGGATCAGGTGGTTCCAACGCTCTATGGTCGTCAAGAAATTCGGGTACTGACTCGTGACCAGATGGCCTCGCTTCAGCAAATTGGGTATGTGATAGCTGGTGTTTGTGCGTTTCGAACTTTCGGTTCGTTTCGTCTTCACACACCGCAATCTGGCCTTTCGACGCAAATTGCTTGGGTGTTATATGGTCAAGCCTCACGGGCAATTAGTATTGGTTAGCTCAACGCCTCACAGCGCTTACACACCCAACCTATCAACGTCGTAGTCTTCGACGGCCCTTCAGGGAACTCAAGGTTCCAGTGAGATCTCATCTTGAGGCAAGTTTCCCGCTTAGATGCTTTCAGCGGTTATCTTTCCCGAACATAGCTACCCGGCAATGCCACTGGCGTGACAACCGGAACACCAGAGGTTCGTCCACTCCGGTCCTCTCGTACTAGGAGCAGCCCCTCTCAAATCTCAAACGTCCACGGCAGATAGGGACCGAACTGTCTCACGACGTTCTAAACCCAGCTCGCGTACCACTTTAAATGGCGAACAGCCATACCCTTGGGACCGGCTTCAGCCCCAGGATGTGATGAGCCGACATCGAGGTGCCAAACACCGCCGTCGATATGAACTCTTGGGCGGTATCAGCCTGTTATCCCCGGAGTACCTTTTATCCGTTGAGCGATGGCCCTTCCATACAGAACCACCGGATCACTAAGACCTACTTTCGTACCTGCTCGACGTGTCTGTCTCGCAGTCAAGCGCGCTTTTGCCTTTATACTCTACGACCGATTTCCGACCGGTCTGAGCGCACCTTCGTACTCCTCCGTTACTCTTTAGGAGGAGACCGCCCCAGTCAAACTACCCACCATACACTGTCCTCGATCCGGATAACGGACCTGAGTTAGAACCTCAAAGTTGCCAGGGTGGTATTTCAAGGATGGCTCCACGCGAACTGGCGTCCACGCTTCAAAGCCTCCCACCTATCCTACACAAGCAAATTCAAAGTCCAGTGCAAAGCTATAGTAAAGGTTCACGGGGTCTTTCCGTCTAGCCGCGGATACACTGCATCTTCACAGCGATTTCAATTTCACTGAGTCTCGGGTGGAGACAGCGCCGCCATCGTTACGCCATTCGTGCAGGTCGGAACTTACCCGACAAGGAATTTCGCTACCTTAGGACCGTTATAGTTACGGCCGCCGTTTACCGGGGCTTCGATCAAGAGCTTCGCGTTAGCTAACCCCATCAATTAACCTTCCGGCACCGGGCAGGCGTCACACCCTATACGTCCACTTTCGTGTTTGCAGAGTGCTGTGTTTTTAATAAACAGTCGCAGCGGCCTGGTATCTTCGACCGGCATGAGCTTACGGAGCAAGTCCTTCACCCTCACCGGCGCACCTTCTCCCGAAGTTACGGTGCCATTTTGCCTAGTTCCTTCACCCGAGTTCTCTCAAGCGCCTTGGTATTCTCTACCCAACCACCTGTGTCGGTTTGGGGTACGGTTCCTGGTTACCTGAAGCTTAGAAGCTTTTCTTGGAAGCATGGCATCAACCACTTCGTCACCCAAAGGGTAACTCGTCATCAGCTCTCGGCCTTAAGATCCCGGATTTACCTAAGATCTCAGCCTACCACCTTAAACTTGGACAACCAACGCCAAGCTGGCCTAGCCTTCTCCGTCCCTCCATCGCAATAACCAGAAGTACAGGAATATTAACCTGTTTTCCATCGACTACGCTTTTCAGCCTCGCCTTAGGGACCGACTAACCCTGCGTCGATTAACGTTGCGCAGGAAACCTTGGTCTTTCGGCGTGGGTGTTTTTCACACCCATTGTCGTTACTCATGTCAGCATTCGCACTTCTGATACCTCCAGCAAGCTTCTCAACTCACCTTCACAGGCTTACAGAACGCTCCTCTACCGCATCACCCGAAGGTGATACCCGTAGCTTCGGTGTATGGTTTGAGCCCCGTTACATCTTCCGCGCAGGCCGACTCGACTAGTGAGCTATTACGCTTTCTTTAAAGGGTGGCTGCTTCTAAGCCAACCTCCTAGCTGTCTAAGCCTTCCCACATCGTTTCCCACTTAACCATAACTTTGGGACCTTAGCTGACGGTCTGGGTTGTTTCCCTTTTCACGACGGACGTTAGCACCCGCCGTGTGTCTCCCATGCTCGGCACTTGTAGGTATTCGGAGTTTGCATCGGTTTGGTAAGTCGGGATGA